>JAKEIC010000356.1 GCA_022614695.1 Planctomycetales bacterium | reverse complement strand
GGAATCGCGAGACGCGATTCCTGGGGGGGGGCCCCGCTTGGCTCCGCCGGCCCGACGAAGGCGAACGTCTCCCGGGGGACACCGGAGAGCGCGGCCGCCCGCGCCCCGGCGAGGAGGAGCGAGGCCGCGAGGGCGGGACCGACGCGGTCCTCGGCCCGGTTCTTGAGAAGCGAGGCGAGGCCGTTCCTCTCCAGCGAGAACAGCTTCCGCGCGGGGGGCAGCCGGTGCGCCGTCGCGCCGTGGCGATGGTAGGCGACGGCCTCCGGCTCGAACTCGACCCTCCGTCCGGAGACCGCGAATCGCCAGCCGAGGTCCACGTCCACGTAGAACCAGTCGAGACGCTCGTCGAAGCCGCCCGCCTCGAGGAACGCCTCGCGGCGGACGACCATCGCCGCCGAGCAGGCGAAGAGGGTGGGGCCCGCGGCGAGGGGCACTTCCGACCGGGGCTTCCCGAATCCCGCTTGGAAGCCACGTCCCTCCGCGTTCACGGTCCCGCCCGCAAAGTCCACGGTCGCTCCGTCCCAGGAGAGGAGAAGCGACCCCACGGCGTCGGCCCCGGTGGCCTGGGCGCGGGCGAGGAGCGCCCGGAGCCAGCCCGGCTCCACGCGGACGTCGTCGTTCACGATCGCCAGCCACTCCGAGGCGATCCCTCGGGCCGCCTCGTTGTGCGGCCGGGCGTAGCCCCGGTTCCGGCGGTGGCGGATCACGCGGACCGCCGGGAACGCCTCCCTCAGCTTCTCGGCCGTCCCGTCCGTCGAGCCGTTCGCGACGACGACGACCTCGAGCCCGCCCTCGGGCGGCTCGAGCGCGAGGAGGCTCGGGATCCCCTCGGCGAGGCGCGACGCCCCGTCGTAGGAGACGACCAGCGCCGTGACGGCGGGGGCGAGGCTCATGCGGTGGCGACCGGCGCCGGCCTGCGTGAGGGTGGGACGAGATCGCCGCAGAGTGCCTCCAGCGCCTCGGCGGCCGGCTCCTCGTAACCCGAGCCGATCGGGTGGACGGCGAACGGCGCGCGGAAGAGGGGCAGGATCTCCCGGTCCGGTCGCTTCCGCCGCGACTGGACCGCCGCGCGGGCGGGCACGAGGGTCGGGAGGTCCCGGGCGAATCCCTCCACGGCGAAGAGGGACGCGAGCCCCTCGCGAGCCGTCGGGAGCGGCTCGTCCGGGAGCGCGGAGGCGGTCGGGTCGGGGACGAAGTCCTCCGGAGGCCGCGGCACGTGGACCGCGGCGCGCTGGAGCGCGAGGAGGAGCGCGGCGGGAAGGGCCCGATCGAGCCACTCGTCCCCCGCGTTCTTCCAGAGCGCCCGGAGGGCGTTCCTCTCGTGGAGGAAGATGCGACGGGAGAGGTCCACCCCTCCCATCGTCCCGTGGACCCTGTGGCGGATCGCGGCGGCCGGGACGAGGAGGACCCGGCGCCCGAGGACCCAGAGCCGCCAACCGAGATCCAGGTCCTCGAAGTAGATCCCGAACGACTCGTCGAACCCGCCGGCCTCGAGGAACGCGTCGCGCCGGACAGCCATCGCCCCGCCGGCCGGGAAAAGGACCGGGAACGGCCCCGGGGCCGCGAGCGTCTCCCGACGCTCCCCCTTCCCCTCCTGCCACGAGTGGCCGACGAGGCTCGCGAGGGGGCCCGCGAACTCGACCTTCCGGCCTCCGGCATCGAGCACGGCGGAACCGGCGGCCGCGACCGCGGGATCGGCCTCGAGGGCGGCGGCGAGGGCCCCGAGCCACCCCGGCTCCGCCTCGGCGTCGTCGTCGAGGAAGGCGAGGAACTCCTCCCCCCGCGCCTCGCGCGCCGCGAGGTTCCGGCCGCCCGCGCACCCGGTGTTCCGGCCCGGCCGGAGGACCCGGACCGCGGGGAGCTCTCGCTCCACCCAGTCGCCCGTCGCGTCCGGGCTCGCCTGGTCCACGAGCAGGACCTCGACCTCCCCGGCCGGGAGCCGCTGCTCGAGCGCGCTCTCGAGGGCGGGGCGGAGCGCCTCGCGGCCCCCGCACGAGAGCACGGCGATCGTCGCGCGCGGGCTCCTCACGCGCCCGCTCCGCACGACTCCACGATCCGGTCCGTCACGGTCTCCCGGACCGAGGCCCCCGGCAGCAGGACCGAGTCGCGAACCTCGACAGGCGCCTCGACGCGCGCTCCGGCCTCGACGACGGCCCGCCGGAGCCGCGCGCCCGGGTGGACCTCGGCGCCCGGGCCGATCCAGGAGTCCCGTCCCAGGTCGTCGAGCGCGCGGAGGGCCGCCTCGCGCAGGTCCTCGGGCGCCGTCACGTTCACGTCCCAGCGGGTCGCCGGGACCGCGACGGCCCGGGCCCCGCGCCCGAGGAACCGCCCGATCGCGTCAGTGAGCTCCCGCTCCCCGCGGAGGGGGGAAGGCTCGGTCCCGGCGCACGCGAACAGGATCCCCGGGGCGAAGGCGTAGAGCCCCGTCCCCTTCCACTCGGTGCCGGGCTCCGCGCTCTTCTCCGCGACGCGGGTGACGCGGCCGTCGGCCTCGGTGAACACGGCGAAGTTCCGGCCCCGGCGCGCGGGGTCGGGCTCGCGGGCCACGGCGAGCGCCGCGCCCGCCTCGCCCCGCTCGACCGGGGCGGCGAGGGCCGCGAGGTCGGGCGCGCCCGCCGCGATGTCCCCGAGCCAGAGGAGGAACGGGCCCGGCAGCCTCGGCGCGAGCCGGGCGAGGGAGTCGGCGATCCCCTCCGTGGCCTCGAGGACCTCGACCTCGACCCGGAGCCCCGCCGGGGCCGCCGACCGTGCCGCAGCGGCCACCTCCTCCGCACGGTGCTCGGCCGTGACCAGCAGCTCGCGCACCCCGGCCGCGGCGAGCGCGTCGAGCTCCCGACCGAGCAGGGACCGCCCGCACACGGGCAGGAGCGGCTTCGGGAGCCCCCCGCAGAGCCCGGCCATTCGGGAGCCCCTCCCGCCCGCCAGAACGACGGCCCGCCGGATCATGGGCGCCTCGGCAGGAGCCGGACCGCCCGCCGGATCGGCCCGAGGATCCTCTTGATCGCCTCGATCTTCGGCCGGCGGGCGGCGAGCATCGCCTCGAGGTTCCGGACGTGGATCCGCTTCAGGTCGAGCACCCGCCGGAGAGCGGCGTCCTCGTCGAGCGACGTGTCGGCCGCGCGCGCGGCCGCCACGTCCGCGGCGACGCGCCTCTCGATCGCGGCGCCGATCTCCGGCGGCGAGGCTCCGGGGGAGGCCGGGGCGCCTCGGAGCCGTCTCCAGAGCGATCGGGAACCCGGGACCAGGGCCGCCGCGGCCAGCGCCCACCGCCAGCGGCCGAGGGTCCTCTCGAGGTGCCGGATGTGGTTCTCGGTGAGGATCGCCACGGCCCGCAGCCCCTCGAGATCCGCGGGCGTCCCGCCGCCGCTCCCGGTCGGCCCGCGCCGGTCGGGCGCGCGGCGCGGCGAGAGGGCCAGCCGCCGGAGCGGTTCCGCCGCGCGTTCCCACGTCCACTCCCGCCGGAGTCGCTCGGCGGCCGCCGCCGCCCCGGCGCGGAACCCGCGGTCGTCCAGCGCGCGCTCGATC
>JAKEIC010000355.1 GCA_022614695.1 Planctomycetales bacterium | reverse complement strand
GGGGTTCCCGAACCCGAGCGTCTACCTCCAGGCGTTCCTCGAGGCCTCGGGCTCCCGGGACGGGGGCGCGACGTGGAGCCTGCGGCGCGGCCTCTGGAGCCTGTCGTCGGCCTCGGGGCCCGCGGTCGCGGTGGACGGGGGGGGCACGCTCTGGCTCGCCTGGTCGGCGCCCGTGCTCGGGAACGCCGAGGTCCTCTCCGCGCGCTCGACCGACGCCGGGACGACCTGGTCGGGCCCCGTCGCCCTCTCGGGGAACACGGGGACCTCGGTCTCCCCGGCGGTCGCGGCGGGGGCGGCGGGCTTCGCGGTCCACGTCTGGGCCGACGACACGGCGCAGGCCGGCGTCTACGACGTGCTGTCCTACTAGCGCGACGGCCCCTGTGCTACAGTCCCCCGCGCCGTGGCGGGGAAGGCCGATTCCGGGGTCGGGCTCTCGAACCTGATCAACCGGCGGGCCCTGCCGAGCCTCAAGCTCCTCGAGACGCCAGCCCCGCCCCCGCTCTCCCCCCCGAGGCGTCCCGACCCCTACGTGGCGACCCACGGGGCCTACGCGCCGCCGCCGGCCGCCGCAGCGGGGGGCGACGCCGTGGACGCGGCGATCGGCGCCGCCCGCGACCGGCTGCTGGCGCTCCGCGACCCCGAGGGGTTCTGGCTCGGGGAGCTCGAGGCCGACGCCACGCTCAACGCCGAGTACGTGATGTTCCACGCGTTCCTCGGGATCGAGGACCCGGAGACCGTGGCCGGGCTCGGCCGGAGACTCCGCGACCTCCAGCTCGAGGACGGCGGGTGGGGGCTCTACCCGGGCGCGCCGGCCGACCTCTCGGCGACCGTCGAGGCGATCTTCGCGCTCCGGCTCGCCGGCGCCCGCGCGGGGGACCCGGCCCTTGAGAAGGCGCGCGACCTCGTCCTCTCGCGGGGCGGGATCATGAAGGCGCGGATCCTCACCAAGATCTTCCTCGCGTACTTCGGGCAGTTCGACTGGCGCGGGCTCCCTCTGATCCCGGTCGAGTGGATGTTCATGCCGCGCATCTCCGCCTTCAACATCTACGAGTTCGCCTGCTGGGCCCGGGCCTACACGATCCCCCTCATGATCCTGAACGCCAAGCGTCCGTTCTGCCGGGTCCCCTCCGAGGCGGCCGTGGACGACCTCTACGCCGAGCCCGAGGGGCTGCGCGACTTCTCCTTCGTCGCCGACTCCCCGCTCTTCTCGTGGAAGAACTTCTTCGGCCTCGCCGACAAGGTCTTGAAGATCCTCGAGCGCAACCCGTGGAAGATCTCGCGGGGCTGGGCCCTCCGGAAGGCCGAGCGGTGGATCCTCGAGCACCAGGACGAGCCGGGGGACTGGGGAGGGATCTTCCCCGCGATGATGAACTCGGTGATGGCGCTTGTCACCCTCGGCTACCCGATGGATCACCCGGCCGTCGCGAAGGGCTGCGCGGCGCTGCGGCGGCTCGCGATCGCCGACGGGGACCGGGTCCGGATGCAGCCGTGCGTCTCGCCGGTCTGGGACACGGCCTGGGGTGTCCTCGCCCTCCTCTCGGCGGGCGTCGCGTCCTCCGACGCGCGGGTCCAGGGCTCGCTCGCCTGGCTCGCGTCCCGGCAGATCCGGCGGCCCGGGGACTGGGCGGTGAAGGCGCCCGACGTCGAGCCCGGCGGCTGGGCCTTCCAGTTCCACAACGACTCCTACCCAGACATTGACGACTCGTCCGTCGTCCTGATGGCGCTCGCGGAGCGGCAGGCGACCGATCCGGCGGCGGAGGAGACCTTCGAGCGGGGGTTCCGATGGGTGCTCGGGCTCCAGAACGACGACGGCGGGTTCGGGGCCTTCGAGCGCCACGTGGACAACAAGATCTACGACGAGATGATCTTCAACGACTGCCGCAACATGCTCGACCCGAGCACGCCGGACGTGACGGCGCGCGTGGCCGAGATGCTCGGGGTCCTCGGGGCCACCCCTTCGCCCGGGGATCCGCTCGATCGGGCGATCACCTTCCTGCGGCAGACCCAGCGCCCCGAGGGCTGCTGGTTCGGCCGCTGGGGCGTGAACTACGTCTACGGGACCTGGTCGGCGCTCGTGGCGCTCCGGGCCGTCGGGATCCCCGCCGACGACCCGATGGTCGTGCGCGCCTCAACGTGGCTGCTCTCGGTCCAGAACGGGGACGGCGGCTGGGGCGAGTCGCCCGCGAGCTACGTGGACCCCGCCTCGATCGGGAAGGGCCCGAGCACCCCGTCCCAGACGGCCTGGGCGATACTCGGCCTCGTCGCGGCGGGGGCAGCGGCCCACCCGGCCGCGGAGCGCGGCGTCCGGTTCCTCCTGTCGCGCCAGCGTCCGGACGGGGAGTTCGAGGAGCCCGAGTGGACTGGGACCGGGTTCCCGGGGGCGTTCTACCTCCGGTACCACCTCTACCGGCTCTACTTCCCGCTCATGGCGCTCGCGCGGTGGCAGGCGGCGATGCGCCGCTCGTAGCCTTTGGGCCACGTCGTCACGAGGCTCTTCGGGGCGGCGGCGGCCGGGGCCTTCCGGAAGCCCCTGACGGCGCTCGGGCTCGCTGCGATCGCAGCCGCCCTCTCGCTCGGGATCGCCGCCCGGGGGCTCGAGCTCGACTCGAGCCACGGGGAGCTGATCGCCGACGCCGACTTCTATCGGCGCTACCGGGCGTTCGTCGAGGAGTTCGGGGACGACTGGGAGGACTGCCTCGTCGTCGTCGAGGCGGGGACGGACGAGCCGGCGCGGCGGCGCGCCCGCGCGTTCGCGGACGACCTGGCGGTCCGGCTCGCGGCCGACCGCGCGAACGTCCGGCGGGTCGAGCACCGAGTGGAGACCGGCGCTCTGGCTCGCGCCGGTCTCCACTACCTCGCGCCGGGGGCGCTGCGCGCCCTCGCCGGGAGGCTGCGGTCCGCCGGACCCGCGCTCGCGGGCCTGGCGGGGGCGCCTTCGGTCGGCGCGGCGCTCTCCCGGCTCGCCGGCGAGGTGTCGTCCGGCCTCGAGGCGCGCGCCGGGGAGCCCGCGCAGGCCCGGCCGGTCGTGGAACTCGCCGAGGCGCTCGCGGCGGCCTCGCGGGGCGAGGCCGCCGAGCCGCCGGGCCCGGGGGCGTGGCTCCCGGAGGGCGTCCCGGCCTCGCTGGCCGACGGCTACTACGCGACCGCCGACGGTTCGCTGCTGCTCGTCGTCGCCGACCCCGAGGAGGAGCCCGGGGCCCTCGCCCCCACAGCGCGGTCCCTCGCGGCGATCCGCAGCCACCTCGCCGTCGCGCGGGCGGCCCACCCGGGCGTCCCCGCCGGCCTCACCGGGAGGCCTGTCCTCAACGCCGACGAGATGGCGACCGCCTTCCGAGACACGACGTTCACCACAGTGGTGGCCGTGGTCCTCGTGGCGGGGCTCTTCGCGGTCTCCTGCCGGGGGATCGGGCCGGCCCTCCTCGTCCTCCTCGTCCTCGCCGCCGCGCTCTCCTGGACCCTCGGCGCCGCGACCCTCGCCGTCGGGCGGCTGAACCTCCTCTCGATCGTCTTCTTCGTGGTCGTCGTGGGGCTCGGCGTGGACTTCCCGATCCACCTGCACGCCCGCGACCGCGAAGAGAGGGCGGCCGGGACCTGGGCCGGCGAGGCGGTCGTCCACGCGGCACGGGAGACGGGTCCCGCCCTCCTCACGGCCGCGGTGACGACGGCGGTCGCGTTCCTCGCCGTGGGACTCGCCGACTTCCGGGGGATCCGCGAGCTGGGGCTGATCTCGGCGATGGGCGTCCTGCTCGCCCTCGGGGCGGCCGTCCTCCTCTGGCCGGCCTATGTCGCGATCGTCTCGCGGCACGGAGCCGCCCCGCCGCCCCGGGTCCGGATGCCGGGGGTCGGGCGGCTCGCCGCGGCGGCGGCGCGGCCGCGCCCGACCCTCC
>JAKEIC010000354.1 GCA_022614695.1 Planctomycetales bacterium | reverse complement strand
GTGCAGTACCCCGGGCGGGAGGGGCGCGGCGTGGTCGGGGGGCGCCACCCCGAACGTGTCGGTGCAGAGGATCGGCCGCGCGCCGCGGCCGGTGCCAAGCACGTCGCGGATGACCCCGCCCGAGCCGGTGCCGGCGCCGCCATAGGGCTCGAGCGCCGACGGGTGGTTGTGGGTCTCGACCTTCACCGCGACCGCCCACTCGTCGTCGAGGCGCACGACGCCCGCGTTGTCGCGGAAGACCGAGAGGCAGTAGGGCCGCCCGAGCTCCGCCGTCGCCGCGAAGATGGTCTCCTGGAGGAGGTTCTTGAACGTGCGGCCGTCCAGGCGCACCTCGGCCGTGAGGGTCTTGTGCTTGCAGTGCTCGGACCAGGTCTGGGCGATCGTCTCCAGCTCCACGTCGGTCGGGTCGCGGTGGGCGGCGCGGAAGAAGTCGCGGACGGCCGCCATCTCGGCTCCCGAGAGCGCGAGTCCCAGCCGCTTCGAGAGGGCGGCGAGCCCCGCCCCGTCGAGTTGGCCGAGCGGGACGGCGGCGGCCGGCGGGGGCTCCGCCCGGGCGGAGGCGCCCGGGGCCGCCGGCGCGCTCCCGATCCGTATCTCCTCGATGACCGGGTTCGCGAGGACCCTCTCGACGGCCGCGCGGAGCTCCTCGCGCCCCGGGATCCCGACGATCCGGTAGCGGCGGGCGGTGCGGACCGCCGTCGCGGGCGGGAGCCCCAGGTCCGCGATCCCGCGCCGCACCGAGGCCTCCACCGGGTCCATGACGCCCGGGCGCTTGGCGACGAGCACGCTTCCCTCGGGCCACTCGGCGAGCGGCCCGGGGTGCGGCCCGTGCCGCGCCTCCTCGAGGACCGGGTCGGCGAGGAGGTCCCGGGCGATCCGGGCGACGTCTCCCTCCGCGAGAGGGCCCGCGATCAGGTAGACGGAGGAGGTCGCGACCGAGGCGACCGGGATCCCGGCCGCCGCGAGGTCGGCGCGGGCCGCGTCCCCCGCCGGGTCCGGCGCCCCCGGGCGCGACGCGACCTCGACGACCCAGGCCCGGACCTCCGGTTTCGCCGCCCCTTTGGCCATGACGGCGGCGGGATTCTAGGGACGCGGGGAGGGGGAGTCCAAGGGAATCCGATGGGACGCCGAGGCCCGGGCCGCCGCGGCTCAGGCCCCCGCCAGCTCCTCGAAGGCCGCCCGCGCCTCGGCGGCGCTCGCGGGCCGCCTCTCGCGCTCGGGGTGGGCGAGCCGGCCGATCAGATCGTAGAGCGCCTGCGGGATCGCGGGGTTCCCCTTGCGCGGGTCGAGGACAGGCGCCGCGGCGGCCTTGAGGAGCGCCGCGACGAATGTCCCCGCCTCGCGCTCGGGAGGCTGGCCCGTGGCGGCCGCGTGGAGGGTCGCGCCGAGGCCGTAGAGGTCGGTCCGCGCGTCGGGCGGGGCGCGGCCGAGGATGACCTCCGGCGCCATGTAACCGATCGTCCCCATCACGTCCCCGGACCCCGTGAGGCGTGGGTCCTGCTCGCGCCGCGCCAGGCCGAAGTCCACGAGCACCGGGGAGCCGTCGGGGCGCAGGATCACGTTGTCGGGCTTCACGTCCCGGTGGACGATCCCGGCCGTGTGGATCGCCTCGAGGACCCCGCAGAGGCCCGCGCCGATCGCCGCGACCTCCGCCGCGGGGAGCGGCTGCCGCCGGAGCCGGTCCCCGAGGACGTCCCCCGAGACCAGGTCCATGACGCAGTAGTGGACCGACCCCTCGCGCCCCACGTCGTGGACGCGCGGGACGCCGGGGTGGGAGACGCGCCCGAGGGTCCGGGCCTCCGAGAGGAACCTCCGGACGAAGTTCTCGTCGTCCGCCATCTCGGCCCGGAGGACCTTCACGGCCACCTCCGCGCCCCTCTCGGTGTCGAGGGCCGAGAAGACGGTGCCCATCCCTCCCTGCCCGATCCGTGCCCCGAGCCGGAACCGGCCGCCCCCGAAGGACCACGGCAGGTTCACCGGGCGGGTCGCCGCGAGCGCGCTCGCCGCCAGGGCCAGGTGGCGTCGCACCTTGGCGAGCACCTCGCCTGCGCGCCAGGGCTTCGCGAGGTAGTCGTCGGCACCCGCCTGGAAGCCGGCCGTGATGACGCTCTCGTCCCCCTCGCCGGAGAGCAGGACCACGGGGAGGGTCGGGAGGAGCCTCTTCGCCTCGGAGGTCAGCTCGATCCCGCTCACCTCGGGCATCCGGATGTCGGTGATCACGAGGTCCGGCGGGCGGGACCGGAGGATCCGGAGCCCCTCGGCCCCGTCCGCGGCCGTCTCGGTCTCGTAGCCCGCCTCTCGGAAGAGCTTCCCGAGCACGTCCCGGACCGCCGGCTCGTCGTCCACGACCAGGATTCGCGTCGCTCCCATGGTCCTCAGAGCGTGAAGTAGAACGTCGCCCCTCGCCCCGGGGCCCCCTCGGCCCAGACGCGGCCGCCGTGGCGCACGACAATCCGCTTCACCGTGGCGAGGCCGACCCCGGTCCCGGGGTACTCCTCGGGGGCGTGGAGCCTCTGGAAGGGGGCGAAGAGCCGTCCCGCCTGGGCCATGTCGAAGCCGGCCCCGTTGTCGCGCACGTGGTAGACGGTCTCCCCGTCGCGAATCTCGGCGGCGAACTCGACGCGGGGGGTCGGGACGCGCGCCGAGAACTTCCAGGCGTTCCCGAGGAGGTTCTGGAGCAGGAGCCGCAGGAGCCGCGGGTCCCCGTCGGCGGCGAGTTCCGGCGCGACCTCCGGCCGGACCGGCGGCGCCCCGGGCGCCGCGCGCTCGCGCACTTCCTCGGCGACGCTCCGGGCGAGCGCGGAGAGGTCCACCCGCTCGCGCCGGAGCTCCGCCTGCGTGACGCGGGCGAGGTCGAGCAGCGCGTCAATCAGCTCCCGCATCCGGAGCGTCCCCTCGCGGATGCGGGTGAGATCGGCCCGCGCGCCCTCGGGGAGCGAGTCGCCCAGATCCTCGACGAGCGCGGCGCTGAACCCGTCCACGGCCCGGAGCGGCGCCCGCAGGTCGTGGGAGACCGAGTAGCTGAAGGACTCGAGCTCTCGGTTGACCTGCTCGAGCTCCCCGGCCCATGCGCGACGCAACCGGGCCATGCCGAGGTGGGTGCGGACACGCGCCAGGAGCTCCCGAGCCGTGAAGGGTTTCATCACGTAGTCGTCGGCCCCGGCCTCGAGCCCCTCGACGGCCGACTCCTGCCCGGCCCTGGCCGAGAGGAGGATCACCGGGATCCCCCGCGTCCGCGCGTCGGACCGCAGCTCCCGCAGGAGCCCGAGGCCGTCGAGGCGCGGCATCATCACGTCGGAGAGCACGAGGTCGGGCGGCCGCTCGCGGGCGGCCGCGAGCGCCGCGGCGCCGTCGGGCGCCGTCTCCACGCGGTAGGGGGGCGAGAGGAGCCCGGCGACGTACTCGCGGAGATCGGCGTTGTCGTCGGCGAGGAGGATTCGCCCCGAGTCGCCGCCGGCGGCGGCGCTCGGGGGCCCCCCGTCCGCGGCCGGGCCGCCCGCCGTCTCGAGCCAGCGCTCCGCCTCCTCGGCGAAGATCGCCCGACGCCACGGGGCCGGCGCCGCCTCCTCTTCCGCCCCGACCGCCTCAGGGGGGAGGTGCGCGCGCCCCCGCGGGATCGAGACCGTGAAGAGGCTGCCCTCGCCGACGCGGCTCGAGACCGAGACGGTCCCGCCGTGGAGGCGCGCCAGCTCCTGGACGAGCGAGAGCCCGATCCCGGTCCCCTCCACGCTCCGCGACCGAGCCCCGCGGACCCGGTGGAACCGCTGGAAGAGGAGGGGGATCTCCTCCTCGGGGATCCCCGTGCCCGAGTCCCGGACCGTCAGCTCGAGCCGGTCGCCGACGGCGCGGAGCCCCACGGTGATCGTCCCGTGGAACGTGAACTTGAGCGCGTTCGAGAGGAGGTTCAGGACGACCTTCTCCCACATCTCCCGGTCCACGGTGGCGGGCTCCGGGAGCGGCGGGCACTCGATGAGGAGCCGGAGCCCCGCCTTCTCGGCCGCGGACTGGAAGGCGCTCGCCAGCTCCGTCGTGAGCCGCGCGAGGTCGGTCGGGACGTAGGAGGCTCGGAGCCGCCCCGCCTCGAGCCGCGAGAAGTCGAGCAGCGCGTTCACCAGCTTGAGCAGGCGCAGGGCGTTTCGCTGGACGAACTCGAGGCGCCGGCGCTGGGCGGGCCCGAGGGGCTCGCGGACGTCGGCGACGCTCTCCTCGAGAGGGCCGAGCATGAGCGTGAGCGGCGTGCGGAACTCGTGGCTCATGTTGTTGAAGAACTCGGTCTTGAGCTTGTCGAGTTCGGCGAGCCGGTCGTTGGCGGCGCGGAGCTTCTTGTTGGCGTCGTCGAGCTCCTGGCTCCTCCGCAGGACCTCCAGCTCCATCGCCTCGCCCTTGCGGCTCACGCGCACGAACGCCGTCACGTCCTCGACGCGGTGGAGCACGTAGAGGATCCGGCCGTCGCCGCCGAGGACCGGGGAGTTGACGGGGCTCCAGAAACGCTCCTCGAACCCGCCCCCCTCGCTCTCGGGGCGCCGGATGTCGTACTTCTGGACCGCCATCGTGTCGGCCACCTTCCCGGCGAGCACCCGCTCGAGGGAGGCGCGCAGGTTGCTCGTGCCGGTCGCCTGCGGGTCGTCGGGGTTGTCGGGGAAGACCTCGAAGAGACCCCGACCGGCGATCTTCTCGCGCTCGGTGAGGGTCGCCCGCAGGTAGGCGTCGCTCGCCCCGAGGATCGTGAACCGCGGCGGGTCGGGCGCCAGGACGAGGAAGAGTCCCGGAGCGCCCTCGAAGAGCCGCCGGAAGTCCAGCTCCGTGGGTGGAGGGCTCATCGGGGGGGTCGCGAAGGGGCGTCGAGCACCTCGCGCACCTTCCGCAGGAGTTGGTCGCGGCCGAAGGGCTTCGGGAGGAACAGGGCGCCCGCCTCGAGGGGACCGGCCTGCTCCGCCCCGTGCTCCGTGTAGCCCGAGACGAACAGCGCCCGCATGTCGGGGCGCGCCGACGCGAGCTTCCGGGCGAGCTGCGGCCCGCCCATCTCGGGCATGACCACGTCCGTGAGGAGCAGGTGGATGAGGCCCGGCTCCTTCACCGCGAGGACGAGTGCTTCGCGCCCGTCGCGTGCCTCGAGGACCCGGTAACCCGCCTCGATGAGGATCCGGCGCGCGAGCTCGCGGAGCCCCGTCTCGTCCTCCACCACGAGCACCGTCTCGCTCCCCCGGAGCGCCACCGGGGCGGGGGGGGCGGGTGCGGTCCCCTCCGGCGGACCCTCGGCCGCCGGGAGGTAGACCTTGAACGTGGAGCCTCGGCCCGGCTCGCTGTAGACCCCGACGTGCCCCCCGCCCTGCCTCACGATCCCGTAGACGGTCGAGAGCCCGAGACCCGTCCCCTTTCCCGGCTCCTTCGTCGTGAAGAAGGGCTCGAAGAGGTGGGAGAGGACCTCCGGACGCATCCCGACGCCCGTGTCGGTGACCGCGAGAAGCACGTGCGGCCCCGCGCGGGCCCCGACGTGCGTCCGCGCGTAGTCCTCCTCGAGGACGACGTCCGACGTCTCGATCGCGAGCTTGCCGCCGCCCGGCATGGCGTCGCGCGCGTTCACGACGAGGTTCATGACGACCTGCTCGATCTGTCCGGGGTCGCCCCTCACGCGACCCGCCCGGCTCGCGAGGACGAAGGAGAGGCGCACGTCCTCGCCGATGAGCCTGCGGAGCATCGGCTCCGTCCCCGAGACGACCGTGTTCAGGTCGAGAACGCGCAGCTCGACCGGCCGCTGCCGGCTGAACGCGAGGAGCTGCCTCGTGAGCCCGGCCGCGCGCTCGCCGAGCTTCCGGATCTCCTCGAGGTCCGCGCGGTAGGGGGCGTCCGGCGGGAGGGCTCGGAGCGTCAGGTCGGCGTAGCCGAGGATCCCCGTGAGGACATTGTTGAAGTCGTGCGCGACCCCGCCCGCGAGGCGCCCGACCGCCTCCATCTTCTGGGCCTGGCGGAGCTGGCTCTCGAGGCCGCGCCGCTCCGTGATGTCCTGGAAGACCGCCAGGGCGAAGTTCACTCGCCCGGTGGAGTCGCGGATCGGGGTCCCCCAGACCTCGAGGAGCATCCGGCGCCCCTCGCGCAGGATCTCCATGTCGTCTACGCGGGAGGTCTCCCCCCGCAGGGCTCGGACCACGGGCATCTGTTCCACCGGGTACGGCTCATCCGACCCGGCCACGGTGGCGTGGTACGTCGCGGCGAGACGGTCGGGAGTGGATGACGGGTCCGCTCCGAGCCCCAGGAGCTCGACGGCCCGGGTGTTGGCGTAGGCCGGGCGGCCTTCCGAGTCGAGGACGAACACCCCCGCGTGCGGCATGTTCTCGAGGAACTGGACGAACCGGGCCTCGCTCTCGCGGAGGGCGTCGCGGCTCTCCCGCCGCGCGCGGGCCTCCCGGACCTCGCGCTCCACGACCGATCCCAGCCGCGCGAGCTTGTCCTTGAGGAGGTAGTCCGTCGCGCCGGACTTCATCGCCTGCACGGCCACGTCCTCTCCGACGGTCCCCGAGACGATCACGAATGGTGTGTCAGGAGCCAACGCCCGGAGGATCCGCAGCGCCTCGGGGGCGCCGAACCCGGGGACGGAGTAGTCAGAGAGGACGATGTCCCAGGGACCCGCGCGGAGCGCCGCGCGGAACGCCCCGGCATCGGCGACGCGGCGGGCGGAGGGCGCGAGCCCGGCCTTCCGCAACTCGCGGAGCACGAGTTCGTAGTCGGCCTCCGAGTCTTCCACGACGAGGATCCGGATCGGCGCGCTCATGCCGCGCCCCTCTCCTCGCCGCCCAAGTGGGCCATGTCAAGGCGGGCGGAGGGGTTCGGTTCCATCCTAGGACGGTCCCCCGAACCGGGCGGTCCGGGCGTACGTCCGAGACTATCATGGCGCCTTGACGATACGTGTCAATCGTCACAGGTGACCGTGACTCCTTGCATCACTTCCACATGTGCATGAAACCGGCTCGCGGAGGGGCCCCAGTGGCCGCCTGCCCGAGCCTATGGCCCCGGCTGCCGGTTGAGGAGCAGCCAGTAGAGACCGAGCTGGCCGACCGCCTCGGCGAACTCCTCGAACCCCACCGGCTTGGTCACGAAGCTGTTCACGCCGAGGTCGTAGGTCCGGACGAGGTCCCGCTCCTCGCGGGAGGACGTGAGCACGACGACGGGGATCGTGCGAGTCCTCTCGTCCGCCTTCACCCGCCGGAGCACTTCGATCCCGTCCACCTTGGGCAGCTTCAGGTCCAGCAGCACCACCCTGGGCTTCCCCTTGGCCGGCGAGCCCGGGGCGCCGAGGAGGTAGTCGAGGGCCTCGGCCCCGTCGCGGACGCGGACGATCTTGTTCGCGAGGTTCCGCTCGCGGAGCGCCCGGAGGGCCAGCTCGGCGTCCTCGTCCCGGTCCTCGACGAGCAGGATCTCGACGGGCTCGGCAGTCATGCGGGTCCCCCTCTCGGCAGCGCGAACCCGACCGTCGCCCCCTCGCCCGGGCGGCCCTCGGCGAAGACGCGGCCGCCGTGGCGGTGCGCGATCCTCTGGACGATCGCGAGGCCCACGCCCGTGCCCTCGAACTCCTCCTGGGTGTGGAGCCTCTGGAAGACCCCGAAGAGCTTCTCGGCGTAGCGCATGTCGAAGCCGGCGCCGTTATCCCGGACGGAGTAGACGACCTCCGAGTCGGAGGCGCGCCCCGTGACCTCCACGACGGCCGGGTCCCGCCCGCAGGTGAACTTCACGGCGTTCGCGAGGAGATTCTGCCAGACCTGGAGCACGAGGGAGCGGTCCCCCCGAGCGGAGGGCAGGTCGCCCACCTCGACCCGGATCGGTCGCCCCGGCGCCGCGGCCGTCGCCTCGGCCGCCGCCTCGCGGGCGAGCGCCGCCATGTCGAGAGGGACGAGCTCCAGCGCCTGGCGGCCGAGACGCGAGAGGGCGAGCAGGTCCTCGATCAGCGCGGACATGCGGAGGGCGTTCTTCCGGACCACCCCGAGCAGCCGGAGGCCCTCCCCGTCGAGCCGCGGGGCGAAGTCCTTCTCGAGGATGCTCGCGAATCCCTCCACGGCCCGGAGCGGGGCGCGCAGGTCGTGGGAGACCGAGTAGGTGAAAGCCTCGAGCTCCCGGTTCGCGGCCTCCAACTCTGCGCTCTTGCCCTCGATCGCCCGCTGCGCGCGCTTGCGCTCGGAGATGTCGTGGAGGAACGCGTTGAAGACCCAGGAGTCGCCCGCGCGGAGCGCGGTGATCGTCAGCTCGACCGGGAACTCCCGTCCGTCCCGGTGGAGCCCCTCCATCTCGATCCGGCGGCCGACGACCGGGCCCTCGCCCGTCGCGAGGAACCTCGCGAGACCCTCCCGGTGCGCTGTTCGGAGGCGCGGGGGGACGATCGTCTCGGCCAGCACCCGCCCCAGCGCCTCCGGCGCCGCCCACCCGAACGTGGCCTCCGCGGCCCGGTTCCATTGCGTGATCCGGCCCTCCGCGTTGATGGCCACGAAGGCCTCGTGCGAGGTCTCGACGATCGCCCGGGCGCGCTCCTCGGCCCGCGCGAGCGCCGCGGTCCGCTGGTGCAGGAGGTCCTCGAATCGGGCCGCCCCCCCTGTCAGCACGAGGAGGAGCGCCCCGAGCAGCCCCGTGAGCAGGAGCCCGCACGCGAGGATCAGCCACGACTCCCACCACCCCTGGGCGCGGAGGAAGAGGCCCGTCACGGCGGCGAACATGACGAGGAAGGGGAGGGTCACCGTGAGGCGACGCGCGAGCCCCCCGCGCCGGAGGCCGGGCGCCCAGAGCAGGAGGAGCGGCGTGAAGACGATCGCTCCGATGGCGTCGCCCACCCACCAGGTGAACCAGTTCTGGGCGTACTCCCCCGGCCCGATCCGCCCCGCCGCGAGGAGGGTCGTCACGCCGGCGGACGAGGAGACGAGACAGGAGACGGGGCCGGCGAGGATGAGGGACCGGAGCACGCCCCGGTCGCCCGAGAAGGGGGTCGTCTCCTCGACCGAGCGCCGGAGGAGGAAACCGCCGAGGGCCGCCTGGGCCGCCGCCCCGCAGCCGATCGCGACCGCGACGACGACGGACGGCGCGTCCCAGGCCCCGCTCGAAGGGTCCCGGGTCCAGACGTTCACGAGGAACGAGCCGACGACGACAGCCGGCCAGACTCGCGGCCCGAACACGAGCACGCAGGCGAGCGCGAATCCGGCGGCGGGCCAGACGGCCGTCGCGTAGCCCGGGGGGATGGCCATCAGCAGCGCGATCCGGCCCGCGACGGCGTAGAGCGCCGCCGTGAGGAGGAGCTGGCCGGGGAGGGAACGGGGGAGCCGGCCCACGCGATTCTCCGAGGGGACCTCGGTTCGCCGCCGGGGCATCGTACCACGGCGCGGGCCGTGCCGGACGAGTTCAGGCCCGGCAGAGCCCCTGCTCGAGGGCGTAGCGGACCAGGCCGGGAGCGGAGGAGACCCGGGCCTTCCGCATCATCCGCGCCCGGTGGGCCTCGACGCTCTTCGGAGCGAGCCCGAGCGCCCGCCCGATCTCCTTGCTGGAGAGGCCGCGGCACAGGAGCGCCAAGACCTGCCTCTCGCGCCCGGTGAAGGACGGGATCCTCCCGGTCATGAGGTCGGCCACCACGCGGGCGGCCGCGGGCGAGTAGTAGGCCTTCCCCGAGCGGGCGCTCTCCACCGCCCGGGCGAGGTCCTCGGCGCGGGCGTCCGTTCCGAGGAAGCCGGCCGCGTCCGACTCGAGCGCGGCCGCGACCCACCCGGGACGGTCGTCGCCCGCCACGAAGAGGACCCGCGTCCCCGGGCTCACGGACCGGATCCGTCGCGCCAATGCGAAGGGCTCCAGGGCCGGGTGGCCCGCGTCGAGGAGGACGAGCCCCGCTCCCCCGTGGCGGACGGAGAAGACCGCGTCCTTCTCGTCCGCCGCGACGAGGACGCGCGAGATCCCCTCGGAGCCGCGGAGGAACGCGGAGAGCTGCTCCGCGAGGAGGGCGCGGTGGGTGAGGATGACCGCGGCGGTCCGCCGCGGGGCGGTCTTCGAACGGGTGCGCGTCGTGGTGTCCGTCCTCCGGGACCCGGGGCTTTCGGGGAGACTAGCACGGCGCCGACGCGCTCGCTAGTCGCCTCGGCTCCGCAGGTCGCAGAACCCCTCCTCGCAGGCGTACCGGACGAGGGCCGTCGAGGAGCCGGCCCCCGTCTTCTGGATGAGGCGCGCGCGGTGGGAATCCACGGCCTTCGGCGTGATGCCGAGGGCGCTGGCGATCTCCTTCGACGAGAGCCCCTCGCAGGTGAGCCGCAGGACCTCCTCTTCCCGGGGGGTCAGCCCGGGTCCCCGTCCCGCGGCGAGGTCGGCCGCGATCCCCGCAGCGCAGGGGGAGAGGTAGCCCTGGCCCCGGAGGAGGCTCCCGATCGCGCGCAGGCACTCGTCGAGGCCTGCGCTCGGACCGAGGAACCCGGCCATGCCCGCGGCGAGCGACCGCTGCACCCAACCGATCCGCGCCCCCCCCGCGACCGCGAGGACCTTCGGGCCCCGGCGGAGCTTCGAGACGTCCCGGGCGAGGCGGAAGGCCTCCTCGGCGCGGCCGTCCAGCTCGAGCAGGAGGAGGTCGAGCCGTCCCCGCCGCGAGAGCGCGAGGGCCTCGCGCGCCCCCGAGAGGACCCGCGCCCGCCGGAACCTGGGGTCCCGCCGCAGCCGCTCGATCAGGGGCTCCGAGAGGAGCGCGCGGCGGGCGAGGAGGCCGAGGGTGGGGCGCGCTGAGGCGCTCACGTCGTGGGCGGAGAGTCTCGGGCGGGCTCCGCGTCGCGTCAAAACATGTCTTTCCCCGCGGAGATACGGGAAAACCCGGCCCGTGGCGCCGTCGCGCCCTGGCCCTTTGGAGCGGCCCCCCCGGGCGGCTAGAATCCCGGGGTTCCCATGGGCTCCCTCCCGGAGACGGTCCTGCCGATCGAGAAGCCCCTCGTGGACCTCGACCGCAAGCTCCAGGAGTTGCGCGAGAAGGCGGCCGCGAACCCCAAGGTGAGCCTAGCAGGGGAGATCCGGCTCCTCGAGGAGCGCCTCGAGAGGAAGACCCGGGAGCTCTTCGCAGCGCTTACTCCCTGGCAGCGCGTCCAGATCGCGCGCCACGCCTCGCGGCCCGTGCTCTCGGACTACCTCTCGCTCGTCTTCGATGACTTCCTGGAGATCCACGGGGACCGAGGGTTCCGCGACGATCCGGCGATGGCGACCGGCTTCGCGACGATCGCCGGCGAGAAGGTCCTCCTGGTCGGCCACCGCAAGGGGAAGAACACGAAGGAGCGGATGGCCACGAACTTCGGGATGGCCCATCCCGAGGGCTACCGGAAGGCTCTCCGCGCGATGAGGCTCGCCGAGAAGTTCGGGCTGCCGATCGTGACGCTCATCAACACTCCCGGCGCCTATCCAGGGATCGGCGCCGAGGAGCGGGGGCAGTCCCAGGCGATCGCGCAGAACCTGCTCGAGATGTCGCGCCTGCGCACCCCGATCGTCTGCGCCGTGATCGGGGAGGGCGGCTCCGGCGGGGCGCTCGGGATCGGGGTCGGCGACCGGGTGCTCATCCTCGAGAACGCCTACTACTCCGTGATCTCCCCGGAGGGGTGCGCCTCGATCCTCTGGAAGGACGCGGCGCGGGCCCCGGACGCGGCCGCCGCCCTCAAGCTCACGGCCCAGGACCTGATGGGGCTGGGGCTCGTGGACGAGATCGTCCCCGAGCCGCTCGGCGGCGCGCACCGCGACCCGACCGGGGCCGCCACCCGCCTGAAGCTCGCCCTCCTCGGGCACCTCCGGGACCTCGCCTCGGTGCCGGTGGCCGAGCTCCTCGCGCGGCGCTACGAGAAACTCCGCTCGTACGGTCGAGCGACCCTCAAGGGCCTCGAGGCCGTCGGCGCGCCCGTCGGGGCCGGTCTCCTGGGCGCGTAGCGCCCCCCCCGCGCCGGGCGTATACTCCCCGTCGCCCGCGGGGGACGGGCGGCACCTCGATGCGAGCATGGCCCGGCGTCGGCGCTCTCGCGGCGACCCTCTTCGCGGCCGGCCCGGCGTCGGCCCAGGGGGCCGCGGGCGGCCGCAACGGCCCCCCGGCGGCCGCCCCGTCCGACGAGGGGAAGGTGCGGGCGGAGGCGCTCCTGCGCGAGCTCTCCGACCCGGACCCCGAGCGGCGCGCCGCCGCCGCGGCCGAGCTGCTGCGGCTTGCCGAGGACAAGGCGGTTCCCGAGGCGGCGCGGGAGCGGGCGCTCGCCGGGATGAGGGCGGCCCTCGGCGGCGCCGAAGACGCCCCCGTCCTTGCGCTCCTGCGCGCGCTCCAGGCCCGGCCGGGCGCCGGGCGCCGGCTCCGGGCCGACCTCCTCAAGCTGGCGCTCGAGGAGGGCCGCAAGGCCGATCTCGCGCGCGAGGCCGCACGAGCGGCCGGGGGGCTCGGGGATCCCTCGGTCCTCGGGGAGCTCGCCGCCCGGGCGCTCGACGCGAGCGCCCCCGTGCCGACCCGGGCCCGCGCCGTCCGGGCGCTCGAGGGGCTCGACGCCTGGGGGGCGATCGAGCCCCTGACGCGGCTCCTCGAGGATCCCTCCGGGGACTTGCGCGCCGCGGCGCTCGCGGCGCTCCGGGCCGTCTCCGCCCAGGACCTCCCCGCCGATCCCGCCGTGTGGCGGGACTGGTGGTCCCGGAACCGGTCGCGTCCGCCGGAAGAGGTGCTGCGCGAGCGGCTGCGAGCGGTCGAGGAGGAGCGGCGGCGCGAACGGGCCGCGCTCGCCGCGGAGATGCAGAAGCTCCTCGACCCCGCGAGCGTCCCGGCAAACCAGCGCGCCCTCTCCTCCCCGCTCTGGGAGGTGCGCCGGCTCGCCGCCCTCAACCTCGGGAAACTCCGCGACCCGGCCTCGCGGGCCCCGCTCGTGGCGGCGCTCGACGCCGAGGGTGTCCCGGAGGCGCGCGAGGCGGTCGCCGAGGCGCTCGGGGACTCCGGGATCCGGGACGACCCGGAGGCTGTGGCGGCGCTCGCGCGCCGCTCCGCGCCCCCGGGGGAGCCCGAGCCTCGCGTCCGCGCGGCCGCCGTGGACGCCCTCGGCCGGAGCGGCGCCGAGGCGGCTGCGCCGCCCCTCCTCGCCGCCCTCTCGGGCGACCCGGACCCGG
>JAKEIC010000353.1 GCA_022614695.1 Planctomycetales bacterium | reverse complement strand
TACGAGGAACTCGGTCCGGAAGAGGCCCACGCCGTCGGCGCCGAGCGCCACGGCCGACGCGACCTCCGCGGGACCGTCCACGTTGGCGAGGAGGAGTATCCGATGGCCGTCGGGGGTCTCCGCGGGGACCCGGCGCACGGCCCGGCGGGTGCCCTCCTTCTGGGAGAGATAGGCCTGCTCGCGCTCTCGCCAGCTCTGGAGGGACTCCGTGTCGGGGTTCACGAGGACGCGGCCGGCCGCCCCGTCGAGGACGAGCAGGTCGCCCGCGGAGACCTCCCCCAGGATCCCCTCGGCCCCGACGATCGCCGGGAGCCCGTGCTCGCGCGCGACGATGGCGGTGTGGGAGGTCTTGCCGCCGACCTCGGTGGCCAGCCCGCGGATCCGGCCGCCCGTGAGCGCGAGGCCCGCCGTGTCGGCCGGCGACAGCTCGTGGGCCACGAGGATCACGTCGTGGGCGATGTGGCGGAGGTCCTCCCGGCGGGCCCCGAGCAGCGCCCGCAGGATCCTCCGTTCGACGTGGCGGATGTCGTCGGCCCGGGAGGCGAAGTACTCGTCGGCCATCTTCCGCATCTTCTCCGCCCGCCCCCCGTAGGCGGTGGAGACGGCGTACTCGGCGGTCGTCGCCTCGTCCCTGATCTGCCGCTCGATCTCCCGCCGCACGCCAGGGTCCTCGACGAGCTGGACGTGCGCCTCGAGGATCGCCTGCCCCTCGGGCCCGGCCGCCGCGCCCAGCGCGCGGATCTCCCCCGCGGCCGCCGCGCGCGCGGTCCCGTAGCGCGCGACCTCCTCGTCGGCGCCCCGGGGGCTCGCCTTCTCGATGCGCACGTCCTCGCGGCCGATGACGAACGCCTCGCCGATGGCGATGCCCGGGGAGACCGGGAGGCCTTTCACGACCTGCATCGTCTCCGATTCTACACGGGCACCGGCACGGCCTCGAGGATCTCCCTCACGATCTCCTCGGCGCGCCCGCCGGTCCCCCGCTCGATCGCGCTCTTCTCGATGAGACGGTGGGCGAGCACCGCCACCGCGAGGGCCTTGATGTCGTCGGGGAGGACGTAGTCGCGCCCCTCGACGAGGGCCAGCGCCTGCGCGGCGCGGTAGAGCGCGAGCGAGCCGCGGGGCGAGACCCCGGCCAGGAGGTCGGGGGAACCCCTCGTCCGGGAGACGATCTCGAGGATGTAGTCCGCGAGGGTCGGGTCCACCCGCACGCCCCGGACCCGGGCCTGGAGAGCGAGGACGTCGGGGCCCGCGAGGACCGAGGAGAGGCCGTCAATCGGGTGCGTCTCGCGCTGGCTCGCGAGGACCTCGCGCTCGTGCTCGCGCGAGGGGTAGCCCACGCGGATCCGGAGGAGGAACCGGTCCAGTTGCGACTCGGGGAGGGGATAGGTCCCGGCGAACTCGATCGGGTTCTGGGTCGCGAGCACGATGAAGGGCTCGGGGAGCCGGTGTGTGGTCCCGTCCACGGAGACCTGGAAGTCGTTCATCGCCTCGAGCAGGGAGGACTGGGTCCGCGGCGTCGTCCGGTTCACCTCGTCGGCGAGGATCACGTTCGCGAAGATCGGCCCCGGCCGGAAGACGAACTTGTTGGACTCCGTGTTGTAGATCGAGACGCCGAGGATGTCCGAGGGCAGCAGGTCCGGCGTGAACTGGATCCGCTGGAAGCCGCAGTCAATCGAGCGGGCGAGGGCGCGGGCGAGGGTGGTCTTCCCGACCCCGGGCACGTCCTCGATGAGGACGTGGCCCCGCGCCAGCAGCCCCACGACACAGAGCTTCACCACCTCGGTCTTTCCGAGGATGACCGTCTCGATGTTCTTCCGGAGGGCGGCGACCTGCGGGGACGTCATCGCAGCGACGGCGGGCACGGGGGGGGGATTCTAGCCCATCGTCACTTCGGGATCGTCGGTCGGGGCCAGTTTCGGCTTCGGAGGCGGCGGCGGGCCGGGCGGCGGGGCGCGCGTCGCGGCGATCCCCGAGGGCTGCGCGACCGTGTCCCGGTGGCCGCGCGCCTTCTCCTTCTCCGTGAGCGGCGGCGGCGGGGACGCGGCCGTGCCGAGGGCGTGGAAGCGCAGCACGGTCGTCCCGGCGATGAGCTCGTCCTTGTCGTTGAGCTTCGTCTTGGCCGTCAGCGGCTTCGAGTTGAGGAGGGAGCCGTTGTGCGAGCCGGCGTCCTCGGCCCAGAAGGCCCCGCCTTCGAGCCAGACCCGTACGTGCTTCCGGGAGGCCATCCGGTCGGGGACCACGATCTCGCACTCGGGCTCCCGGCCGATGAACATGGGCTTCTCGGCGAGCGTGTACTCGGCCCCTTTTCGCAGGCCGGTCTCGATGACGATCTTCGCCATGAACGAGGAGACGCTAGATCAACGGGGTCGTGCGGTCAAGACGATCGAGGCCCGGTCGCCCTGCCGCTGTCCACAAGGGAGGCCACGGAAACGCGCGTTCCCCCGGCGCCCCGGGGGTTGCGGCGCGGCACGGGACTCGCTATCTATTCACGGGGATCCCACGGGGGATCCACGGAGGTGTGCCCCATGGTGCGATCTCTTGTTCTCATCGCCGCGCTCGCCGGATTCGCCGGCTCGGGCTGCCGACACTATGTCTACGCCCCCCATCCCCCGGCGGTCACCTGGCGGTGGTGGTACTACCCGGACTCCTACTGCTACTACCACCCTGTCCACCACTACTACTACTACCGGACTCCATCCGGAGCCTGGGTACGCGCCTCGTCCCCGCCCCCGAGCGTGAGCCTCTCGGGCCACGTCGAGCTGGACGACTCCTCGGCCGAGCCCTGGCACAGCCACCACGTCCACGTGAACATCCATCCGGCGCGGATCGTCGCGCCGCATGTGGTCCTGAAGAACGTCCCGAAGCCCCACGAGGTCATCAAGAAGGTCGCGGATCTGCCGCGGCCCCCGATGCCGCACGAGATAATCAAGAAGGCGCTCAAGAAGAAGTAGCTAGTACGCCCTGGCGAAATACGCGCGCTTGCCCGGGGCGTTTGCGCCGCACTTGACGCACGGCCCCGGGTCGGGCTTCGAGTCGAAGGGGATGACCCGCAGCGTCGCCTGGGTCTCCTCCTTGATCTCCGCCTCGCACTTCCCCGACCCGCACCAGCGAAGCGCGTAGAACCCCGGCGCTTCCTCGATCCGCTTCTTGAAGTCGTCGTAGCGGTCCGTCGAGAAGGTGTGCGCGTCCCGGTGGGACTTCGCGCGGTCGAATAGCCCCTTCTGGATCTCGTCGAGGAGGGCGCGGACCCGGGCCGGGCCTTCGGCCGCCGGCGCGGGGCTCTTCGCGCCCGTGTCGCGGCGCACCAGCATGACCTGGCTCTTCGCCAGGTCCTTCGGGCCGATCTCGACGCGGAGCGGGACGCCGCGACGCTCCCAGTCGAAGTACTTCGCTCCCGGCCGCAGCCCCTCGCGGTCGTCCACCTTGACGTTCTCGACGCCGGCGCCCTCGAGCTTCCCGGCGAGATCGTTCGCCGCCCCGAGGGTCGCCTTCCTCTCCTCGTCCCCCTTCCAGATCGGGACGATCGCCACCGGGATCGGCGCGAGCTTCGGGGGAAGGACGAGCCCGGTGTCGTCGGAGTGGGCCATGATGAGCGCGCCGACGAGCCGCGTGGAGACGCCCCAGGAGGTCTGCCAGACGTGCGCGAGCTGCCCGTCCTGGGTCTGGAACTTCACGTCGAAGGCCTTGGCGAAATTCTGGCCGAGGAAGTGCGAGGTCCCGGCCTGGAGGGCCTTCCCGTCCTGCATGAGTCCCTCGATGCAATACGTGGTCTCGGCGCCGGCGAAGCGCTCGGCCTCCGACTTGGAGCCCGAGACGACCGGGAGCGCCATGAACTCCTCGGCGAACGTCCGGTAGACCCCGCACATCTTCCGCGCCTCGGCGTCGGCCTCCTCGGCCGTCGCGTGGGCCGTGTGGCCCTCCTGCCAGAGGAACTCGCAGGTGCGGAGGAAGAGCCGGGTCCGCAGCTCCCAGCGCACGACGTTCGCCCACTGGTTGATGAGGAGCGGCAGGTCCCGCCAGCTCTGGATCCACTTCGCGAACATAGTGTACATGATCGTCTCGGATGTGGGGCGCACGTAGAGCGCCTCCTCGAGCTTCTGGCCGCCCCCGTGGGTGACGACGGCGCAGTGGGGCGCGAAGCCCTCGACGTGCTGCGCCTCCTTCTTGAGGAAGCTCTCGGGGATGAAGAGCGGGAAGTAGGCGTTCTGGTGGCCGGTCTTCTTGATCATCCGGTCGAGCGCCCGCTGGATCGCCTCCCAGATCGCGTAGCCGTGGGGGCGGATGACCATGCAGCCGCGGACCGGCGAATGGTCGGCGAGCTCCGCCGCCGCGATGACGTCCGTGTACCAGCGGCCGTAGTCCTCGGCGCGCTTCGTGATCGCCTTCTCCGACTCGCGGGGTTCAGGCATTCGCGGTCACCTCGCTATCGCTCGAGCTTCTCGCACGCGCGGGCGATCCAGTCCAGATCCACGGAGAGATCGTAGCCGCTGTAGTCCGGTCGGGACCGAGTCTCGTCCGGCACGAGGGATTCCTCGAGGGCTTCGCAGCACTCCGGAAGGCACCCCGCGACCGAAGCCCGCCCTTCCGGCGCTTCGACGACGACGAAGGCCTCGCTGGCCGGGAGGGTCCGTTTGTACGTCCGGCGTGCACGTTCCAATGCTGCGGCGCAGACGACCGGCATGTCGCTCGCGACCAGGAACCACTGGCCTCGAGTGATCAAGGGAACCGGCACGGACCGGCCCGGACTTGCGCGGCCCGTCTCGCTCCCGGCGGCCGCGGCCGCGTGACGGTGGTCCGGGTAGTTCACGAGGACCTGCTGGCAATCCGAATCGAGAGCGGAGAGAGGGACGACTAGGTGGAAGCCGCGGTAGTTCCGCGAGGCGCGGTCCTCCTCTGGCACCACGGATCTCTCGATTCGCGAATAGTCGTCGCAGAGGGCCGCCACAGCGCTGGCGCCCAGCAGGGGCGAGCTGAGCACCGTCACCACGACTCCCGGATCCAGCGAGCACTCGAACCCCCCGGACCCGGGTGCACGGAACTCCGTGATGCCCCCCGCGGCAACCCTTCGCAGAGTCTTGAACCTCTGGCCTCGTCGGATGGTCATCTTTGCCTGCGGGCGCAGGGGGCTACCCAACGACCACGTTCACGAGCCGGCCCGGCACGACGACCACCCGCTTCACGCTCTTCCCCGAGATCTGCGCGGCGACCTTCGGCTCGGCGAGCGCCCGCTTCTCAAGCGTCGCCGAGTCGGCCCCGTCGGGCACCGTCACCGTCGCCCGGAGCTTCCCGTTCACCTGGACGGGGATCTGCATCTCCTTCGCCCGGGCCAGGGACTCGTCGAAGCGGGGCCACGAAGCCTCGAAGACGGAGGAGCTCCCGGAGAGCGGGTCGTGCCACAACTCCTCGGCGACGTGGGGGCAGAAGGGCGCCAGGGCGACCACCGCGGCGCGCAGGGTCTCCCGGGAGACCTCGGTCGGCCCGGCGTCCTGGACCTCGTTCAGGAACTTCATGAAGTCCGAGACGGCCGTGTTGAACTTGAACGCCTCGAGCTTCTCCGTGATGCCCTTGACGAGGGCGTGGCGTGCGCGTGCGACCCGGTCCGAGTCCGGCGAGTCCGCCGTCTCGGCGCACCGGTGCACCCAGGCGAAGAACCGCGCCAGGAACCCCGAGCAGCCGTTGATCCCGTTCGTCGTCCACTCGGAGTCGAGCTCCGGGGGGCCCACGAAGAGCTCGTAGAGCCGGACGGCGTCGGCCCCGTGCTCCGCCACCAGCTCGTCGGGGGCGACGTCGTTCTTCTTGCTCTTCCCCATCTTCTCCAGCTCGACGTGGAGCGGCTTCCGGCACGTGGGACACTGCTGACCGTCCGCGACTTCCTTCTCGGGGAGGTAGATCCGATCCGTGTCGCACCAGAAGCTCTTCTTGCAGATCATCCCCTGGTTGAAGAGCCGCGCGAACGGCTCGTCGAACGGGAGCAGCCCCTCGTCGGCGAGCACCTTCGTGAAGAACCGGGCGTAGAGGAGGTGCAGCACGGCGTGCTCGATCCCGCCCACGTACTGGTCCACCGGCAGCCACGCGGAGACGGCCTTCGGGTCGAACGGGCCCTGGGCGAACCGGGGCGACGCGTAGCGGAGGAAGTACCAGCACGACCCCGCCCACTGCGGCATCGTGTCGGTCTCGCGCTTCGCCGGTCCCCCGCACTTCGGGCACTTCACGTCCACCCACGACGGGATCCCGGCGAGCGGCGAGTCGCCCGTCCCGGTCACCTGGTACCGCTCGACCTCCGGGAGGAGCACCGGCAGCTCGCTCTCCGGCACCGGCACCTCGCCGTCCTTCGCGCAGTGGACGATCGGGATCGGCTCCCCCCAGTAGCGCTGGCGGGAGAAGATCCAGTCGCGGAGCTTCCACGAGACGGTCGCCTTCCCGAGCCCCTTCTTCGCGAGCGACTCGACGACCTTGCGCTTCCCCGCCGCGGACGGGGTGCCGTCGAAGCGACCCGAGCGGACCATCGTCCCCTCGCCCGTCCAGGCCTCGGCGAGGGTCCCGTCCCCGTTCCGTTTGGCCTCGTCGGACCGGATCACCTCGACGATGCGGAGCCCGTTCTTCTTCGCGAAGGCGTAGTCGCGCTCGTCATGGGCGGGGACCGCCATGATCGCCCCGGTCCCGTAGTGGACGAGCACGTAGTCGGCGACCCAGACGGGGACCCTCTCGCCGTTCACGGGGTTCACCGCGAACGCCCCCGTCGCCACCCCGGTCTTCGGCCGGTCGGCGGCCGTGCGCTCGATCTCCTTCGCCTTCCGGGCCTCCTCGGCGTAGTCGGCGACCGCCCCGCGCCGCGCCCGGGCGGCGCTGCGCTCGGCGAGGGGGTGCTCGGGGGCGAGGACCACGTACGTCGCGCCGAAGAGCGTGTCGGGGCGCGTCGTGAAGACGGGCAGCGCGTGCTCGCCGCCGTCCGGGTCCTTCACGGTGAACGTGATCTCCGCCCCCTCGGAGCGGCCGATCCAGTTCCGCTGCATCGTCTTCACGCGCTCGGGCCAGTCGAGCTTGTCCAGGTCCCCGAGCAGCCGGTCGGCGTAGCGCGTGATCCGCATGAGCCACTGCGTCCGGTCGCGGCGCTCCGTCTCCGAGTTGCACCGCTCGCAGCGGCCGGCGACCACCTCCTCGTTCGCGAGCCCGCACCGGCACGTCGGGCACCAGTTGATCGGCATGCTCGCGCGGTAGGCGAGGCCGCGCCTCCACATCCTGAGGAAGATGGACTGGGTCCAGCGGTAGTAGTCGGGGTCGGTCGTCGCGAACTCGCGCGACCAGTCGTACATCGCGCCGATCTCGTGGAGCTGGCGCTTCATGTTGGCGATGTTCTTCGCCGTGTTCGCCTTCGGGTGGAGCCCCTTCTTGATGGCGTCGTTCTCGGCCGGGAGCCCGAAGGCGTCCCACCCCATCGGGTGGAGGACCTTGAACCCCTGGAGCCGCTTGTACCGGGCGAGGGTGTCCGAGAGGACGTAGCCGCGCCAGTGCCCGACGTGGAGCCCCGACCCGGAGGGGTACGGGAACATGTCGAGGCAGTAGAACTTCGGGCGCGGGTCCTCCTCGCGGGCCCGGTGCGCGCCCGTCTCCTCCCACCGCGCGCGCCAGCGCGGCTCGATCTCCTGCGGCCGGTACTCGTAGCGCTTCTCGGTTCCCATGGCGCCCCCGGAGGGGCGCGGGATTCTAAGGAGCCCCGCTGGGAGCGACAAGGAGAGCGCGGGAGGGACGCGAGACCCTGGGGCGGCTCACCGGCCCGCGGGTCCGGCCTCCCGGCGCAGTTTCTCCTCGCACTCCGTGAGGAGCGCCCGGGCGTCCGCGGCGGCGGCGGCGTTCGGGGCCTGACGCAGGAACTCGCGGAACGAGTCGGCCGCCCGGCGGGGATCGCGGAGCAAGCGTCGCGCGAGCCCCAGGTTGAAGTGCATGTTGGGGACCCCCGGTCCGATCCGGAGCGCCTCCTCGAGGTCGGAGGCTCCGCCCGCGATGTCGCCCACCCTCAACCGCATGTCGCCGCGGTTCGCCCGAGCCCCGTAGGAGGCCGGCTGCAGGCGGACGGCCTCATCGAGGTCGGCGAGCGCCCCGTCGCGGTCCCCGAGCCGTTCGCGGAGAAGGCCGCGATTGACGAGGGTGACGGCGTCGTCCGGGCGGAGACGCACGGCCGCGTCGAAGTCCCGGCGCGCGCCCTCCAGGTCCCCCATGGTCTCCCTCGACAACCCGCGCGCCGTCCAGGCGTCCGCGTCCTCGGGAGCGATGTCCAGCGCGGCCGTGCAGTCCTCGATGGCGCCGGCGTGGTCCCCGAGGGCCCCCCGCGTGTTGCCTCGGCAGTACAGCGCCCGGGCGGATCGTGGGTTCAGCCGGATGGCCTCGGAGAAGTCATCCCGGGCCCCCCCGACGTCGCCCAGGTCGTACCGGAGGCTCCCCCGGCTCTGGTAGAGCCACTCCAGACGGATCCCCTGGTCCATCGCGGCGTCGTAGCTCCGGAGCGCCGCCGACTTGTCCCCCCGGCGATCGCTGTGCTCGGCGTAGGCTCGCAGCAAGTGCGCCTCCCACCCCGACTCGCCCGCGAGGGGCTCGCGGGTGCGGCCGCTGTCCTTCTCCAGGGCGGCGAGCGCGGCACGGGCCAGGCGCCCCCACCGGTCCCCTGCCGCGGCGATCGCGTCGAGGTCGGGGCGCGCCTCGTCCCCGCGGAGGCGGGTGAACGCCTCGAAGGCCCTGTAGAGACTGGCTCGCCTCCCCTCGACGGAGCCTTCGGGGACGTGGGTCCACTCCCGCCGGGCCTCGGCACCCATGCCGATGGACCACAGGGCGAGCCCGCGCTCGATTCTCCAGAGAGGCGCGTCCGCGGCGCCGGGCTCTTCCGCGAGGGCCTCCCCGAGGAGGCGGGCCGATTCGCCCGGGTCCCGGGATCGGATCTCGATCCCTCGGGCCGCCGCCGCCTGGGAGGCTGACAGGCCCCGGGGGCGGTCCCCGAGGGGGACGCGATCCGGCTCCCCCGGCCCCGCCGCCGGACGCAGCGCGGCGAGGCCGCCCACGAGGACGGCGGCCGTCGCGGCTGCGGCGATCCGCCGCCGGAGGGCTCTTCGAGCGAGGGGGACCCGCACGCGCTCGCCGCGGAGCAGGCGGCCGAGATCGTCCCCCAAGGGTGCCGCGCCCGGGTAGCGGTCCCGAGGGGGCTTCGCGAGGCACATCCCGACCACGAGGGCCACCCGGCGGGGGACCTGCCGGCGGAGCGCTCGCAGCCTCGCCGGTTCCGCGAAGAGCACTTGCGCCACGACGGCCGCCGTCGTCTCCCCCTCGAACGGCGGCCGTCCCGCGAGCATCTCGTAGAGGACGCAGCCGAGGCTCCAAACGTCCGTCGCCGGCGCGAGCGAGGAGACCTCGCCGCGCGCCTGCTCGGGGGACATGTAGGCGGGCGTCCCGAGGGTCTCCCCGGTGCGGGTGAGCTTGCTGCCGGTCGCCCTCGACTTGGCGAGGCCGAAGTCCGTCAGGAAGACCGACGCTCCGCTCACGCCCCCGATCCTATCCCGCTCCGCCGCCTCCGCCTCGGCTTTCCTTGTTGCCCCCACCCCCCCTGCTATAATCGCCACGGACTCGCCGACCGAGCCCGAGAGCACGGCAAACCCCGGATGAGGCTCGAGACAACCCTCCAACACCGGCAAGAGCTGCGGATGCGGCTCGCGCCGCAGATCATCCAGTCCATCGAGATCCTGCAGCTCCCGATCTTGGATCTCCAGGGGCTCATCCAGCAGGAGCTGCAGGAGAACCCCCTCCTCGAGGAGGCGAGCGAGCCCGGCGAGGAGCCGGCCGGCGCTGAGGCGAGCGAGTCGGGAGAGGCCGGGGAGACGGCGGAGACCCCGGCCGGATCCACCGAGGCGCCCGAGGAGCCGCCGCGCACGCCGGCCGAGGAGGCGAAGAGGAAGAAGGACGAGTCCTTCGAGCGGCTCGTCGAGGCCGAGGAGGACGACTCGTTCGGCGAGTACTTCGGGAGCCCGCGCGGACCGCGCGAGTCGGAGGAGGAGCGCGACCGCAAGCTCGAGGCCATGCAGAACACGGCCGCGAAGCCGGCGTCGCTGCCCGACTACCTCTACATGCAGCTCACGCTCCGGGACGACCTCGACGAGCGGACGCGGGAGCTGGGTCGCGAGATCGTCTACAACATGGACGCGAGCGGCTACCTGCGCTATCCGCTGGAGGAGATCTTCGACATCCCCGACGCGGCGCCGGCCGCGGTGGCGCCCGCGCCCGCGGTCGCGGCCCTCGTGGGCGACGGGATGGCGACGGCCCCGGGCGCGGAGGCCGTCCCGGCGCCGACGAGCGCTCCGGCCCCGACGGCCGCCGGCGGTTCGGCGGCGCTCACCGCGGGGGACAACGGCCGCGCGGAGGAGCCCCCGCCCGCGCCTCCCCCGCCCCGCGAGTCCCGCACGCGGTGCATGCGCGCCGAGGCCGAGCACGCGCTCCGCGTCGTCCAGCAGCTCGAGCCCCGCGGCGTCGGCTGCCGGAACCAGCAGGAGTGCCTCCTCCTCCAGCTCGACCTCACCGACCCCGACTACGCGCTCAAGCACTCCCTCCTCACGGTGCACCTCGAGGACGTCCTCAAGAACCGGATCCCGAAGATCGTGAAGGAGACGGGCTTCACGGTCGCGGAGATCAACTGCGCGATCGAGGGGATGCGGAACCTCTCGCTCCGGCCCGGCAGCGAGTACGCGCCCGAGAGCCCGCCCTTCGTGCGGCCCGACGTCGTCGTCGAGCCCGACGGCGACGACTATCTCATCCGCCTCGAGGACGACTACCTGCCGCCCCTCCGGATCAACGGCCAGTACCGGCGGATGCTCCGCGAGGGGAACGTGGACCCGACCCTCAAGGACTTCATCCGGAAGAAGCTCGAGGCGGCGCGGTGGCTGATAGACTCGATCGAGCAGCGGCGGAACACGCTGATCCGCGTCTCGACCGAGATCGTCAAGCGCCAGAAGCCCTTCCTGGACCACGGGATCACCCACCACCAGCCCCTCAAGATGCAGGAGGTGGCCGACGCCCTCGGGATCCACGTCTCGACGGTCTCGCGCGCGATCTCCGCGAAGTGGGTCCAGACCCACCGGGGCGTCTACCCGCTCAAGTACTTCTTCACGGGCGGCACGCAGACGGCCGACGGCGGGAACGCGTCCCGCGTCTCGATCAAGGACCGCGTGGACGGCCTGGTGAAGGCCGAGGACCGGAAGAACCCGCTCTCCGACGACGAGCTGACGGACAAGCTCAAGGCCGAGGGCTACAACATCGCGCGGCGGACGGTGACGAAGTACCGCAAGATGCTGAAGATCGCATCCTCGCGTCAGCGGAAGCAGTTCTAGCCCGCCTCGGCTTCAGTCCCGGCGAGTTCTTCGACTTCCTCCTCGGCTGGTTCGGCCTCGATATCGCCGGGGACGATCCGCCGCCACCGACGGGCCGGCCGCCGGCGATGACGCGGGACTCATGACAACCCGTTGCCGTGCGATCGCGCCCCCGCCGGTTGCGGCCCTCCCCCGCGATCGGGGAGAATAGGCCCCGTGAGGCGGGGTCTCGATGGCCGCTGACGGCGCCGCCGCGGCGGCCTATGCGACGGGGGCGGCCGTGGAGGCCGAGGCGACGCGGTTCCGCGAGGCGTGGGGGCGGATCCGCGCCGAGATCGAGCGCGTGATCGTCGGCCATGCGGCCGCGGTGGACGAGGTCCTCCTCTCCCTGTTCGCCGGGGGCCACGTCCTGATCGAGGGCGTCCCCGGGCTCGGGAAGACTCTCCTCGTCCGGACTCTCGCGACCGCCCTCAAGCTCGAGTTCCGGCGGATCCAGTTCACCCCCGACCTCATGCCCGCCGACGTCACCGGGACGACCGTCCTCGACGAGACGCCCGGCGGCGGACGGAGCTTCCGGTTCCAGCAGGGGCCCGTCTTCGGGCAGGCCGTCCTCGCCGACGAGGTGAACCGGGCCACCCCGAAGACTCAGTCGGCCCTCCTCGAGGCCATGCAGGAGTCCGCCGTCACCGTCGGCGGGGTCCGCCACGCCCTCCCGCGGCCCTTCTTCGTCCTCGCCACCGAGAACCCGATCGAGATGGAGGGGACCTATCCCCTCCCCGAGGCGCAGCTGGACCGGTTCCTCCTGAAGATCGAGGTGGGCACGCCGACCGAGGACGACCTGGTCGAGATCCTGCGGCGGACCACCGGCGGCGCGCCCCCCGAGCCGGCGGCGGTGTGCGGACCCGAGGAGGTGCTCCGGCTCCAGGCCTTCGCCCGCGAGGTGCCCGTCCCCGAGCCCGTCGCGCGTGCCGTCGCGCGGCTCGTCCGCGCCACGCACCCCGACACCCCGTGCGCGCCCGAGGCCGTCCGCCGGTTCGTCCGCTACGGAGCGAGCCCGCGCGGCGCGCAGGCGATCCAGCTCGCGGGCAAGGTGCGAGCGCTCGCGCGCGGGCGGCTGAACCTCGCCTTCGAGGACGTGCGCGCGGTGGCGCTCCCCGCGCTCCGCCACCGGATCCTCCGGAACTTCGAGGCCGAGGCCGAGGGGATGACGGCCGACCGGCTCGTGGGAGAAGCGCAGAAGGCCGTGCCCGAGCTCGCGGGACGGTAGACGTGGGGGCGCCCGCGCCGCCGCGTCGGGGGTCGCTCGCCTTCGTCGCCGCCCTCCTCGCCCCCGCCGCCGCCGCCTCCGCCCAGGAACCGGACCTCTCGCTCGATCGGCCCCGCTACCTCTTCGCCGCGCGCGAGCGCCCCGGGTGGGTCCCGGTGCTCCTGCGGGCCACGAGCCGCCGCCCCGACACCCGGACCGTGAGGCTCCTCGTCGAGGACCCCGAGGACGAGGGCGCGGTGAGCGGGATCCACGACATCGCCCTCACCCCGGGCGTCCCGCGCGCGGCGGTCGGCTACCTCTGGGGACGGAGCTCGAGGCAGTGGCGGGGATGGATGCAGGCGCCGGGTCAGGTCCAGGTCCGGGGCCCCGAAGGGGCGGAGAGCGAAAGGGGGAACCCGCCGCTCGGATCAGCCGGGGGTCTCCAGGTCGCCTTCCTTTCCGGGACGACCGACCCGCTCCCCGACATGATCGAGGCCGCCTGGCCCGAGGGAGCGCCCCGGCCGGAGTCCATGCAGAACCCCCGGTTCTGGAACCGCGGCACGGGGGTGGCCAGTTCCCCGGTCCCCGTCTACCCGCGCCGGGTGGCCCCCGGCGAGATGCCGGACCATCCCGCGGGATGGGATGCGGCCGACCTCCTCGTGCTCTCGTCGCGCGCGCCGCTCGACGCGCTCTCGGCCGACGAGCGCGGCGCGGTCCTCCAGTGGGTGGCGCTCGGGGGCGCCGTCCTCGTCTCGGGGGCCGCCCCGGCCGCGAGCCTCTCGGGCCCGCTCTGCGGCGACCTCCTCGGCCCGTTCGCGCCGGAGGGCGTGCCCGGGGCGGCCCCCCGGGGCGGGCAGGCCGTCGCCGCGGCGGTCGGGGAGGCGACCGTCCCGTTGCTGGCCGGGGCGCCGCCCGGCTTCGAGGTCCTCGAGGAGTGGGACGGCCGTCCCGTGCTCTCCACCAGGACCCGCGGCCACGGCCACGTCTTCTACTGCTCGGCGGACCTCACCCGTCCCCCGTTCGCGGGGGCGGCGCTCGGCCGGATCCTCGGCGACGCCGTCCGCCGCGTGCGGGACGCCCAGCGCAACCGCGTCGCGCCGCTCGGTCATCGCTGGCCCTGGCTCCCCACCCACGCGAGCCGGTTCGTCGAGGCCGTCCCGGTGCGCGTCACCGATCCGCGGACCAAGAAGACCTCCGTCACGTACCAGCTCCAGTGGACCCGCTTCAACCAGACGCCGCCCGAGTCGGAGGTCGCGGCCGCCCTGCACACCGGCCGCGGGAGGCTCCCCTCGCTCCCCGCGGTGCTCGCGTTCCTCGCCGCCTACTTCGCGGCGCTGGGCCCCGGGGTCTGGTGGGTCTCCCGCCGCCTGGGCGGAGGCCTGGCGCGGGTGCCCGTGTTCCTCGGGGCGGCCGTCCTTTTCACCCTCGGCGCCGGGGGCCTCGGCCTCGCGACGCGCGGGGTCGGGCTCGTCACCCAGCGCGTGACGTTTCTCTGGCCCGTGCCCGGCCTGGGCGACGCGGCGGAGCAGACGGTGATCTCGCTCTACGCCGGGATCGGCCGGAGCCTCACCGTCCGCGCGGCCGGGGCGCTCGCGCCTCTCCCCATGTCGGGGGACGGCGTCGTGGGGGGCGGCGCCGCGCTCCGGGTGAGCCTCGGCGCGGAGGCCGTGGCCCACGAGCTGCGGGTCGGCGCCTGGGAGACGCGCTTCGTCTGCTTCGAGGGGATCCGCCCGATCGGCGGTCCGGTCTCGCTCTCGGTCGCGAGGACCCCGGACGGCACGGCGACCGGCTACGAGGTCCGGAACGGGTCGAGACTCCCCCTCGGCGCGGGCGCCATCTGGGCGCCGGGAGGATGGGTGCTGGGGGTCCCCCCCCTCGCGCCGGGGAGCCGCGCGGACGTCGAGCATCCGCGGGCGCTCCGGGCCGGCCGCGGCCGCGCTCCGTCGGGGCCGTCCCTGGAACTGCCGGACCTGCGCCGGCGCCTCGGGATCCCGGTCCCGAGCGAGTCGTGGCGCCTGGGGCTCCTCGCGCTCGTGGAGGCCGCCCGGACCCTCTCCCCGACGCTCTACGTGGCCCCCGCGGACGCGCGGGACCTCCCCGGGGGAGGCCCGGAGGTGTCGAACGGGGGGACGGAGTCGCGGATCCTGGACCGGGTCTTCGTCGTGGCGCCGGGGATCTCGCGGTGATCGAGGCGCGCGGGCTCGTGAAGACGTTCGGGGGGACCCGCGCGGTGGACGGGGTCTCGCTCGATGTCGGGGCGGGCGAGATCTTCGGGTTCATCGGGCCGAACGGCGCGGGCAAGACCACCACCCTCCGGATCCTCGCGACTCTCCTCGAGCCGGACGCCGGCGAGGCCTCGGTCGCCGGCCGGAGCGTCCGCGACGACCCGGAGGCGGTGCGCCGCGCGATCGGCTACATGCCCGACGAGTTCGGGGTCTACCCGGGGCTCCGCGTGGACGAGTACCTCGACTTCTTCGCCGCCGCCTACCGCCTCCCGCGGGCCCGGCGCCGCGCGGTGGTCGAGGACGTTCTGAAGCTCACCGACCTCGAGGGGATCCGCGAGAAGCGGGTCGAGGCCCTCTCGCGCGGGATGCGCCAGCGGCTCGGGCTCGGGAAGTGCCTGGTGCACGACCCGGCCGTGCTCCTGCTCGACGAGCCGGCGTCGGGCCTCGACCCCCGGGCCCGGATCGAGATCCGGGAGCTCCTGCGGGAGCTCGCCCGGATGGGGAAGACGATCCTCCTCTCGTCCCACATCCTCACGGAGCTCTCCGACCTCTGCACCCGCGTCGGGATCATCGAGAAGGGCCGGCTCCTCGCCTCGGGGACGCCCGAGGAGATCCTGCGGGGCCTCGCGGCGTCGCGGACGCTGCGGGTGCGCGTGGCGGAGAGGCTCCCCGAGGCGGCGGAGCTCCTGCGCGGCGTCTCGGGGGTCACGCACGTGGAGGAGCGCGACGGCGAGGCGATCGTCCTCTTCGACGGCGAGGAGCGCGACATCCACCGGCTCCTCCGGCCGCTCGTCGAACGGGAACTGCCCGTCGTCGCCGTCGTCCCGGAGAGCCGGGACCTCGAGCGGATCTTCCTCCGGGTGACGAAGGGGGAGCTCGCGTGAGACTCGTCCCCGCGCTCGGTTGGGTGGCCGGCGGCCTCCCCATCGTCGTGCGGGAGCTTCGCGCCGGCGGCCGCAACCCCCGGATCGCGGCGGCCACCTGGGGGGCCGTCGGGCTGCTCTCGGCGGCGCTGGCGATCGGCCTGGCCTTCGCCCTC
>JAKEIC010000352.1 GCA_022614695.1 Planctomycetales bacterium | reverse complement strand
GGTCCCCTTCCGCCGTCGGACCGGCAGGATTGTAGTAAGATCCCCCGGTCCCGACGGCCCCCAGGATCGTCGGGTGAGGGGGGATGGCTCGGGTGGCCAGCGGTCCGCTTCCTCTTCCGGCCGCCCTCGTGCTCGGCGCGGCGGCCGGGCTCACGTGCGGGTACTTCGCGTTCGGGGGGCGGGCCGAGGGAGGGCTCTCCCTCGAGGGCGCGGGCCCGGGGTCTCCCCCGGCCGCCCCGGGCGAGCCCGCTCCTCGTACCGCGGGCATCGCCGGAGCCTCCGCTCCGACGCCGGCGGCCCCATCGGCCGCCGCGTCCCTCCCCGCCGAGCGGTCGGCCGACCCGATCGTGGCGCCCGCGGGCGGGTTCGGGAGCCTCGCGCAGGCGCTCGCGGCAGTCCCCGAGGGGGGGGCCGCGACGCAAGGCGAGGCGGGCGAGTGCTCGGGCACCGTCACGACGGAGGACGGCCGCCCCCTCGAGGGCGTCGTCCTCCGTGCCGAGCGGCTCGACGAGTCGGCCGACCCCGACCCGCCGCTCCGCGGCGCGCCGCCGCCGGCGGTCCCGGACGTCGAGTCCCACGTGCGGAAGAGCGTGACCGACTGGCGCCGCCAGCGCGCCGAGGCGCGCGAGGCCGTCTCGGGGGCCGACGGGCGCTGGAAGCTCACGGGCCTCGCGAACGACGGGTACCAGGTGACGCCCTGGAAGGAGGGCTACGTCTTCCAGGCGCAGGGCGGCCAGCCGGGCGCGGGCGGCTGGCAGGGGCAGCAGGACTGGTACTACGCCCAGCAGATGCAGCAGCAGATGCAGCGCGGCAGGGCCCGCTGGAACCCGCGGCAGCGGTTCGTCGGGCAGGGCTCCTTCCGCGCGGAGCCCGGCGGCACGCTCGACCTCCTGGCGCTCGGCGCGCAGGGCGTGACGGTCTCCGTCGTCCTCCCCGACGGCACTCCGCCCGCGAACGCGCGTCTCACCGTCCAGTCCGGCCAGGGCGGCTGGACGGAGGAGAAGTGGACCCCCAAGTCCCCGCCGCTCCGCCTCGCGCCGGGGGAGCACAAGCTCACGGCGCGTGTCGGGAACGAGAAGCCCCGGGAGGTGGACCCCGACGAGCCGGAGTACCGCTCCTCCGAGGTCCCGGTCACCGTCGAGAGCGGGGCTCCCGTCCCGCCCGTGGTGCTGAAGCTCAAGCCCCGCGTGGCGGTCAAGGGGCGCGTGAGCGACCCCGCCGGCGACTGGAAGCTCCCGGCCGTCGTCTACGCGCAGAAGGTCACGCCCGAGACCCCGGCCGACGTGGCGCACGTGAAGCAGGCGCGCCAGCAGGCCTGGGCCTCGCCCGGGGTCCCGGTCTTCGCGCTCCGCGACCTCGCCCCCGGGCGCTACGCGCTCGCCGCCGCGCGGCGGGCGGGCGGGGACCCGGGTCCGATCGTGACCGTGGACGTGGGCGAGCGGACCTCGCGGGCGGACCTGGAGCTGCCCGCGCCCGAGCCCCCGACGCAGGTCGTCGTGACGGCGCTCGCGCCCGACGGCCGGGTCCTCGGCGACGTCCAGATCACGGTCCAGACGGCGGAGCAGGGCGGGAACGTCTGGATCTCGCAGCGCGACCGCACCCCGGAGGGCGGCCACCGGCTCACGCTGGCGAGCTGGGGGCAGGCGGAGGGCGCGGGGAAGGCGATGCCGAGGCTCGTCGTCACGGTCACTTCGTCCCTCTACGGCGCGAAGACGGCCGAGGTGGGCCCCGGGCAGACGGCGGTCCGCGTCCAGTTCGTCGAGCCCGCGAGCCTCGAAGCGACCGTCACCGGATACCGCGGGAGCGGGCTCGAAGGCGAAGTGTCGGTCTCGGTGGAGGTCCCCAAGACCGAGGGCGAGGACGAGAACGACCCGACGGTCTCGGCCCGGATGACCCGCCGCTACGGTCGCGGCGGCGCCTGGCTCTCGCCCGATGCCGAGGGCCGGTGCCAGTTCCGCGCCCTCGAGCCGGGGCCGCGCGAGGTCGTCCTCTACGTGAACTCGGGCCACTCCCAGACCGCCGCGTCCCGCACCCCGCTCGTCCTGCACGCGGGGCCGAACTCGATCGCTCTCGCCCTCCCGACGCTCTACAAGCTCACGGTCACCGTGGAGGGGGCGGGCGAGCAGTCCTACGCGATGCTCCGGACCGCCGCCGAGGGCCAGTGGGGCGGCGGGAACTGGCAGATGCTCGACTCGGGAGGCCGCGCGACCTTCGACAAGGTCGCGGCGGGGAAGTACGCCATCCAGGTCTGGGGGAACGGCGCCGACCGGGGGACGATGACCGTCACGGTCCCCGGCGCCTCCGTGCTCAAGTTCCAGCCCGACGTCCAGGACGCGATGCGGGTGAACGTCCAGGACAAGGAAGGCGCGCTCGCAAAGGCGGGCTTCCAGACCGGGGACCTCGTCGTGGCCGTGGAGGGGACGGGGTTCAAGTCGCAGGCGGAGTTCGCCGCGTTGCTCGCGGCGGGCGTGGAGAAGGCCGAGGTGACTCTCACCATCCTCCGCGGGGGGGCTTCGCGCGAGGCGAAGCTCCCGCCGCGCGCGATCGTCGAGGGGATGCTCGGGGCCGGGAAGCTCGGCGGCTCCCTCGAGGCGGCGAGCCGGAAGTAAGGGCTCGTGTCGAAATGAATGATGGAGTCGCGTGGAGTGCCGGGGGTGCAGCCGCGAGGCGTCGCCAACGAGGCGTACTGGCGGAGAAGTACGCCGACGGAGGCGCAACGAAGCGGATGCACCCCCGCCGCCCGCGCGACGACCGTCAGTCATTCCGACACGAGCCCTAAGGAGGGACCATGGCCGGCGGAGCGCTTCCCCTTCCCGCGGCGATCGTGCTCGGGGCGGCGGCGGGGTCGCCGGGCGCCGGCGGCGCCCCGGCGTCGGCCGGGGGGGCGATCCCCCCGGGCGCCGGCGTCCCGTCCTCCACGGGGG
>JAKEIC010000035.1 GCA_022614695.1 Planctomycetales bacterium | reverse complement strand
GCACATGCGGCATGATGCCCCCGGGCGCTCCCGCCGGCCAATTCCTCGCCGATTCGGAGGGGGTGCAGCACGATCGAAGAGGGACCATGGAGGGACAGGGCGACTCACGGGGAGGGGCAGGTGCATTCTGTGTATTACATGTATTACACACCGCCTGCCCGGGGCATTCGCCCCGGCGGGCGTTCCCCCGGCCCTATCGCCCCCGGCCCCGTAGTCGGCAGCCGCGGGCCGCCCGCTGCAGGAGGCGACGGCGCTCCGGGGCCGTGCCGACCCGGAGTCGCGTCCAGCGCTCCCCCGTCCGGAGGTCGGCGAAGAGCCCCTCCGGATCCTCGTGGAAGTGCACGAACGCCCGGCCCCCGAGGTAGAACACCCCCCGCGACCGCTCGCGGAGTCCGGGGATCCCGCGCAGCGCCGCCAGCAGCGGCTCGAGGCGATCGAGCGCCTCCGGTCCCCCGTGCTTCATGCGAGCTTCATCTTCCTAAACGCCACCCCGCACATCTTGAGCAGCAGCCACCCGTGCCGCCACCGGCTGATCTTCGTGTCCCCGTACACCCGCTCGCGGTAGCGGACCGGGATCTCCACGATCTTCAGGTTCCGCTTCGCCGCCCCGAAGATCAGGTCGTAGTCGCCGAAGGGGTCGAAGTCGCCGAAGTACGGGCGGTTCCGGGCGATCTCCTCGTAGTCGCGCCGCCAGAGCACCTTCGTCCCGCAGAGCGTGTCCTTGATCCTCTGGTCGAGGAGCCAGGTGAACATCATGCTGAAGGCCTTGTTCCCGAGGAGGTTCGCGAGGCGCATCGCCTGCTTCTCCATCGGGTAGATGAGGCGCGAGCCCATCACCAGCTCCCCGCGCCCCGAGACGAGGGTCTCGTAGAAGCGCGGGAGGTCATCGGGCGGGACAGTCAGGTCCGCGTCGAGGATCATGAGCACGTCGCCCCGCGCCGCCGCGAAGCCCTTGCGGACCGCGTCGCCCTTCCCGTGCCCGTCGCCCTGGGGGACGAGCCGGATCTCGCGCCGCCCCTTCCACCGCTCGATCTCCTCACGGATCCGCTCGACGGTCCCGTCCTTCGAGTTCCCGTCCACGAAGACGATCTCGGTCCCGAGCCCCATGTCGGGGGTCCGCGCGACGGCGTCGGCGATCGTGCCGGCCTCGTCCTTGCACGGGATCACGACCGTCACGGTGCCTTCCCGCCGGGCGCGCGCGTCGGGGGCCGGCCGCGCGACGAGGTAGTGCATGAGTCCGAGGCGCCGGAGCCCGGGGAGCTTCGCGAGGAGGCGATTGCAGAGCCAGGAGAGCCCCGGGATCCGCTTCGGGAGGAGCACCCGCTCCCCGCGCGTCACCACCTCGAAGCCCGCGAGGTGGAGGAGGTTCTCGAGGTCGCGCGACGAGAGCCAGTTCTGCGCCCGCTGGGGCATCTTCAAGCCCAGCCTCTCGGCGAGCTTGAGGACCGGCTCCCAGAGGAAGTTGTAGTAGGTTACGACGACCCGTGTGTGGGGGGCCGAGAGTCGCCGCGCCTCGGCGAGCGCCGCCCAAACGTCCCCGAGCTGGCCCACGAGGTCCGAGAGAACGATCGCGTCGAAGGCCCCCGAGACCGGCAGCCGGTGGGCGTCTCCCACGACGCACCGGAGCGCCGGGAACCTCGCCCGGGCTCGCTGGACCATCCCCCGCGAGAGGTCCACGCCCACCCCTCGGGCGGGTGCGAGCGCGGCGAGGAGGTCCCCAGTCCCGCAGCCGACCTCGAGGACCGAGAGCCCCGGCGGCACGAGGAACCGGAGCAGTCTCTTCAACTCCTCGTGGTAGGCCCTCGACCGCGCGAGCCACCGGTCGGCCTCCGGCGCGAGCGAGTCGAAGTGGGATCTCGCTTGCGCGAGATCCCAAGGGGCGCCGCGCGTCCCTCCCGGCGCAGTCCCCCGGGAGTCGCGCGCGGTCCCCGCAGCCTGTCCCGGGGTCACGAGTGTCCATTCTAGTGATTCGCGTGCGCCGTCCGCGGCGCGCGCGAATCACTGAACGATGAACTGCGCGTTCCGGAACCGCGGGGCGTTCGGGTCCGGGATGATCCCGTCCCGGAGCGCCGCGGCCACCTCGGACACTCCCGACTCGACGCTCCGCGTCGCCGAGAACCGGAGCACGCGCTCGATCTTCCGGAACGACGCCGTGATGTCCCGCATGTCGCCCCCGAAGGACAGGTCCTTGTACGAGATCGTGGTCCCGGGCACCGCCCGCCTCACCAGCTCGACCACCTCGTCCTTCGAGAGGTTTCCCTGGTCCGAGCCCACGTTGAACGTCTCGCCCCGGACCTCGGCGTCGGGCGCCTCGAGGGCGAGGACGATCGCCTCCACGACGTCTCGGACGTGGACGAAGCTCCGGCGGTAGCCGCGCTGGTAGATCACGAGCGCCCGCCGCGTCATCGCCTCGAGCACGAACTGGTTCACGATGAGGTCGAAGCGGGTCCGGGGGGAGATCCCGAAGAGGGTCGCGAAGCGGAAGATCACCGGGGCGCAGCGACCGCCGGCGCGTTCCCGGAGCACCTGCTCCGCCTCGATCTTGGTCTCCGCGTAGAGGGACTGCGGATGCAGCGGGGCGTCCTCCGTGACCGGCTCTCCCGGGGGGGCGAGGCCGTAGACGCTGTAGGTCGAGGCGAGCGCGATCCGCCGGCAGCCCTCCGCCTCCGCCGCGTCGGCGACCAGGCGCGTCGCCTCGACGTTCATCCGCCTCGCGACCGAGGGACCCACCTGCTGGCAGGCGGGGAACCCGACGAGCGCCGCGAGGTGGACGACCGCGTCGGCCCCCCGGACCGCCGCCCGCGCGGCCCCGGGCTCCGAGACGTCCCCCTTGACCAGCTCGAACGCCGCGTCGGGGAGATAGGGCAGCACCGACTCGCCTCCGAAGAGCAGGAGGTCCGTCGCGCGCACGCGGTAGCCGCGCCGGAGCAGCTCCCCGCACAAGAGGGAGCCGATGTAGCCGGCTCCGCCCGTCACGGCCACGAGGGGCTTCGGAGCGGTCACGCGGCCGGGGGCGCGGGAGGCGGGGCGGCCCCCGCCGCCGCGAGGGATCGCTCCCAGGCGTCCGCCCCGAAGGCGAGCAGCACCGCGCCGAACGCCGAGACGATCGCCGAGAGGATGACGTTCAGCGTCCGCCGCGGCCGCGATGGCCGCTCCGGCGGCTGCGCCGGGTCGAGGACCGTGATCGCCACCTGCTCGCGCTTCTCCTCGATCTTCGCGCTCTCCAGCTCCTTGCTGAGCAGGAGGAACACCTCGCCCAGGATCGTGACTGAGCGCAGCCGTCTCTGGTACTCGAGCATCTTCTCGGGGACGTCGTAGAGCGGGATCACGCCGTTCGGCTCCGGTCGCGTCCCGGCTGCGGGCGGCGAGGCCGGCGCGCCCCGCTCGAGCTCCGTCAGGCTCGCCTCGAGGGCCCGGATCCGCGCGTCCATCTGCCTCACCTCGGGGTCCTCCGTCCCGCGCGACTCGGAGAGCGCGTGGCGCCTCGCCTTCTCGATCTGGATCTCCGCCATGAGCCTCCCGATCGCCTCGAAGAGGGCCCGGGTCTGCTCGGAGACGCTCACGACCCCCTGCTCCTTCGAGAACGCCTTCAGCTCCTCCTCGACGCGCGCGAGATCGCGCCGCGTCTCCTCGCGACGCTCCTCGATGAAGCGCCGGTGGCGCGAGGCGACGGTCACGTCCCGCTCGGCGAGGTAGCGCTCGAGCGCCGCCACCGCCGCGTTCGCGATGCGGGCCGCCGTCTCGGGATCTCGCCACTCGGCCGCCACCCGCACGAGCCCCCGCGAGGTGGTGGAGACCGAGAGGACCCCCTCTCTCACGCGGCGGGAGGCCTCGCGGTGGTCGGGCGGGTCCCCCCGCCAGCCCTTCGCCCCCTCGTCCCAGCGGTCGGGGAAGAGGAGCGGCAGCAGGTCGCAAGACTCGATCACCATCTCCGCCACGGTCCGGCTCTCGAGGATCGTCACGAGCCGGTCCAGCTGCTCGAGCCCCCGGAGGCCGGTCGGGATCGCCGCCACCGGCAGCCGCCCCGCGAGCGACTGAGGGAGGAGCGGGTTCGAGGCGCTCGCCGGCATCAGCGCGGCCGTCGCCTCCCACTTCCGCGGGAGCAGCAGGTTCACGACGGCCGTGAGGAGGACGGTCCCGCCCACGGCCACCCCCACGAGCTTCCGCCGCCGCCAGACGACCCGTGCGTAGGCGAACGGATCGGCCTCGGGCTCGGCGGGGGCCCCTCCGGCGACGAACCGGACGACGTTCGGGTCCTCGGGGAAGGGGGGGGGGGAGCCCAGGCCGCTCATGCCACCCCCGCGGGAGCCGGGGCTCGCCAGTGGACGGGGACCGGCTCGGGGGCGGAGCCGCCGAGCAGCTTCCGGGCCCCCGCGACGAGCCGCGCGACGCCGTCCGTCGCGTCGAGGACGGCGCTCGCCTCGTAGCCCGAGTGGACCATGCAGTCGGCGCACTTCTCGTGGCGGCCGGTCCCGTAGCGCGACCAGTCGGTCGTCTCGAGGAGTTCCCGGAAGGTCCGGGCGTAGCCGTCCGCGAAGAGGTAGCACGGCCGCTGCCACCCGAAGAGGTTCCTCGTCGGGTTCCCCCAGGGCGTGCAGAGGTACTGCCGCTTCCCCTCGAGGAAGTCGAGGAACTGCTGCGAGTGGTTGAGCGCCCACTGCTCGCGGCCGGCGAGGATGCGCGCGAACATCTCCGTGACCCGGCCGCGCCGCAGGAAGTGCGCCTGGTCCGGCGCCTTCTCGTAGGAGTAGCCGGGAGAGATCATCATCCCGTCCACGCCCACCTCCGTGAGCTCCCGGAACATCTGGCGGACGTGCTCGGGGTCCTCGCCCTCGAAGATCGTCGTGTTGGTCGTCACCCGGAACCGGCGCGCCTTCGCCGCCCGGATCGCCGCGATCGCCGTCCGGAACACCCCCTCGCGGCAAACGACCTCGTCGTGACGGGCCTCGGTCCCGTCCACGTGGACCGAGAGGGTGAGGTAGGGGGACGGGCGGAACCGCGGGAGGTGCTTCTCGAGGAGCAGCGCGTTCGTGCAGAGGTAGACGAACTTGCGCCGGCGCGCGAGCCCTTCGACGATCTCCGTGATCTCCGGGTGCATGAGGGGCTCGCCGCCCGCGATCGAGACCACGGGCGCGCCGCACTCGTCGGCCGCGCCCAGGCACTCCTCGACTGAGAGGTGGCGCCGCAGCACGTCGGTCGGGTACTGGATCTTCCCGCACCCGGCGCAGGCGAGGTTGCAACGGAAGAGCGGCTCGAGCATGAGCACGAGCGGGAACCGGGGGGTCCCCTTGAACCGGTGCTTGAGCACGTAGAGTCCGACGGCGAGGGCTTGGCGCAGGGGAATGGCCATCGGAGGGTCGCGGCAAATCGCCGCGCGCGCTGGAGGATCTTACAGGACCCGGTCCGACGGACAAGGAGCGAGCCCCGCGCGGTGGACCGGGAAGGCGCCGGCGCCCCCCGAGGATTGACATCCCTGCTCGGGCGGGTCCATACTCCTAGGCTCGGTGATCGGGCCACAAGACGACATCCTCTCGTTCGAGGCGTCCTGCTCCGCCCTCGGCGCCGCGGAGGCCGACCTGTTCCGTTGGGTCTCGGAAGGGCGACTCCGCGCGTACCGGATGGACCCGGACGTCAAGTTCCACGAGACGGACGTGGAGGACCTGATCGAGAGGCGGCGGGCGGCCCGGGCGAAGCCGTTCGTCTCGTTCGAGGAGGCGGTGGGGATCTCGGGCCACCCGGCCGAGGACCTGATGCGGCGGATGGTCGAGGGGTCCGTCACCGCCTACCGGTCGGACCGCGAGATCTTCTTCCGCAAGGACGAGATGCTCCGGCTCCGGCTCTCGAACGGGGCGAGCGGGGGGGATGGCGCGATCGCCGGGCCTAAGAAGCGCCCGCCGGGGGGGCCGACCCTCAACCTCGACGAGGCGGCCGGGCGGACGGGCCTCTCCCGCTGGGAGCTGGCGCTGCTCGTGGACGCCGGCGAGCTGCCGACAATCCGGCCTTGCGGGCAGATGGTCTTCCGCCGCTCCGAGGTGGGCGCGTTCCGCGCGGCGCGCGACAAGGAGCGCTCGAGCCCCGCGCCCTCCGTGCCGGCGAGCGAGATCCAGAAGCTCTCGGCGGCGGTGGGATTCCGGTCGGGTGACGGAGGCGCGAGCGACCCTGAGGCGATCCGACGCCGGGTGCGGGAGATCGCGAAGCAGCACGGGGTGGCGGCCGAGACGCTCGAGGACCTCGCCGCGGGGCTCTCGGCGCTGATCGCGGCCCTCGGCGACGGGGACGGCGGGAAGTCGGGCCGGCGGGAGGGGAGGAAACCATGAGGTGGGTGACCGGTCTCGTTGCCTCGGGGGCGCTGCTCGCCGCCGGGCGGGGCGTCCCCGCGCAGGACGGGGGTCCGCCGGCGACGGACGTACAGAAGGCCATCGCCGCGGACGACAAGACGAACGAGGGGAAGAGGCTGGCTAACGACAAGAAGTTCGACGACGCGCGGGCCGCCTACCAGGAAGCGCTCAAGATCAAGCCCGACCACTTCTGGGCGCTCTACTACTACGGTGAGAGCTACGCGTCGGAAGCGAACATGACGGCCGCTCTCCCCTGGTTCGCCAAGGCCTCGGACGCCGACCCGTCCCACTTCCTCGCGACCTACACCGCCGGGAACGGATTCCGCCGGCAGAAGCAGTGGGACAAGGCCCTCCCGTTCCTCAAGCGCGCGGTCGAGGCGGCCAAGGGCAAGGACCCCGTCGCCCTGGCGGCAGGCAGCGATCAGAGCGAGGAGCTGATCACCCTCCGGCTCTACTTCATCCACGCGGAGATCGTCGAGAGCCTCTGGGATGGCGGCAAGAAGGCGGAGGTCGAGGCGGCTGCCAAGGAGGCGATCAAGGTCACGCCCCAGCACCCGAATCCCTACCTCTACCTCGGGATGCTCGCCGAGGACAAGGGCGAGGTGATGGAGGCGATCAACTGGTACGAGCGCGGGGCCAAGTGTCGCCCCGACCAGGAGAAGCTCCCATCCGGCAACACCTACATCGCCGCCTACCACAGCTTCGGCGTCGAGTGCCACACCAACACTTGCCAGACCCGGGCGGTCCGGGCGAAGGACTCGATCCCGCGCTACGGAGACGTCAAGGGGGACACCTTCACTGATTCCCAGAAGGAGCTGAAGGTCACGAAGCCGCTCAAGTCCCGGCAGTGGAACTACATCTTCACTCCCCACGAGGCGAAGCAGGGCTCCGTGGTGACCCACGTGATCTCGATGGCGCGCTATGGCACGGGGATCCAGTCGAACATCGAGGCCGAGTTCGTGATCTACGGGGCGGCGACGACGGTGACCCTCAACCTCGAGGGCGGCGGGACCCTCAAGCCGGGGGAGCCCGAGAAGCTCGCCGAGGACTGGAAGGCGGACCTCCTCAAGAACTTCGTGGACATCGTGGACGAGCCGAAGATCAAGGTCCGCAAGGGCGATCCAATCTTCGGGCCGAAGTCGTTCTACTACGAGTTCAAGGGCGTGCAGCGCAATCACGCGCAGCGGGCGGCCGAGGTCCGGTCGGAGGGAGGCCAGCTCCCGGCGGGCTTCCCCCAGCCCTGGGAGAGCCGCTGCTGGGTAGTCAAGGGAAAGAAGAACACCTTCTGGATGCACCTCCTGCTCCGGGAGGACATCTACAAGTTCAAGAAAAAGGAACTGGACAGGGAGGTTGACGCCCTGATGCGCTCCGTCCAGTTCCCGAAGTGAGGCCGTGCGTCTGGGGTGGCTCGCGGGCTCGCTCCTCCTCGCCGCGGCGTCGGCCGCGCCGGGGCAGGACGCGGCCGACCCCGTCGCGCTCGTGCGGCAGGGTCGGGAACTCCTCGACGCCGGGAAGACCGACGACGCGCTCGCGAAGTTCGCCGAGGCCCTGAAGGTCGCGCCGGCCGACTTCGAGGCCAACTTCTGGTCCGCGATCGCCAACGAGAAGGCCACCGCCAAGGGGAGGGCCTTCGAGTTCTACGTCAAGGCCTCGGACGCGAAGCCCGACCACTTCATCGCCGCCTTCCGCGCGGGGAACGGGTATCGCATCCGGTCCGAGTGGGCGAAGGCGGTCCCCTACCTCGAGCGCGCCGTCGCCGCGCTCGGGCCCGCGGCGAAGGGCAAGCCGGAGGGCGTGGACAACTTCGAGGACTGGTTCGTCCGGGATCTCCTCGGCGAGGCGCTCATCGCCGCGGGGAAGTGGAAGGAGGCGAGCAAGGCCCTCGAGGAGGCCGAAAAGGCCACCCCCGACCACCCGAACGTGTACTTCCACCTCGCGCAGATCGAGGAGCACGGCAAGAGCTTCCTCTCCGCGGCGCAGCTCTACCGGAAGGCCGCCGCGACCGCGCCTCCCAAGGAGAAGAAGGACCGGTTCGGGAACCACGGGGTCGAGGAGACCTACGTGAACGGGGGGAACCGCGCCCAACTCTGCCAGATGAGGATCGCCCTCTACGGCGAGGTGAAGGGGGATGTCTTCACCGACGGCCCGCGGAACTTCTCGGTGACGAAGCCGAAGGGGGACGCCTGGTGGTACATCTACCCGGACAACCCGAAGAACCCCCCGCTCCTCATCACGATCGTGCGGCCGAACGCGCTGGGGCAGTACGACGTGGAGGTGAAGTTCCTCACGTGGGCGCTCGGCGGGAAAAACCCGGCCGCGACGGTGCTCGCGCCCTCCAACGTCACCGTGAAGTTCGGGGAGCCGGAGAACTACCTCGAGGGCTGGGTCAAGAACACGAAGCTCCTCTACGCGGACGTGAGGGACGAGAAGCCGGTCCAGAAGGCGAGGCTCGGGGCGATCCCGGCCCTCACGGCCTCGTGCACCGCCGTCGTCAAGGTGGACAAGCAGCGCTACGACGACGAGAAGGCGCGGAACTTGAACCCGAAGCCCCCCCCCGTCTACGAACTGCGGTTCTTCACGATGAAGCAGAAGAAGAGTCTCGTGCTGGTGGAGCTCTTCTCGCAGTCGGACTTCTTCAAGCGCTACGAGAAGGAACTCGCCGCGATCTGGGCGAGCCTGAAGCTCCCCCCGTAGTCCGACGCGGCGAAAGACTGGCGCTTCTGCCCGCCAACAGCTAGAAACCTCCCCCGGTCGCCCTTCCCCTCCCGGGCGACGGGGTGCCGATGTCCCGTCTCGCCTACCGCCTCCGGGGCTCCGCCGACGACGTGCTCACGGTGGAGCTGTCGGGGTTCGTGAACGCCTCGACCATCCCCCACTTCGAGGAGATCCTCGGCTCGCTCGAGAAGAAGGGCGCGCGGCGGATCGTCCTCGACTTCTACCACGTGAACTACATCAACTCGACCGGCATCGGGGCGATCCTCGGGGCTCACGAGTCGCTCGGCCGCTCGGGCGGGTCGCTCGTGGTGGTGCGCGTGCCGCAGGAGGTGGGGCTCACGATGCACCTCCTGGGGCTCACGAAGGTGGTCCCGTTCCTCAAGAGCAAAGCCGATGCGCTCGCCTACTTCCGTGGCTCGACCGACGTCCGCGGGACCTACGGCGAGCTCCCGCCCGCGCCGGCCGAGGCGGCGGCGGCGGCCGCCGCCAGCACGGTCGCGACCTCCCCGGACAAGACCGCGTCCGGCCGGCGCGCGATCTACTTCTACAAGACCGACGACTTCCGCCCGCGCCCCGACGGCTCGGCCGTCCTCATGGTGGTCCCGAAGGAGTCGGTCTTCACCGACGTCCTCCGGATGCGGCTCTCGACCCCGAAGGGGCGGATCGAGGTGGCGACGACCCCCCGCGACGCGCTCGCCCTCATGGAGCAGTTCCGGCCCGACCTCCTCATCCTCGAGCACACGGTCGCCGGCTCCGAGGACTTCCTCTCCCGGGTGAAGACCGACCGCGAGAGGAGCCTCTGCTCGATCCTCAAGGTCTACCCGCACGGCACCGAGGTCGAGAGGCTCCGCGAGTTCAAGATCTGGGAGAACGACTTCCTGGTGGAGCCCTTCGACGTCTCGGAGCTGTTCGCGCTGGCCGACGCGGAGTTGCGCCGGGTTCCCAAAGACAGGCGCGCCTACCTCCAGCAGGTCCACTTCCAGTTCCGCGGCCGGCCCGAGAATCTCGCCAAGGCCCACGACCTCGCCGACGCCCTCGTGAAGGCCTCGGGCCTCGACCCCGAGGCGGCCACCGCCCTGACGGCCGCCTTCCGCGAGGCCGTGGACAACGCGCTGCGCCACGGCCACGGGGGGGACCCGGGGAAGGTCGTGGACGTGGTCTTCCTCCTCGACCGCGAGCAGGTGATCGTCACCGTGGAGGACTCGGGCGAGGGCTTCGACTACGAGCCGTTCCTCGCCGCGGTGCGCGAGAAGAAGGCCCCCGCCGAGGCCTCGCGGGAGCGCCGGGGAAAGGGCGGCCGCGGCGGGCTCGGGATCCTGCTCATGGCCAAGTGCTCGGACAAGCTCGAGTACCTCGGCAAGGGCAACATCGTGAGGCTCGTGAAGCGGCTGAAGGCCCCGCCGGGGGGAAATGGGCAGGGGAAGGGGTAGGACCAGACGGACGGCCCTGGCGGCGGCGCTGGCCGCGCTCGCCTCGGCGGGACTCGCCCGGGCCCGGCCCGAGCCCGTCGCCTTGGCGGTCCGCCGCGTCGCGCTCGCGGGGGAGCCCGCGGAGGTCGTCGCGGCAGACGTGTCGGGGGACGGGCTGCGGGACCTGGTGATCTCCCACGCGGCGCCCGGCGGGCGGCGGATCTCGGTCGTCCGGCAGAGGCCGGGAGGCGCCTTCCCGGAGGGGCCGGACCAGGCGCTCGTGCCCCCGCCTGAGGCCTACGCGTTCGTCGTGGCCGACCTCGCGGCCGCGCCCGGGGAGGAGGTCGCAGTCCTCTGCACCGACGGGATCCGGATCTGGAGGCGGGCGGCCGGGGAGGGCCCGGGCTCGGCCGTCCTCAAGGCGGCGCCCGAGAGGCTCGTCGGGGCCGCGGGGTTCGTGGAGCTGCCCCCGCACGGGGCCCTCGTCCGGTGGGACGGGGTGGAGGACCTGGACGGGGACGGCATCCCGGACCTGATCCTCCCCCAGCGCTCGGGCTACCTCGTCCTCTTCCAGGGGCGCGACCGGTCGTTCTCGCTCGTGCAGGCGCTCCCGCTCGAGGCAGAAGAGCGGGTGCTCACCCGCAGCTTCCCGCTGGTCGAGGTAGACCTCTTCGGCTCGATCCGGACGCTCCCGCGGCTCCACGCGGCGGACTTCGACGGGGACGGGCGACGGGACCTGCTCGCGCTCCACCGCGCACGTCTCACGGGGTTCCTGCAGGAGGAGCGCGGCCTCTACCCGGCCGCCCCGAGCTTCCGCGAGGACGTGGCCTTTCTCCGCCCGCGGCTCCCGCTGGGCACCTCCGACGAGTTCGAGAGGAAGCGCGCCGCGTTCGCGCAACTGGACCCTGACGGGCTCGCCGACCTGGTCGTCACGGCGACCGAGGGCACCGTGGGGCTCTTCTCCTCGATCAAGACCTCGGTCGCCGTCTTCCTCGGACGTCCCGGGGCCCTCTTCGCCGCACGCCCCGACCAGGCGTTCCTCCTCCCCGGGGCACCCGTCCGGGTCGAGGTGCGCGACCTGACGCGGGACTCCGTCCCCGACCTCATCGCGCTCACGGTCCGGACCGACCTGATCGGCGCCGCGCTCGCCGGCGGTGTCTCCCTCACGACCCGGATCTACCGCGGAACGGGCCGCGGTTTCGACGAGGAGCCGATCCTCGAGGACACGGCCGAGGTCACTTCGGCGGCGCTCGAGCGCGGGGACCCGGCCCCGCAGGGGCGCCACGGCGCGGACGTCTCCGGGGACGGCCTCCCCGACCGGATCTCCTACGACCCGGCGGGACGGCTCCTCGTCACCCGGTCCCTCGCGGCGGAGGACGGCCGGCTCGCGATGGAGGCCGAGCCGTGGGGCGCCGGCGCCGTGCCCGGAGGCGCCGTCCGCCTCGAGCTCGAGAGCGTCCTCGTCCCGGGCCGCACGGACGTCGTGGTCGTCTACCGGGACGGGATCGCCGTAGTGACGGCGGGAGGGGCGCGGTGAGACGCCCGGGCTTCGTCATCGGCCCCGCCCTGGCCCTCGCCCTCGTCCTCGGCGTCCGCCTCACCTACGCCGGCGGCGTCCCGGCCTTCCGCTCCGTCAAGCTCCGCGCCTCGGGGAAGGTCATGGGGATCCTCCCCGCCGACCTGGACCGGGACGGGCGGCGCGATCTCGTGCTGGTCTCCGGCCGGCGCCTCCTGGCCTTCCGGCAGCGCGCGGACGGGACCTTCCCGGAGTGGGCCGACGCCGTCGCCGAGGCGCCCCGCGACGCGGTCTGCGCGGACCTGCTGGAGGCGTCCGGGGCTCCGGCCGCGCTCGCGCTGCTCGACCGCAAGGGGGTCTCGTCCCTCGGCGTCGGTCCCGAGGGGTTCGCCCCGAAGCCGGTCCGGGTCGTCGAGGAGCCCACCCCGTTCCGCGCCCCGCCCGGCGCGCCGCTCCTCGTCCGGCCCTTCGCCCGGGACCTGACAGGGGACGGGCTCCCCGACCTCCTCGTTCCGGTGGTGGACGGGTTCCGGCTCCACGCGCGGCGGCCCGACGGCACGTTCGCTCTCGCCGCGACGCTCCCGGCCGACCCCGCGACCCGCGTGGCCCTCCTCGACCCGGGCCCGGGGAGCGCCATCCTCGCCTCGTTCTTCCACCCCCTCGTCGTGCCGGGCGACTCGGACGGCGACGGCCGGTCGGACCTCCTCGTACGAGAGGAGGGCCGCGTGGCGATCTTCCGCCGTTCCGCCGACGGGACGTTCCTCCCGCGCCCCGATGTGGTCCTCGACCTCTCGACCATCCCGAGGACGAAGCGGCCGGCGTTCCGGGCCCAGTTCCCGGTCGAGATCGCCGACGTGACGGGGGACGCGATCGTGGACTTCGTCCAGGCGCTCCCGGGGGAGGGCACCGTGCTCGTCTGGGCGGGCCGCGCGGGCCGTCGCGAATTCGGGACACCGGACGCCCTGATCAAGACGGACGGCTACGCTCTCGGCGCTCTCCCGCGCGACTTGGATGGCGACGGAAGGCGCGACCTCCTCGTCGGCGCCGTGGACAAGATCGGGATCCTCGGGGCCCTGCAGATCTTCGTCTCGAAGTCCCTCACGGTGCACTCGCTCTTCTACCGGAACGCGGGCGACGGCCGCTTCCCCGCCGAGCCCTCCCACCGGCGCGACGTGACCGTCCCGCTCGCCTTCTCGACCACGAACGAGGGGTTCCAGGTGGGGACGACCGCGATGGCGTCCTGGGACGGGGACTACGACGGCGACGGCCGGCGCGACCTCCTGCTCCGCTCGGGCGCCGACGCCCTCGCGATCCACCTCGGCCTCGAGGGGGGAGGCTACCCCGAGGCCCCGGACCGGATCGTCGGGATCCCGCCGCTCGAGGGTTTCCGGTTCGTCCTGCCCCGGATCGAGGAGCTGAACGGCGACGGCCGGTCGGACCTCCTCCTGCACTACCGCGACTGGGAGGACCAGGCGGACCAGGTGGTGGTGCTGCTCACGAAGTAGGAGCGGCCTACGGCGGCAGCTTGAAGACCCGGTCGTCCACGGGCTTGAAGTGGAACCCGGGCTGGACTTCGTCGTGCTGGATCTGGCAGTCCACGAAGGGCGTCCGCTCGACCTTGATCTCGAGCTTGGTCGGGAGCCGCACCCCCTCCACCGCGACCCACCCGGAGGGGAACACGACGAGGCTCCGGGCCCACTCGAACGGCTTGCCGTCCTTGTCCTTGTCCACGCCCGTTTCCGTCCGCCGGACGAGGTAGACCTCGCCGTCCTCCCAGACGTGGAGGGCCAGCGCGCGCCCGTTCGCGTCCTTCTTGGCCAGGACGTGCCTCCATCTTCCGTCCTCTTTTCCGTCCTCTTGGTATCGCCCCCTCGACTCGAACGGTGTCCCCTCCCGCTCGAGCGCGGGGAGGAAGAGCGCCCGGAGCACGTCCCGCGCCTCGTCAATCCGGGCGATGTCGGCCCCGTCGTCGGGCCTGTCCGGCGAGAGGTAGGCCTTGAACTCGGGGTTCGCCCGGTAGCTCCAGTGTCGCTCGCCGTCGAAGCCCAAGTTCCGGCCGATCCCGCCCGCGTCGAGCTTGAGCCAGAGCCGGTCGGGCTCCTCCCCGGCCGGGAGCCGGAACTTGAGCGAGATCGTCCCCTGGTTCTCCCGGCCGTCCTGCCCGTGCACCACGAAGGCGAGGCTCCGGAGCGTCATGTGGCGGATCTTCGCGAGGGCGACGCGCCCCCCCTGCTTCCCGATCGCCTTCTCGAGGACGGCGGCCGCGACCGCCTGATCGCTCCCGACGGGTGTCTGCTCCTGCGGAGGGCCCGCGCTCGCCGACCCGCAGCATCCCCCGAAGGCCAGGAGGATTCCCCCGACGCGGAGTTTCACGCGGGGAGTCTACGAGGGCCGCGGCGAGGGTGCCAGGAGCCGATTGACAGGTCCCGCCCTCTCGCTACAGTGCGCCTCTCTCGTCGGGGGGAGGGAGGACCGGATGGGGATCGGCCAGTGGCTCGCGACCGGGGCGCTTGGCGCGGCGCTCGGGGCTTCCGGCTGTTCCGGCTCCCCTGCCTCCGCGCCAGCCCCCGACCCCGCGGTAGCGCGGGCGATCGGCACGCTCGAGACGGCGCTCGTCCACCCCGATCCGGCCCGCCGGCGAGTCGCGGCCGAGACGCTCGGGGCATTCGGGGCCCCGGCCGCCGCGCCGCTGCTCCGATCTCTCGGTAAGGAGCGCGACCCTAACGTCCGCTACGACGTCGTGGTCTCCGTGGGCCGGGTGGACGGGCCCGAGGCTCCCGCGCGTCTCGGCGCCGTGGCCGGGGACGAGGCCGAGGCAGTCGGCGTGAGGCTGGCGGCCGTGGGGGGGCTCGGGGCAATCGGAGGAGAGACCTCCGCCCGCGCGCTCGCCTCGGTGGCTCCGGAGGCCGGCCCGGTGGGCCGCTCGGCCCGGCTCGCCCTGGGCCTCGTCGGCGGGCCTGTCGCGCATCAGTTCTTCCTCAGCGAGTCCTCGCGCGGCGGCCTCGACACCGCGGTGCGTCGCGAGTTGGTCGCGGGGCTGACGCGCGTGGCCGACTCCTCGGACGTGGCAGCCATCCGCAGCTTCCTCGGCGACCCGGACCCCGCCGTCCGCCGCTCGGCCGCGGCGGCGCTCGGCCGTCTCGGCGCGGGTGACTACCGGGCCGAGCTGGAGAGCCTGCGGGCCGACCCCGACCCGGGGGTTCGGCGCGTCGCCGCCGTGGCCCTGTACCGGATCGCCACGGGCCACTAGCGGAGCGGCCCGAGCGACCGCTCCCGCCCGCAGGGATTCACCTCCACCGAACGGGGAAAACCGCGCAAACGGCGCACACGATCAAATCGGCCTGTTGCAAGTGTCAACAGTCTTGCGTGCAGCATGGCCGTTCTATACGCTCTCCCGAGCTTTTCCAGCCGACCTTGGGGAAGGGGAGAGTCGAGTGGCCGCCCGGATCTTCGTCCTTTCCGATCCCGCCCCCCCGGCGGCGGTCGTGGAGTCCCTCCGCGGCGCGAGGGTCCACCGGGCTCTCGACGAGCTCCTCGCCGACTCCGACCTCCCCGAGGCGGAGCTGGTCGTGCTAGTCCCGGCGACGCCCGAAGTCCCGCCCGTCGAGGAGGCCCTCGGGAAGCTCCGGCGCCGGCTCCCCACGGTGGACGTGGCGGTGATCGCCGAGGGCGACCCCGCCCGTCGCGCCGAGTCGGCCGGGGCCGCGGCGACTCTCCCGCCGCGGCCGGAGGAGTCCCTCCGGAGCCTCCTCCCGGCACTCGTGCGCCAGGGGAGCCGGAACCGGGTCCTCGCCGAGAGGCTCCGCCACCTCTCCTCGCTCGCCGGCCTCGGCGAGCTGGTCGCCGGCGTCGCCCACGAGCTGAACAACCCACTCTCCGGGGTGCTGGGCTACTCCCAGCTCCTGCTCCGTCGCCCCGGCCTCCCGGAGGACCTCCGCGCCGACTTGACGAAGCTCGCCGCGGACGCCGACCGGGCGGCCCGGGTCGCCCGGGGGCTGCTCCGCCTCGCCCGTCGCCACGCCCCCGAGCGGGGCCCCGTGGACGTGAACGCCGTCGTCCGCGAGGCCGTGGACCTGCTCAGCTACGAACTGCGCGTGCGGGACATCGAGGTCGTGCTCAAGCTCTCCACAGACCTCCCGGCCGTGCCCGGCGACGCGCACCGGCTCGAGCAGGTGCTGCTGAACCTGGTCGCGAACTCGGGGCACGCGATCGCGGGGGTCGCGCCGCGCGGGACGGTCACGATCACGTCGCGACGGGAGCCGAACGGCGTCCTCGTGCGCGTCGCCGACTCGGGCCCGGGGGTCCCCCCCGAGGTCCGGGCGCGCCTCTTCGAGCCGTTCGTGACGACGAAGCCCGTCGGCCAGGGGACGGGACTCGGGCTCTCCCTCTGCGCGGAGATCGTGCGCGAGCACGGCGGCGAGATCGGCTACGTCGGGCGCGACGGGGAAGGCGCCGTGTTCGAGATCCGCCTGCCCGAGTCCTCGGGCGTCTTCCGGGCCCCCCGCGCCGCCGCCGGGGTCGCCGGTTGTCCGCCGGAGCCGGGGCCCGCCGCCGGCCGAAGGGTCCTCATCGTGGACGACGAGCCGGCGATCCGCGACGTCCTCGGGTCGCTGCTTCGCCGCGAGGGGCACGTCGTGGACGCCGTGGCCGACGGCGCCGCCGCCCTGGCCGCGGTCGGGCGGGCCTCCTACGACCTGATCGTGTGCGACATCCGGATGCCCGTCGTGGACGGCCCCACGTTCTACGAGGCGGTCCGCCAGCGCCACCCGGAACTGACCTCCCGGCTCTTCTTCCTCACGGGCGACACGGTGAGTCCGCCGACGATCCGGTTCCTCGAGGAGTCGAGGCTCCCCTATCGCCTGAAGCCCTTCCGCGTGGTAGACCTCCTCCCCGCGCTCACCGAGGTGCTCGGGGGGGCCGCGCGGCGGGAGGGATAGATCGGCGGGGAGCGGCGACTCCTGGTGGTGGACGACGAGGCGGCGATCCGCGACGTGGTGTCGCGGGTCGCGGCCACGCGCGGCTACCGGGTCGAGACGGCCGAGGACGGGGCGCGGGGGATCGAGGCGCTGCGGCGCGGGGAGGTGGACGTCGTCTTCACCGACCTCCGGATGCCCGGGGCCGACGGGATCGCCGTGCTCGAGGAGTCGCGGAAGCTCCGCCCCGAGGCCGATGTCGTCGTCATGACGGCGTTCGGGACGATCGAGAGCGCCGTCGAGGCGATGAAGCTCGGGGCGAAGGACTTCATCCTGAAGCCCTTCAGCCTGGATCTCCTCGACGTGCTCTTCCGGAGGCTCGACGCCGACCGGCGGCTCCGGGACGAGAACGCGCGACTCTCGCGGCTCGCCGAGTCGGGCGAGGCGGCGGCCGAGATCGTCGGGAACAGCGCGGCGATCGCGAAGGTCCTCGACCTGATCCGCTCCGTCGCGCCCTCGGACTCGACCGTCCTCGTCACGGGCGAGTCGGGGACCGGCAAGGAGCTGGTGGCCCGCGCCGTCCACCGGATCTCCCCGAGGGGCTCTTCACGGTTCGTCCCGATCAACTGTGCGGCGCTGAACCCCTCCCTCCTCGAGAGCGAGATCTTCGGCCACGAGCAGGGGGCCTTCACGGGGGCCGTGAAGCGGAAGATCGGCTTGATCGAGGCGGGGCAGGGGGGCACGCTCTTCCTCGACGAGGTGGGCGAGACCGAGCCGGCGTTCCAGGCGAAACTCCTGCGCGTGCTCCAGGAGCGCGAGTTCTTCCGGGTGGGAGGCACCGACCCGATCCCGGCCGACGTGCGGGTGGTCGCCGCCACGAATCGTGACCTCAAGGCCGAGATCGGGAAGGGGCGGTTCCGGGAGGACCTGTTCTACCGGCTGAACGTCTTCCCGATCCCCGTGCCTCCGCTCCGCGAGAGGCTCGAGGACGTGGCGCCACTCACGGAGCACCTCCTCACCGGGCTCGCCCGGAAGCTCGGGAGACCCCGGCTCCGCGCGTCTCCCGAGGCGATGGAGGTGCTCCGGCGCTACGCCTGGCCGGGCAACGTCCGGGAGCTGCAGAACGCGATCGAACGCGCCGCGCTTCTCTGCGGCGGGGAGACGATCGGCCCCGAGCACCTACCCGCCGAGCTGGCGGCCCGCCCTCCCTCCCACGCCCAGAGCGATCTCCACCGGCTCGTGGACCTTCCGCTCCGTGAGGCCCGAGAGCGGCTGGACCGGAGCTACGTCCGGGAGCTGCTCCGGGCCCTTCACGGGAACGTCTCCGAGGCCGCCCGCAGAGCCGGGCTCGGACGCAGCGCCTTCCACGAGATGCTCGGCCGGCTCGAGATAGACCCGACCGAGTTCCGGCAGAAGGGCGGGCACCCCGCCGGGGGAAGCTAGTTCCCCCTCGGGATCTCGGCGAGGCGGGTGGCGCCGTCGCGGGAGAGGAGGAGGGTCACGGCGGCGGCGCCGTCGGCCTGCGCCTGCGCGAGGGCCGCGGCGAGGTCGGCGGAGGTGCCGAGGGTCCGGCCATAGGCCTCGAGGACGAGGTCGCCGGGGGCGATCCCGGCGCGCTCCGCGCGGCCGCCCGGTTCGACGCGGCAGAGGACGACGCCCGGGGCGTCGGCCGCGAGGCGCAGCGCGTAGCGGAGCTCGAAGGTGAGGTCGCGCGCGGCGAGGCCGGCCTCGGCCTCGTAGACGTGAGGGGCATTCTCGTAGTCGGGCGGGGACCACTCGAGGGCGATCTCGGCGCGCCGGGACTCGCCGGGCCTCGCGCCGTCCACCCACGACAACTCGACGCGCGGGCCTGCGCCGATCCGCGTGAGGAGCGCCGTGAGCCCGTTCCGCCGGGTCCCGGGACCCGCGTCGGGCTCCCAGTCCCCGGCGCTCGCGCGCGGCGCGGGCGGCGGTGAGGGGAGGCGGTCGGGGTCGAGCCCGTAGACGCACTCACGCTCGACGTCGCGGATCGAGAGGAGGACCGCGCCCGGCCCGATGCCGAGCCTCTCCGCGGGGGAGCCCGGGTAGACGTCCGTCACGAGGAGGCCCTCGTCGCCCGCGCGCGTCGGGATCGTGGCGCCGAGGAGCCGGGCGAGCGCGGGGCCGAGGGGCTGCCACTCGACGCCGAGCCAGACGCGCCGAACCGCGTCCTCGGGGGAGAGGGGCCTCACCCTCGTGTCGAGCGGGGGACCCGGGAGGAGCCCCAGCTCCTCGAAGGAGACGACGCGCGGGACGAAGGCCTGATCCAAGTCGCCGGGCAGTTCGTCGCCGCCCGCGCCGCGCGGGACCGTCCCGCAGACGATCGCGCCGGCGATCGCCTCTCCGCGAAAGTCGCCGATCAGGGTGCCCGCGGGGAGGGGCCGATCGGGGACGAGCCCGTTCGGGCCCTCGACCAGCCGGAAGTGGACGCACCCCGTGGCTCCTTCGAGGGCCGGGTCCGCAGCCCCCGTGTACCCGGGGGGCGCGGGGAGGAGCGCGAGGG
>JAKEIC010000351.1 GCA_022614695.1 Planctomycetales bacterium | reverse complement strand
GACCCGCCGGCTCGGCGAGGGCCCCGAGGGGAAGGTGGCAGCCGCCGCCGAGGGCCCGGAGCAGCGCCCGCTCGGCGGCCGTCGCGCGGGCCGTCGCCTCGTCGTGAAGCCGCGCGACGAGGGCCCGGATCGCCCGGTCCGTGGCCCGCGTCTCCACCGCGACGGCGCCCTGGCCGGGGGCGGGGAGCAGGACGTCGGGCGAGAGCACCTCGGCCGCGTCCTCCAACCGCCCGAGCCGCGCGAGCCCCGCCGCCGCGAGGACGACGGCGTCGAGCTCCCCGTCCTCGACCTTTTTCACCCGCGTCGGGACGTTCCCCCGCAGGTCCGCGAACGAGAGCCGCGGGTAGGCCGCCGCGAGCTGCGACTGGCGCCGCGGGCTCCCCGTCCCGACCCGCGCGCCGGGGGGCAGCTCGCCGAGCCGGACTCGTCCCCGGGTCACGGCCGCGTCGCGCGGGTCCTCCCTCGGGAGGACGGCGGCCACGGCGAGGCCTTCCTCCGGGATCGTCGGCAGGTCCTTCAGGCTGTGGACCGCGAGGTCCACCTCGCGCGCGAGGAGCGCCCGCCGGATCTCCGCCACGAACACGCCCGCTCCCCCGAGCTTCGGGAGCGGCACGTCCGTCACGGCGTCGCCCGTCGTCCGGATCGCCCGGAGGACGAATCGGACCCGCGGGTGGGCCGCGGCGAGCGCCGCGCGGACCCCCTCCGCCTGGACGAGCGCGAGGGCGGAGCCGCGCGTGCCGATGCGGACGACTTCGGGAGGCCGCGCGGCCGAGGGCATGGGGCGGGAAGGGTACCGGAAGGCGGCGCTCCTTGCGACCGTCCGCGCAGGGCACGAGAATCGGCCCCGTGCAGGGCCGCGGCGCGAGGCTCGTCGTGGGAGCGGCCGTCGCGACGGCGGCTGCGGCGGCCATCCTCGCGCTTCCCCGCACGCGCTCGGCCGCCCAGGAGCCGGCGAAGGCCGCGGCCCCGGCGCCGCCGGCCACCCCGGAGCCCGAGCGCTGCGTCGCCTGCCACCGCAAGGAGGTCGAGCGCTGGCGGACCTCGGGCCACGCGCACGCCCTCCGCCGGGCGACGCGGGAGACGCTGCTGATCCCCGTGCCTTCGGCCTCCGAGGTGAGCTCGTGGCCGCACCGCGTCGAGGTTTCGGAGAAGGCTGGCGGCCTCTCCGTCCGGTGCCTCGACTCTGACGGTCAGTGGGGCGACTACCCGCTCCCGCTCGTGATGGGGGGCCTCGAGCGCCAGCGCTACGTGACCCTGCTCCCGCCCGATGGCCGCCCGCAAAGCCTCCCGTTCGAGTACTCGAAGCGGCTCTCGCGGTTCATCCCCTTCTGGGCTCCCATCGCCGCCGGCGCGTCGCTCCCGGTCCCTCCGGGGGACCCCCTCTTCTGGCACGGCCGGCAGGAGAACTTCATGGCGGCGTGCTACCGGTGCCATTCCCCGAGGACTCGCCTCGACTACGACGCCGACCGCGGCGCCTATCGCGTGGACTGGGGGGCGGCGGCGGACCTCGGGGTCACGTGCGCCGCCTGCCACGGCGACTCCTCGGGGCACGCCGCGGCGGCGGAGAAGGGCGCGGCGGAGCCTCCTCCGCCGCCCCACGATCCCCGCCCGGTCCGGGGCCACGAGCCCGAGATCGAGGCCTGCTCGCAGTGCCACGTGACCGGCGAGTGGATCTCCGGGAGCTACGAGGCCGGCGAGCCCTTCTACGACGCCTTCATGCCGATCGTGTTCGACGGCGGCGGCCAGTTCTGGCCCGACGGCCGCTTCCGAGAGGAAGCCTACAGCTACATCGCCCACGAGATGTCGCGCTGCTCGATCGAGGGCCACATGCGCTGTGGGGACTGCCACGACTCGCACGGGGACGGCGGCCCCGAGGGGTCGCGCACCCTCTCGCAGGCGGCGTGCCTCCGCTGCCACGGCGAGAAGTTCCGGGGGAAGACCTGCCGCGCCCACCCGGCGCTCCCGCGCCACGAGTCGCCCGGTTCCTGCCTCCCCTGCCACATGCCGGACCTTTCGTTCGCGCACGGCCACGGGAAGCTCACCGACCACCGGGTCCCGGTCCCCGACCCGACCATGACGCGGCTGTTCGGCGAGCCGAACGCCTGCCAGGTCTGCCACCGGGACAAGGCGCCCGAGTGGATGGAGGAGGCGCTCGGGAAGTGGGGGGCCCCCGACCGGCCCTCGCGCGCCCGGGCTCTCGCGATCGCAGCGGGGCAGCGCGGGGAGGCCGGGGCAACCGAGGGGCTCCGCGCGCTGCTCGCCGAGAAGCACGCCCCGTGGCCCCAGGCGGCGACCGCCGCGCGGCTCCTCGGGCGATTCCCGACGCCGCTGACCGCCCAGGCGCTCGCGGACTCCCTCCGCGGCGGCTCCCACCCGATGGTGCGGACGGCGTCGGCCTTCGGCCTCGCCACCCAGCGCGATCCCGTGGGGCCCTTCCCGGGGGTCCTCGACGCCCTCCGCCGCGGGGCGAAAGACCGCCTCCGGGTGGTTCGTCTCATGGCCGCGGCCTCCCTCATCGTCCTTGGAGACCCGGCGGACCTCCCCGGCGCGACGGCCGAGGTCCAGCGCGTCGTCGCCGAGATCCCCGACTACGTGGACATGCGGAAGCTGCTCGCCCACGCCTACGAGCGCGGGGGCGACGAGGTGAAGGCGCGTCGCGAATGGGGGCGCGTCCTCAACCTCCTGCCCCGAGACCTGTCAGCGGTCGAGCTGGCCGTAGCCTTCGAGGAGCGTTCGCTCTTCTCGGGGCGCGGGCGGTAGCTACCCGGGGCCGATCGGCCAAAGCCTCGGTTCGGGGTCCGCGCCCGCGGTGAGTAGCCTCTTCCCGTCCGGTGCGAAGGCCACGCGATAGACCCCGCCCGCGTGGCCCTCGAGGGTCCGTAGATTCGCACCGCTCGTCGCGTCCCAGAGCCGCGCGGTCCTGTCCCAGCTCGCGGTCGCGATTGTCCAGCCATCCGGAGAGAACGCGAGGCCCCCGACCCAGTCCCGGTGACCCGCGAGAGTGGCGACTGCCCGGCCGCTCTCCACGTCCCAGACGCGCGCCGTCCCGTCGTTGGACCCGGTCGCGAGCCTCTTCCCGTCCGGCGAGAAGCCGACGCACCGGATGGTGCCGTTGTGTCCTTCGAGGGTCCGGAGGGCTCTTCCGCCCTCAGCATCCCAGAGCCGCGCCGTCGCGTCCCCGCTCCCGGTCGCGACGAGCCGTCCGGCCGGCGAGAACGCGACGCACGAGACGAACTCGGCGTGGCCCGCGAGGACGCGGGTCTCCTTCCGGGCGGCGACGTCCCAGAGCCGCGCCGTCAGGTCCTGACTTCCCGTGAGCAGCCGCGTCCCGTCCGGCGAGAAGGCGAGGCCGAGGACCACATCCGAGTGGCCGACGAAGTAGTGCAGCTCCTGACCGTTCGCCGGGTCCCAGAACGTCGCGCCGTGGTCCCCGCACTGGGTGAGGGCGATCTTCCCGTCCGGGGAGAATCCGACGAAGACCACCGAGCCCGAATGGCCTGGAAAGGCCCCGCGCTCCTTCCCGCTGGCGGTCTCCCACAGCCGGGCGGTCTTGTCGGCGCCTCCCGTGAGGACGAGCGACCCGTCGGGGGAGAAGACGCCGGCGAAGAGAGGTCCCGCGTGGCCCGAGAGGGTCCGGAGAGACTTCCCCGACGCGGCGTCCCAGAGTCGGGCGGTGCCGTCGGCGCTCGCGGTGAGGATCGTCTTCCCGTCCGGCGAGAAAGAAGCGCTCGTCACCCAGGCCGTGTGGCCGGAGAGGACGAGCGCGGGGGGCGGTGGATCGTCGCCGAGGCTCCGCGGCGCCGCGCCCCACGCGATCGCCGCGGCGGCGCCACCGGCGATCGCGGCCAGGCGCGGGAGGCTCACGCCGCGGATGATATAATCCTGCCCCCGTGAAGGTCACGGTTCACAAGATCGCGTCGGTGACCGCGAACCTCCGGCTCGCGAAGGAGCTGGAGATCACGCGCCAGTGCCGCGCCGAGGCGGGGAACGTCGTCGTGGTGCGCGCGCTCGAGGAGAAAACGGTCTACAACCAGCTCGAGCTCGACACGGGGCGGATGGCGAAGATCTCGAAGGAGGACATCATCGCGGCCGCCCTCGGCCGGCGCCGGGCGCTGCGGGGGTTCGTCGGCGACGTGCCCGCGCAGGTCCGCGTGGGCGACAAGCTCCACGTGCTGAACCTGGGCGGCGTGATCGGGCTCTGCTCCTCCGAGAACAAGGACGTCGGCCGCCCGCTGCAGGTCGAGGTGCTCGGGATGGCCGTGAACGGGAACGGGAAGATCCTGAACATCGCGCAGGGCGCGCTTGCGCCGAGGCCGACGCTCGGCCCGTGCGTACCGCTCATCATGGTCTCGGGCACCTGCATGAACGCGGGCAAGACCGCCGCCTGCTGCGAGATCATCCAGAAGTTCACGTCCTACGGCTACTCGATGGCCGGCGTGAAGCTCACGGGCGTCGCGTGTCTCCGGGACACGCTCAACATGGAGGACCACGGGGCGCGTTGGACGCGGAGCTTCCTCGACTGCGGGCTCTCCTCGACGGTCGGGGTCTCGGGCCTCCCCGCGATCGCGAAGGCGCTCCTCGCCGACCTCTCGGCCAAGGACCCGGACGCGATCGTCGTGGAGCTGGGGGACGGGATCGTCGGGGCGTACGGGCCGGCGGAGCTCCTCGCCGACCCCGAGATCCGCGCCGCGACCAAGGCCCACGTGATCTGCGCGACCGATCTCGTGGCCGCGTGGGGTGCGGTGAAGATCTTCGACGGGCTCGGCATCAAGCCCGACGTGATCGCCGGACCGGCCACCGACAACGAGGTGGGTGTCCAGTACATCGAGCGGGACCTGGGGATCCCGGCGCGCAACGCCCGCGTGGACCCGTGGCGGCTTGCGGAACTGGTGGAGAAGGTCGCCTTCGGCGAGGATTCCGCCGCGCCGCCACCCGGAGAGGCCGCGGCGGAATCCTATGGTCAGCCCGGCCAAGGCGAGCCGGTGGGCCGCTAGCCGATTCGCGGCGCACCGATGACGCCCGCGCCGCGAATCCGCGTGGCGATCGTCGGGGGCTCCGGCTACGGAGGGGGAGAGCTCCTGAGGCTCCTCCTCTCCCACCCGCGGGTCGAGATCGCGACGGTCACCGCGTACCGGAGCGCCGGGAAGCCCGTCTCCGAGATCCACAGGAACCTGCGCGGGGTGACGGACCTCGTCTTCTCGGGGACGTCGCCGGCCGAGGCGGCCCGAGGGACGGAGGCAGTCTTCGTGGCACTCCCCACCGAGGAGGCGGGGGCCGCCGCCGCCGAGATCGTCCGATCGGGCGTCCGGGTCGTGGACCTGTCAGGCGCGTTCCGCGTCCGGGACGCCGCCGAGCACAAGGCGTTCTACGGGGGCGACCCCCCCGCGCCGGATCTCCGGCCGGGGTTCGTCTACGGGCTCACGGAGTGGGCCCGCCCGAAGCTCCGGGAGGCGCGGGCCGTGGCGAACCCGGGCTGCTTCGCCACGGCGGCGGAGCTGGCGCTCCTCCCGCTCGCCGAGGCCGGGCTGCTCCGCGGCCCGGTGATCGTGGACGGGAAGACCGGGTCCTCCGGGGCGGGCGCCGATCCGCTCCCGACGACCCACCACCCGGCCCGCGCGCAGGGGTTCTGGACCTACAAGCCCCTCGCCCACCAGCACACGCCCGAGATCGCGCAGGCGCTCCGGGACGCTGGCGCCAAGGACCTCGACCTCACCTTCGTCCCGCACTCGGCCCCGATGGTGCGCGGGATCTTCGCGACCGCCTACGCGACGGTCGCCGCCGACGACGGGGCCCGCGTCGAGTCGCTCTACCGCGACCGGTACGCGAAAGAGCCGTTCGTCCGCTACGTCCCCGGCTCCCCCGACGTGAACGTGGTCGCCGGCAGCAACTTCGCCGACGTCTCGGTGGCGGTCCGCGGGACGCGAGTCGTCGCCTTCTGCGCCCTCGACAACCTCGTGAAGGGCGGCGCCGGCCAGGCCGTGCAGAACCTCAACGCCATGATGGGCTGGCCCGAACGCCAGGGGCTCGAGTTCCCGGGCATGATGCCGTGAGCGCGGCGAGGCGCGGCGGTCACGACCGCGTGCGCCTCGACACGGCGAGGCCGTTCCAGGAGCTCGTTTCCTGGTACGAGCGGCAGTGCTACCGAGTCGTGGACGAGGTGCAGTGGAAGGTGACGAACTACCCGTCGGTGATCCTGGAGAAGTCCCTGCGGGCCCACACGGGCTCCAGGCCCTGACGCGTCCGCTACGCGTGTCCCCGCGCGCCGGGCGGCGGAGCCTGCTCCTCCTCGGACTCGCCGAGGGCGGCCGCGAGGAGGCCGAGCACCTCGGCCGTCGAGAAGGGCTTCGCGAGGAAGCCGTCGGCCTCCTCGCGGAGGCGCCGCTCGGACTCGGATCCCGTGAGCTTGCCCGTCATGTAGAGGATCCGCGCGTTCGGGTGGGACTTCCGGATCTCGTCGGCGAGGGTGGTCCCGGACTCTCCGTTCGCGAGGACGATGTCCACGAGGGCCGCGTCCGGAGGGAGGTCGCGCATCGCTTCGCGCGCCTCGTCGCCGGTCCCCGCGATGGCCACCGCGTAGCCCGCGTGCGCGAGGCATTCGCGCAGGAACTCGCGCACCCACCACTCGTCGTCCACGACGAGCACGCGCGCTCCCGCGGGCACCGGCGGCGCGACGCGCCTCTCCGTGATGGGTCGCTTGAACGGGCCGGGCGTCGGGGGCGCTAGGGGCAGCCGCACGGTGAACACCGTCCCCGCGCCCTCACGGCTCTTCACGCGGATGCGGCCGCCGGCCGCGCGGACGATCCCGAACGAGACCGAGAGGCCGAGCCCCGCCCCCCGTGGCTCCGACGACCCTCCGAGGAGGCTCTTCGTCGAGAAGAAGGGCTCGAAGAGCCTCGGGAGGGCCGCGCGAGGGATCCCGACGCCCGTGTCGGCGACCGTCAGGACCACGGTCTCGCTGCGGCGCCGGAGCCCCACCGCGAGCAGGCCGCCCTCGCGCCCCTCCATGGCCTGGACCGCGTTCAGGACGAGGTTCAGGATCACCTGCTGTACCTCGCCCCGCGCGATCGCGACCGGGGGAGCCGGCCGGTAGTTCTTGACGAGCTTCACGCCCCGGCTGTCCACCTCGCGCCGGATCAGCTCGAGCACCTCGTCCGTCGCCGAGGCGAGGTCCACCGCCTCCCCGGGCTTCGAGTAGGGCCGCGCGAACGAGAGGAGGTTTTTCACGATGTCGCGCGCCCGGCGGGAGTTCTCGACGGCGACGCGCAGGGACTTCTCGACGTGCTCGCGCTTCCCGGTCTCCTCGGCGAGCTGCGCCATCCCGTAGATGCCGGTGAGCAGGTTGTTGAACTCGTGCGCGATCCCGCTCGCGAGGAGCCCGAGGGCGGCCATCTTCGAGGACTGGACGAGCTGGCCCTCGGCCGCGCGCAGCCTCTTCAAGGACCGCTCGAGCCGCTTGCCTGCGCTGCGGTGCCCCTCGATCGCCCGCGCCGCCTCGATGAGCGTGCCGACCGAGCCGGCGTAGATCGTCATGAGGTCGAGGTCTCTGCGGGTGAAGCGGCGGCGCCCCTTCTCGGTGTTGAGGCAGACGACCCCGATGAGACGCCCCGGCCGGGCACGGACCGGCACGCAGACGGACGACCCGATGCGCTGACGGGTCTCGAGGTGGCGGAACCGCGGGTCGCCCTCGGGGCCCCCGCGGAGGAGGACGGGCTCCCCGTGCTGCGCCACCCACCCCGCGATCCCCTCCCCGGGCTTCAACCGGGTGCCCGCCACGACCTCGGTCGGGATCCCGCGAGCCGCGGCGATGTGGAGCACGTCGCCGGTCGCCTCCCCCTGGTCGCCGAAGAGGAGGAGCGAGCCCGAGTCGGCGCCCGTCACCGCCATCGCCGAGTCCATGACCTTCTGCAGGATCCGCGACAGGTCCTCGTCCGACGTGACGGCATGCGAGACCTCGAGGAGCGCCTGGATCTCGCGCCAGGCGGATCCCTCGCGCTCGAGGGCCGACCGGGCGAGAGCGTTGTGGAGCGAGGCCGCGAGCCTCTCCTGGGGCGGCGGGATCACGAGGCAATCCACGGCCCCCCGCCGGACCAGCTCCCAGGCCGCCTTTTCCCCGTCGGGCTTCGCGAGTAGGATCAACTTCGCCCGGGGCGCGGCCGAGGAGATCGCCGCGAGCCAGTCCCGCGCCGACTCCGAGAGGTTCACCCCGCTCGGCCGGGGGGCCGGCCATCGGAGGTCCGCCACGACGACGGGCGGGTCCCGCTCCTTCGCCTCCGCGAGGGCCCCCTCCGGGGAGCTCGCCACCACGAGCGACTCCCGGTCCGGACCGAGCGCGTCCCCGATCGCGGCGATGAGGGACGGATCCCCCGACGCGAGCAGGACGAGGAGACGCTCGGCCACCGCGGGCATTGTATTCCGACCCTTCGGGACTAGACTCCGCGGCCCCATGCCCGGCGGCCGGAAGAGAGCGCGTACCAGACGCCCGGCGACTTTCGCCCCGGGCGACCTGAGCGGACGGAACCTCCTCGCGCCGGCCGACCTCTCCCCGGACGAGTGG
>JAKEIC010000350.1 GCA_022614695.1 Planctomycetales bacterium | reverse complement strand
GTCTCCCGCGGGGCCGGGACGGTCTGCTCGGGCATCGCCCGGCCGTTCTCGGCGGACTTGACGACCAGCTCCTCCCCGCGCCGCTCCCCCGACCGCTCGACCCTCATCGGCCCCTGCGATTGCCGCATCGAGAAGGCGAGCAGGTGCTGGGGCGCCCCGGCCGCGTAGACCTGGCGCTGCGCCATCTTCATCTCGATCCGGCTCCCGCCCGCCGTGAGGCGGAACGTCCCCTCGAACACCACTTCGACGGAGGGCCGGCCCTCGTGCTCGGCCTTCCGGAGCGTCATCTGGGCGAAGCCCGCCTTCTTGCCCTGGATGTAGGCGCCATACCACTCCGTCCCGAGGAACGGCGTCGGGTCCGCCGCCGCGACGTCCTGGTGCGGCGCGGCGACGGCGGCGGGGGCGAGAGCGGCGAGGCAGGCGAGACCGATCCCGACGGCTCCGAGACGACGTGTGCTCACTCTTCCCCCTCCCCCGCCTTCCCCGGCGGGAGCATCCCATACCGCTCCATCTTCTTCCGGAGCGTCGTCCGGTGGATCCCGAGGAGCTCCGCCGCGCGGAGCTGGTTCCCGCCGGTGGCCGCGAGCGCGCGGCGCACGAGCGGCTCCTCGACGAGGTCCAAGATGGCCTCGTAGGGCGGCGGGCCGGGCGGCGACGCGCCGCCCGGCGGCGCGCCGGAAGCCCTGCGGGCTTCGAACTCGTCGGCGACGAGCCTCCCGATGGCCTCGCCCCGGCTGCGCGCCGGGCCCCCGCGGAGCACCGAGTCGGGGAGGTGCTCGGGCCCGATCATCCGGCCGCGGGCGAGGACGACGGCGTGCTCAATGGCGTTCCGGAGCTCCCGCACGTTCCCCGGCCAGGCGTAGCGACGGAGCGCCTCCAGGCCCTGCTCGGAGAGGGCGGTCGGGCCGGCCCCCGCGGCCTCGAGGAAGTGCGCGACGAGGAGCGGCAGGTCCTCCATCCGGTCGCGGAGCGGCGGGAGGGTGATCGTGATGACGTTCAGCCGGTAGAAGAGGTCCTCGCGGAAGCGGCCCGCGCGGAGGCGTTCGCCGAGGTCCACGTTCGTCGCGGCGACGAGGCGCACGTCCACCGGGAGGCGCTCCGTACCGCCGACCCGCTCGATCACGCGCTCCTCGAGGAACCGCAGGAGCTTCACCTGCGTGGCGGGGGGGATCTCCGCGATCTCGTCGAGGAACAGGGTCCCCCCGGCGGCCAGCTCGACGCGGCCGACCTTCCGGGCGTCAGCGCCCGTGAAGGCGCCCTTCTCGTGGCCGTAGAGCTCGCTCTCGAGGATCGTCTCGGGGATGGCGCCGCAATTGAGGGGCACGAACGGCCGTAGGGCCCGCGGGCTCGCCGCGTGGATCACCCGGGCGACTGCCTCCTTGCCCGTCCCCGTCTCGCCCGTCAGCAGCACGCTCGCGTCGGAGGCGGAGACGGCGGCCACCCGCTTGAAGACCTCCTGCATCGCCGGCGAGTGGGCGACGAGCGCCCGCGGCCGCGCCGAGACCTCGCGCCTGAGCGCCTCCACCTCGCGGGCGAGCCGGCGCTTCTCGAGCGCGCGAGCGACGAGCACCCGCGTCTTCTCGAGGTCCAGCGGCTTGCTCACGTAGTCGTAGGCCCCGAGCCGCACCGCCTCGAGCGCGGTGTCCATGGTCCCGTGCGCGGTCATCACCACGACGGGCGTCTCGGGCGCGCGCTCGCGCAGCGCCCGCAGCGCCGAGAGGCCGTCCATCCCCGGGAGCCGGACGTCGAGCAGGACGAGGTCCGGGCGCCGCTCGTCGGCGAGCCGGAGCCCCTCCTCGGCCGTGGCGGCGATCGCCGCCTGGTGGCCCTCCGCGGCGAGGAACCGCTCGAGGGCCCGGCACACCCCCGGCTCGTCGTCCACGATGAGGACGAGGGGCATGTCAGGAGGGGACCGGGACCCGCGCCGGCTCGCGCGCGGCGGGGAGCGTCAGCCGGAAGACGGTTTCCCCTCCCTCGCGCACGTAGGCGAGGTCGCCCCCGTGCTCGCGGGCGATCCGGCGCGAGAGCGCGAGGCCGAGGCCGGTCCCGTTCGGCTTCGTCGTGACGAAGGGGCTGAAGAGCCGGTCGCGCACGGGCTCGGGGACCCCCGGGCCCGAGTCGCGCACCTCGAGCGCGGCGCCCGCCGGCGCCTCCGAGAGCCGCACGGCGACGCGGCCGCCCGGCCCCGCGGCCTCGGCGGCGTTGAGCACGAGGTTCAGGACCACCTGGGTGAGCCGGCGCGGGTCCCCCGAGACGCGGGGGCCGGCCGCGCCGGCGGCGGGCCCCTCGCGGCGGACCGAGACCCCGAGGTGGTCGAGCCTGGGGCCCTCGAGGTCCAGCACGTCCGAGACGATCCCCGCGAGGTCCACGTTCTCCCGGCGTCCCGGGTCGGGCCGCGCGAAGGAGAGGAGGTCGTCGAGGAACAGCTCCAGCCGCGAGGCCTCGCGGACGAGGAGATCGAGCGACTCGCGGCCCTCCGGCGACGAGTCCCGCCGGAGCATCTCGGTCGTCATCCGGATCGCCGCGAGGGGGTTGCGGATCTCGTGGGCGACGGCCGCGGCGAGCTGGCCGAGCGCCGCGAGCTTCTCGGCCGCGACCGCCCGCTCGCGCCCGTCCCGCACGGCCGCGAGCATGGTGCGGAACGACTCGCCGAGCGCGCTCACCTCGTCGCGCCCCGAGACCGGGACGTCGGCGGAGAGGTCCCCGCCCGCGACGGCGCGCGCGGCCGCGGCGAGCCTCCGGACCCGGCGCACCGACGGGAGGAGGAGGAGCGAGGCGAGCAGCGCCACGGCGACGGCGCCGAGGACGGCGACGAGGAGGACGGGCCGGAAGACCGCCGCTCCCGCCTCCGAGATCCGGGACTCGGGGACGAGGACGGCGAGCCACGCAGGCCGTGGTCCCGAGAGCCCGGGGCCCCGCAGCGGGGGGGCGCTCTTCGTCGCGGCGAGCGCGGCCCGGTAGAGCTTCCCCTCGACGCGGACCGCCGGGAGGCCGCTCGCCTCCGCGGCGGGGGAGACGAGTCTCCGGAGCGCCGCGAGGTCCGGCTCGGCCCCGGCCCCGAAGGTGTGGGCGAGCGGCTCGCCGTCCTCCGCCAGCGCCGCGCACTGGACGCCGGCCGCCTCGGCGAGGCGCCGGAGCGCCTCCGCGTTGAGGGGCACGTCCAAGTGCGCCGCGAACCCGGCGATGAGCCGGACCTCGGCCTCCGCCGCGCGCGCCTCGGCCCGCTCGGCGAGCCGCAGCGCGAGCCAGCCCCCGAGGGTCAGCGCCGCGGCCGACGCGCCCGCGACCGGTATGACGAGCCGCGCGCGCAGTCCCACGAGCCGGGATTGTCGGGGTTGCGGGAGAGCGGATCAAGCCGTGGCGTTTCGCTCGCCACCGGCCCCCGATAGAGTGCCGGCGTGTCCGCGCCACTGGCCGAGCGACTCGTCGCCGCGGCGCCCGACCTTTGGCGGTTCGCGCGCCACCTCGGGGCGGAGGGCGCCGACGCCGAGGACCTCGTCCAGGAGACGCTCGCGCGGGCGTGGGCCGCGCGGGAGCGGATCCGGCCCGACGCCAACCCGCGCCCGTTCCTCTTCGCGATCCTCGCGAACGCGCGGCGGGACGCGTGGCGCCGGGCCCGCCACGCCGAGGACCCGCTCGCGACGCCCGACGAGCGGGCCGCGCCGCCGGCCCCGGCCGCTTCCGCGGCCGCGATCGGGGACCTGAAGGACCGGCTCCCCGACGACGTGTGGCGGGCGATCCGGGAGCTGCCTCCGGGTTACGCGGCGGTCCTCTTCCTGGTCGCGGTCCAGGGCCTCTCGGGGCGCGAGGCGGCGCAGGTCCTCGGCTGGCCGGAGGGGACCGTGCGGTCGGCGTACTCCCGCGCCCGGGCCGCGATCCGCTCTCGGCTTGCCGGGCGGCCTCCGGGTCGCTAAATCCGGGAGGCGATGCCCCGCGAGGGTCCGTCGTCCAGCCCTGGCCCCGGCCGCCGGCGCCGCCGGCCCGCGCCGATCCCCTCCGCGGACCTCGCGCTCACGCGGCTGCTCCGACCGCTCGTGCGCCCCCAGCTCTGGCTCGTGCGCGCGCCGCGCGGGGTCCCGCGCCGCCCCGAGCAGCTCCTCTCGCACGTGGGCGGCCGGCCGTACGCCGAGGGCGCGGCCGACTGGCCCGACTGCACCGCGTGCGACGAGCCGCTCACGTTCCTCGGAGAGCTGGCGCTCCCCGGGCCCGCGGAGCTCCCGGGGGCGGCCCCTCCCCTCGCGCGGCTCGCCACCGCCTTCGTCTGCCCCGAGTGCGTCCCCGAACTCGGCGCGTCCGAGCCCCCCGGCCGCTACGCGGTCTGGCTCGCCGACGACCCGTCGCGGGCGAACGGGCGCGTCCTCGTGCCGCCGGAGGACGAGCCGAACCCCGTCCACCCGTGCTCGCTCCGGCCGGCCCCGGGCCGCTCGCTCCCGGGCGGGGCGGAGCTCAAGTCGCTCTCGCCCGAGGCGGCGGAGCGCCTCGCCGCCCTCGATCGCGCGATCGTGGACGAGACCTTCCGGGGCCTCGTGGGAGCGCCCTTCCACGGGACGGTCGCCTCCGGCCACGCCCCCGACCTGGGCGACGGGGCGGACCCGACGCCCGAGTGCCCCTCCTGCGGGAAGCCGCAGGCCTTCCTCGGCGCGCTGGACGGCCCGGACCTCGAGCGCGAGGACGAGGAGGGGGAACCCGCGTTCGGCGAGGAGGCGCTCTTCCTCCTCTACACGTGCCGCACCCACCCCGGCGCCGCGCGCCTCGTCGCGCACGCGGTGGTCCCGCCGGAGCCGGAGGAGCGCGACTAGGTGCCGAAGCGGAGCCGCTCCGCGTTCCGCTCGTCGAGGTGGCTGATCGAGAGGATCTTCTTCATGGTCCTCTCGAAGTCGTAGGGGATCCGCCGCCACTCGATGTCGTCCCCGTCCACGACGAGGTAGCAGGCGCGGTTGTCACCGTCGCGCGGCTGGCCGACCGAGCCCGAGTTCACGATGTATTTCCGCCCCTTCTCGAGGTGGAATTTCATGCCCAGCTCGGCCGGCGTGTAGAAGCGGGAGTCCTCGGTGATGACGCCGGGGAAGTGGGTGTGGCCCACGACGCAGTAGGCCTTGATCATGTCGAAGATCTGCTTGATCTTGCTCGGGGTCTCGCCGAAGAAGTCCTCGCAGTCGCTCTTCAGGATGTACTCCATCGTGGGGTCGCGCGGCGAGCCGTGCACGAAGAGCCAGTCTCCCTCCTCCTTCATGAGGGGGAGGTCCTTGATCAGGTCCCACCGCGCGCGGCGCGAGGAGAGGCTGTACCACTGGGGCTTCAACTGGTCGCGGGTCCAATCCACGGCGGCCCGCGCGACCGGGTTGAACCCGAAGGCCCCGTTCAGGACGGCCTCCTCGTGGTTCCCGCGCAGGATGAACTCGTAGTCCCGCGCGACGTCAATGCAGGCGACCGGGTCGGGGCCGTACCCGATCACGTCGCCGAGACAGAGGACCCTCTTCACCCCGAGGGACTCGATGTCCTTCATGACCGCCGTCAGGGCCTCCTGGTTCGAGTGGAGGTCGGACACGATGGCGTGCATGGCTGGCTCCCGGGCCCTCTCGGTATGGAGCCGTCGCCGCGCGCCCCGGACGGGACGTGCCTCCGGCGGACGCTCTCCAACCCTGGAAGACTAGCCCCCGCTCGGGGAGGGTGTCAACCACCCCCCGATGGAGTCGTTGGAGCCCATGAGTCCTGCTTCGCGGAGTAGGACTCATGGGCTGGGAGAGGAGATTCCCATCGGGCGCCCTCATGCCCCCTCGGAAGGGGGCGGGGCGGCGGCGGCGGCAGGTGACTCGCGAGGCGGTGCACCAAGTTCGGCAAGCGCCAGGACGACCAAGAGCCCCAGGAGGACGTTGGCGAGATCGAGGATACCGTGCGCCGCTCGCTCCAGAAGACTGACCTGCCACTCCACCGGCATGGAGAGGACTGGGTTCAAGAGGGAGAGCCGTTCCAGGAGCAGGGTCGCGGCGCCCATCCAACCGACGCAGAGCAACGTGGACGGCGGCCCAGGGTTCCGGAGCCAGCGGCGAACGGCCGTAGGCCGCAGTGCCGCCGCCAGCAACGAGAGGCAGAGCATTCCTGTGACCAAGTTCGGTACGACAGTCCACCCTCCGGGACCGGAAGGCCTGCCCGGCGGGAGGGAGGGAGAGTACTCGGCGAGGGTCAAGGCCTCCGAGATCACGAGTCCGGCAGCGTGAGCGACTGCAAGACGGGTGAGCACGGGTGGCCCTCCCAACGCTGGCGACAGGCGGCCGACGACCCACCAGAAGAGCACGGTCCCGAGGCCCAGGGGGACGAGGAGGCTCTGCGATACGAAACTCCCGACGTCGAGCGCAGTCCATAGGAGGCTCCCGGGGACGACTCCGAAGCGGAAGCCCACCTCAAAGGGCTGGGCGAGGAAGTCACCGGCCAGGCTGCCGACGCTTCCGACGAGCAGGAGCCCCTGGAGTACGTTTCGGTCGAGACGCTGCCAGCGGGCCAACCGAGAGCGAACCAGGGGCAGGATCGTCACGGCCAGAAGTCCACCGCAGGCGATAGCGGGGGCGAGGAAGCTAGGGCGTAGGGGTCCGCGTGCCGGGCTCACGACGTGTGCTCCCCACTCGAGAGCTACGAGCGCCGTCTCAACGGGCCGTCGGCGGATCTGCCCCTGCAGGACCGTGACTTGGCTCGGGTCCCATTCGAGTAGGGTTCCGAGGGCTCTCGTCACAAGGTCGCTCGCACACGCCTCCCACCAGAGGAGGACCAGAGGGAGGACCGCGATCGGCCGCTGCCGGACGAGATTCCAAGCCTCCGCGAGCCCCTGGGTCACGATCATCCGGGCCACAGAGGGAGTCTACCGCGGCACTGTCGCCGCCTCCCTCAGCGCCCCCGCCAGGAGCGCCGCGCGGCGGGGGGCGGTCTCGGCCTCCTGCTTCTCGCGCGGGGCCCGCTTCCCGGGCGGCAGGTTCGACTGGGCCGACGGAAAGAAGGTCCCGTAGGCGAAGAGCGAGAACCCGGGAAACCCCGCCTCGCGCGCGGCCGCGATCTGCGCGAGCGTCAGCGCCGGGTCCGCCTCGTGCTGGTAGGCCCCGAGGCCCGGCAGGAGGAGTCCCCGCGAGACGGCGGCGCGGCACTGGAGGAGGTCGTCCCGGAACGCCTTCTCGTCCTTCGTGTATATCATCGGGAAGGCCCAGTCGAGGAGCCCCTCCTCGAGCCAGGCAGGCCAGTCCTGGAGGACGTCATCGCGGCCGCGCCGCGGGTTCCGCCAGACGGCGGCCGACACGAGGACGCCCGGACGGGCGGCGCGGCACGCCGCGGCGATCTCCCCGACGAGGCTCGTCAGGACGTCGCGCCGCCACCGCGCCCAGGCCTCCGGCGCCTCGCCCGGCTCCTTCCCGGTCTCCGCGCGGAACCTCCCGAGCGAGACGGGGTCGTACGAGAACCCGGGCGAGAGGTAGCGCACGTAATCCAGGTGGATCCCCGCGACCGGGTAGCGCCTCGCGACGTCCCGGTAGACCGCCACGAGATGGCGCCGGGCCTCCGGGTGGGACGGGTTCAGGACGACGTAGTCCTTGTCGGAGAGGGCCTGGGTCTTCCCGTCCTTCCCCCAGGCGATCCAGTCGCGGTGCGCGTTCCAGAGGTGGCGCGGGCTCCGGGGGGGGCGGGTCCCCCTCCAGGCCGGCATCGTGTTCATGTAGGCGTGGAGGGCGACGCCGGCGGCGTGCGCCTCGTCGCAGGCGACCGCGAGGGGATCGTAGCCCGGGTCCTCCCCCCCGAGCTCCTCCGCCCACGGCTCGAGGTCGCTCCGGTAGAACGCGTCGGCGGCCCCGCGGACCTGAAAGAGCGCGACGTTGCACCGGAGCGCCCGGACGTTCCGGATCGCCTCGCGCACGTCGGCCGCGGTCGCGGTGTCCCAGCGCGTGACCCAGACCGCGCGGACCTCGGGGCGGGGCTCCGCGGGGGGCGCGGGCCGGGGCGCCTCCTGCGCCGGCGTGGCTCCCCCGCACGCGGCGGCGAGCATCAGCGCGCAGCCGAGGACCGTGGACCGCGAACCGTGGACCTTCACTCCCCCGCCTCCAGCGCGAGCCGCGCCGCGCCCACCGCGCCGCCGTAGCCCTCCAGGGCGCCCGGGACGATGCCGAGCCCCTCGGCCGCGTGGGGGGGGAGACGCGCCCGCACGGCGCCCGCGATCCGCTCCGCGAGGGACGGGACGTCCGCCAGCACGCCGCCCGCCAGCACGAGCCGGTCGGGGTTGAGGGCCGAGATCGCGGGAGCGAGGGCGGCCGCGAGGTCCGCGAGGGCGGCTTCGAGTCCGGCCGCGGCCCGGGCGTCCCGCGGCGCCTCGCGCGCGAGGTGCGCGAGGGCCGCTCCCGGGCTCCCGGCCTCGGGCGCCCGGGCGAGGAGCAACGCCTCGAGGCAACCGCGCGCGCCGCAGCGGCAGGACGGACCGCCCGGGGCGATGACCACGTGGCCGAGGCCCCCGGCCACGCCCGACCGGCCGCGCCAGAGCCGGCCCGAGAGGATCACGCCGCCCCCGATGCCCGTCCCCACAGACACGAGCAGGAGGGCCGCGGCCCCGCGCCCCGCCCCCAGCCAGTGCTCGCCGAGCGCGGCCGCCGCGCCGTCCTTCTCGAGGACGACGGGGCGCCCGAGCGCGCCCTCGAGGAGGTCCCGGACCGGGACCCCCTTCCACCCGAGGTTCGCCGACTGGAGGAGGACTCCGGTCTCCGGGTCGAGGACGCCCGGGACGGCGACACCCACATGCGGGGTGGTTCCCGCCCCGGCGCCCTCGGCCGCGGCGACGGCGGCCGCGATCTGGCCGGCCACGTCCGGGGCGCTCGTCCCCCTCAGCCGGTCGCGGGCGCGATGGAGCAGCGCCCCGCCCGCGTCGGCGACGACGACCTTGACGGCGGTGCCGCCGAGGTCCACGCCGATCGCGCGTCGTGCGGGCAGGAATCGCCTCCCTCCGGGGACCTCGGGACGGACCCCGAGCGCCGACGCCGCGGACCCGCCTTCGGAAGGGCCCGGGCGATGGGCGGTCCCGCGGGGGGCGGGACTACATCACGTGGAAATCGTGAGCGCGGACGGTCTTCCGGCCGTTCGACTTGGCGCGCTTGCAGGCCTGCTCGATGTACCACCCGACGACCCCGTTGAGGGCGTCGAGAGCGTCGCTCGCGCAGTTGCAGCCGCCGCCGCGGATGGACCCCTTCGCCTTGCTCGCGACGAGGTACATCTCCATCTTGCCCTTCTTCGCCATGGTCCCCTCTCCTTCGTTCGCGCTCGCGGGCCGTGGCACCGAGCCCGTCTCCCCGGCGCGAGGCGCGACACGTTACGGGGAGGCTCCCGGCGAGTCAACCCGCATTGACCCCCCGGCGCCGGAACCGCTAGCCTCCCCGACGTGGACGGGGTCGCCCGCGAGACTCGCATCGTCCTCCGCGACGAGCTGTCCGCCCCGACGTGGGGGTGCGCGACGGCCTTCGTCGTGGCGGGCCTCGGGATCCTGGCCCTCCTGGTCGTCTCCCGCGGGACGCCCACCTGGGGAGAGGTGGGGATGGTCATCTGGATGACCGTGGCCGTCGGGGTGGCGGCCGGGCTCCTCGCCCGGGCCGCGGCGATCCGTCACGGGCTCGTGCTGGACGGGGAGGGGCTGCGCTGGCGCGACCCGGTCCCGCGGCTCCTCCGCTGGGAGGACCTCGCGCGCGTGGAGCTCCGGCGCGGGATCCGCGTCCACTCGGAGGCGGACATCCGGAACGTGGCCGTCTTCCACGGGCCCGAGGGGCCGGCGGTGGCCGTGGCGCCCGACCTCCCGGTCGTGGCGGACGCCCCGCGCGGACCGCTCCCGTTCGGCGTCCACCCCGGGCTCGGCTGTCCGCTGCGCGCGGTGCCCCGGGCGGCGGTCGTCGTCGTGGCCGCCGTCCACCGGGCGCGTCTCGCGGCGACGGGCCCGCGGGAGTTCGTCCGGGCGGGGGCGGCCGGCCCCGCCGCGGGCGCGGCGCCGTTCGAGGGCGCGACCGAGGCCGATCTCGCCCTCGAAAGCGACCCGGAGATCGGGCCGGAGCCGGCGCCTCCCCCACGCCCGGGCGCGGTCCGGGTCCCGTTCACGGCCCGGGTGCGGTTCGCAGCGCTCGGCGGGACGATCGCCATCCTCGTGCTGAAGCTCGGCAAGGGTTTCGCCGCCCTCGCGACGGCCCTCGTCAAGGGAGGCAAGGCCGTGAAGGGAGGCCTGGCGCTCGCGACCGTCGCCTCGCTCCAGCTCCTGTTCCGCTGGGACATGGCGCTCGGGCTCTTCCTCCTGATCCTCGTCCACGAGCTCGGCCACGTGGCGGCGATGCGCCGCTGCGGGCTCGCGCTGCGGGGGATCTACTTCATCCCCTTCCTCGGGGCGGTCTCGGTCGCCAAGGCGCGCGGGCGGAGCCGGGGCCAGCAGGCGGCGATCGCCCTGGCCGGTCCCGCGGCGGGACTGCTCTCGGCGCTCGCCCTCTACGCGGCCTGGGTCGCGACGGGCTCCGACCACCTGGGCGCCCTTGCGATCGCGGCGGCGGTGCTGAACCTCTTCAACCTCCTCCCGGTCTCGCCCCTGGACGGGGGCCGCGTCACCGAGGCGCTCGCGTGCTCGGTCTCGACCGGACTCGGACTCGTGCTCGGGACCCTCGGCCTCGCCGTGGGGCTCTTCGCCGCCGCCGCGCTCGATTTCTGGCTCGTCGCCGCCCTGGTCCCGATCGGGATCGTCGAGTTCTACGCCGCCTGGAAGTCGGCGCAGGCCGGCTGGATCTTCCGCGCGATCGGGGCGCCTCCCGCGACGCTCCGCGAGGACATCCCCCGCCTCGCGGGGCTCCTCGTCCAGTACCCCCGCGGCGGCGAGGCGATGGCGCGAGCCCAGGCCCGCACCGCCGCGCGCCGCGAGCTCCAGGTGGGCGCCCTCGACGAGAGGCCCATGGGCCGCGGGGCGCTCCTCCTCGCGACTGCCGCGACCGTCGCGCTCTCGGTGGCGCTCGCGGCGCTCGCCCTCGACGTGGCGAGCCACGTGGGGGACTCGGCGCTGTTTTTGCTTCGGTCCTAGCGGCCACGGGAGTACGGGACCCAGCGAGGGACGGGTGGCGCCGCCGCGGCGTGACATTGATTGGGGGGAGGCTCGGGGACTCGCCTCCCCCCAGTTGCTCGCTCCGCTCGCCCCCCCTCGTCGCCCCTCGGGCTCCTGTCCCGGGCGGCCACCGTGAACCGCCTACGGCAGCGTCTTCACGACCCCCCACGTCGGGTCGCAGAGCTTCCGCATCGAGTCGAGGACCACGCCGCGGGTCTCGTAGGTGAAGGCGTGGATCTGGACCCGCCGCACGCGGTTCTCCTGGCCGAGCTTCGCGTGGAGGCGATCCGAGAAGGCGTACTCCCCGACGCTCCCGGTGCCGTCGGTGAAGAGGAAGAGGGTGTCCACCTCGTCCGAGAGCGCGGCGCGGATTCCCTCGTAGAGGTTCGTCATGTCCTTGGGCTTCAGGACGCGGGGAGCGAGGAAGTCGGCGATCGCGCCGCGCGCCTCGTTCGAGAGGCGCCGGCAGCCGTCGCGGAAGCACGTCGCGACATCCTCGGAGAACGTGACCACCTGCACGTGGGCGTCGTCGGGGAGGGCCGCGAGGGTCTTCTTGAGCTCCTCCGCCGCCGCCTGCGCCTTGGACGGCCCGCTCTTCGTCCCACCCGGCGGCGGGTGGCGCATCGAGCCCGAGAGGTCCAGCGCGAAGCAGGCCCGGCGGGTCTCGACGAGGACGCCGTAGTACGAGGGCCCCGCGCGCGTCCCCTCGGTCTTCACCGGCGCCCGCACGCCGATCGTGTCGCCCCGCGGCCGCGCGGGAAGGTCGAGCTTCTCGCGGTTCGCCTCCCACCACGACTGCCAGAGCGCCGGGTCGGGGTCCATCTCCTTTCCCGCATACCGTCCGAGCGCGAGCGCGACGTCGCGCGCCTCGCGCCCGCGGCACCGGCCGAGGTGCGCGATGAGGACCGGGATCGCCTCGGGCTTCCACGAGTCGAGGAGGACGTGGGTCGCGGCGGCGCGGACGCGCCAGTCGCCCTCCTTCAGGGCCTTCTCCGCCTCGGCGACGGCCCGCCCC
>JAKEIC010000349.1 GCA_022614695.1 Planctomycetales bacterium | reverse complement strand
TCGGCGGGGCCGAAGCGGGACTGCCAGACGAGGAGGACCCGGTCGCGGGGGAGGGGCAGGCGGGCTCGGAGCGCCTCGACGGTCTGCTCGACCTCGCGCGGATACGGGTCCCCCGCGTCGGCCATCGAGCGAGGGATCCCGTGGAACGAGACGAGCAGCCGCTCCGGCTCCCAGCCGAGCCGCGCGAAGTCCTCGCGCACGGACGCGGCCACCGCGTCGAGGTAGCCCGGGTCGGTGTGGTAGGCCGGGAGGAGCCGCACGGGGAGGTCGCGGCCGAGCGGGCCGACGAACGCGGCGACGGCGTCCTCGACCGCGCCCGTCGTCGCGCCGGAAGTCTGCGGGAAGAGCGGGACGACCAGGAGCCGCTCCGCCCCGCGCCGGAGGAGGTCGGCCGCGGCCCCGGCGAGCGGGGGACGGCCGTAGCGCATGCCGACCGCGACCGGTCCGACGTCCGCGACGAGCGGCGCGAGGGCCTCCCCCAGGCGTCGCGCGTGATGGATGAGCGGCATGCCGCTCGCCGGGTCCCAGATCCGCGCGTAGCGGGCCGCCGAGAGCCGAGGCCGGAACGGGAGGATGATCAGGTTCAGGAGCAGCCACCGCTTCCAGGCCGCCCCGGGGATCACGCGCGGGTCCGAGAGGAACTCGCGGAGGAAGGGGCGGAGCGCCTCCGGGGTCGGGGCGTCGGGCGATCCGAGGTTCACGAGGAGGACGCCGGTCGTCGGCACGGGGCGGGGAAGGTACCATCACGGCCCGGACCCCGCGATGGACCGCATCGAGAGCTACGAGCGGAGGCCCCCGGTCCCCGGCCTCCGGCTCCTCGCCGGCGCCGTCCTCGGGCTCGCGCTCGTGCTCCTCGCGCGCTTCCTCTGGTTCGAGACGGGGCTCTTCCGCTCCGAGGCCGCGCCGCGCCCCGTCACCCCGCGCGGCGACCTGGCGGCCGACGAGAAGGCGACGGTGGAGCTGTTCGAGCGGTCCTCCCCGAGCGTCGTCCACATCACGACGAAGGAGCGCCAGACCGACTGGCTCGGGCGGAACGTCTTCGAGGTCCCGCAGGGGACGGGCTCGGGGTTCCTCTGGGACGGGGAGGGCCACGTTGTGACCAACGTCCACGTGATCGAGGGCGGCGACACGGCCGACGTGACACTCTCCGACCAGTCCACGTGGCGAGCGCGGTTCGTGGGAGCCGCGGCCGACAAGGACATCGCCGTGCTGCGGATAGACGCTCCCCGCGGGGCGCTCCGGCCCCTCCCGGTCGGGACTTCGGGAGACCTCCGCGTGGGCCAGAAGGTCTTCGCGATCGGGAACCCGTTCGGCCTCGACCAGACTCTGACGACCGGCGTGATCAGCGGCCTCGACCGCGAGATCCGGCTCGAGAGCAGCCGCGTGATCCGGGGCGTCATCCAGACCGATGCGGCGGTGAATCCCGGGAACTCGGGCGGCCCCCTCCTCGACAGCTCCGGGCGGCTCATCGGGGTGAACACGGCCATCCACAGTCCGACCGGCGCCTCGGTCGGGATCGGGTTCGCGGTCCCGGTGGACACCGTGAACCGCCTCGTCCCGCAGATCATCCGGACGGGGCGGGTCGCCTCGCCGAGCCTCGGGATCCGGATACTCCCGGACGACTCCGCGCGGCGGCTGGGGGTCGAGGGGGTCCCGATCGGGGAGGTCGTGCGGGGGAGCCCCGCCGAGCGCGCGGGGCTCCGCGGCCTCCAGAGGGTGCGCGGGGGCCGCCCCCGCCTCGGCGACGTGATCGTCGGGCTCGACGGGAAGCCGATCGCCGGGGAGAAGGACCTCTATCTCGCCCTCGACGACCACGCCGTCGGCGACACCGTCACGATCCGTGTCCTCCGGGGGAACTCGACCGTGGACGTGAGCGTGACCCTCGCGGCGATGGAGTAGGAGGTCCCGATGTCCGCCACCTCGACCCTCGTGACCGAGCAGCACTTCCGCTACCTCGCGGAGCGGACCCGAGGGGACGACACGCTCCTGCGGGACTTGAAGAAGGCCGCCGCCGCGGCCGGGATCCCCGCGATCTGGATCTCGCCCGAGCAGGCGAGCCTCATGCAGATCCTCCTGCGCGCGATCGGGGCCCGGCAAGTGGTCGAGGTCGGCACCCTCGCCGGCTACTCGGCGATCGCGATGGCCCGGGCGCTGCCTCCCGGGGGTCGGGTGAGGACGATCGAGATCCTCCCGAAGCACGCCGACTTCGCCGAGGAGTGGGTCCGGAAGTCGGACGTGGCGGACCGGGTCCAGGTGGTCCGCGGCGCGGGGGCGGAGGTCCTCCCGACGTTCGCCGCGGACTCCGCCGACGCCGCCTTCCTCGACGCAGACAAGGCAGGCTACCCCGGCTACTTGAAGGAGTGCCTCCGGGTCGTGCGCCGCGGCGGCCTCGTGATGTGCGACAACGCCTTCGCCTTCGGGGAGCTCTTCGAGAAGAAGCCGACCGACCGCGAGGTGGCCGCCGTACGGAAGTTCAACGACGTGATGGCGGCGACGAAGGAGCTGCACTCGATCATCGTCCCGATCGGGGACGGGCTGTGGGTGGGGGTGAGGCTCTAGATGGCTCGCGAAGGGTCGGACGGCGCGGGGAAGCCCGACCGCAAGGTCGTCGCGCGCAATCGCAAGGCCTGGCACAAGTACGTGATCCTCGAGTCGCAGGAGGCGGGGATCGTCCTGACCGGGCCCGAGGTGAAGTCGCTCCGCGAGGGGAAGGCCTCCATCGCCGAGAGCTACGGGCGCGTGAAGAACCGGGAGGTCTTCCTGTTGAACATGGACGTGCCGCCGTACGGGCCGGCGGCGTACGTCGGGCACGAGCCCAAGCGCGAGAGGAAGCTCCTCCTCCACCGCTCGGAGATCGAGAAGCTCTCCGGGCGGCTCGAGCAGAAGGGGACGACTCTCGTGCCGCTGTCGCTCTACTTCAAGGACGGCCGGGCCAAGGTCGAGCTGGCGCTCGCGCGGACGGCCCACCGGCACGACCGCCGCGAGGCCGAGCGCGAGAAGTCCGACCGCCGGGCGATGCGCCGGGCGAAGGAACGCTAGCGGCAGCGCAGGAGCGCCGGAAGCACCAGGAGCGACGCGGCGAGGCACGCACCGACGCCGAGCGACGACGCGGCGCCGAGCGAGGCGAGGCCGGGGTTCTCGGCGAGGACGAGCGAGCCGAACCCCATCATCGTCGTCGCCGAGGTCATCACGACCGGGAGACCGACCGCGGCGAGGGTCCGCTGGAGGTCGCGCTCGCCTCCCTCGATGTAGCGGGAGACGACGTGGATGCCATCGTCCACCCCGATCCCGAGGATCAGCGGGAATATCGAGACGTTGAAGAAGGTGAGCGGGATCCCGAGGGCCGCCATGGCCCCGGCCGTCCAGAGGAGGCCAAGCCCGACCGGGACGAGCGCGAGGAGGGTCCAGCCAAGCCGCCCGAAATGGAAGAAGGTGAGCAGCGCCACCGCCCCCCCCGCGACGAGGCACATCACACGCACCTCGGGGAGGAGCCGGTCCCGGAGGCGGGCGACGACCAGATCCGCCGTCGCGAGGACCGTCCCCGGGCCGGCGCGCGCCACCGCCTCCGCCACGTCCCGGGCGAGGGCGGTCCGGGCGGCCCCGTCGGGCCGGCCCGCGGGTTGGAGGACCGTCGCGGCGACGGCGCCGCCCGCGGGGCGCGCCCGGAGCACCTCGTGGAGGGGTCCTTCTCGGCCCGAGAGGGCCGCGAGCCCCAGGTCCCCCCGCCGCGACCCCGCGAGCGCCGCCTCGAGGTGGCCGAGCCCCTCCCCGAACTCCGCGGGGTCGAAGCCCTCGCCATCGAGGGCCGCTCGCACGCCCGCGATCGTCGCTCCCGGCTCGACCTCCGCGAGAGCCGCGCAGTTCGCGGCCCGCCGCTCGGGGCTCGGGAGGAGCGAGCCGGGACCGAGGACCGAGGCGAGCCGCCCCTCGGCGACGAGCCCCTCGAGGGACTCGGCCACCCGGGCGGCCTCCGCGACCGCGGCGTCCGCGTCTCCCGCCTCCGTGAGGAGGAGCAACGGATCGAGCGAGAGCCCGAACGCCTCCGCGAGCGCGCCCTGGGTCTCGTTCGCCTCGGCTCCCGGGGTCGCGAGCCGGCGCAGGTCCTCCTCGAAGCGGAGGCCCGGCCGCGAGAGGGCGGCGGCCGCGCCCGCGCTCGCGGCGGCGGCGAGGGCCAGGACCGCGAGCGCCGCCCCGCGGGGCAGCCGCCCGATCGCCCCGAAGGGCGACCGTTCGGGGTCCCGCCCCCGGATCTCCGCGCGCGGGTAGAGGAACGCCGCCGTCGAGAAGACCGCCACGAGACAGAGGACCAGCCCGGCGGCCGTCAGGAGGCCCATCTCCGAGAGCCCGCGGAAGCTCGAGGAGACGAGGACGAGGAACGCCCCGGCCGTCGTCACCGCCGCCGCGACGAGCCCGGGCCCGGTCCCCGCGAGGGTCGCGGCGAGCGCGGCCGCGGGCTCGGCGCGGGTCCGCTCGTCCCGGTAGCGCGTCAGGAGGTGGATCGGGAAGTCCACGGCGAGCCCGACGAGGACCGCCGCGAAGGCCGCCGTCACGAACCCGATCCGGCCGTAGGCCCAGCCGGCGAGCCCCGCGGTCCAGAGGACGCCGAGGCCGAGCGGGACCGCCACGAGCCCGTGCGGGGCGGCGAGGCTCGCGAGGGCCCGGCGCGGGGGGACTCCCCGGAGTCGGGGCGGACACGCGAGCGCGAAGAGCGCGAGGACGCCGAGGACCCCGGTCACGCTCGTGAGCACCAGGTCGCGCTTGATGCTCGCCTCGTTCCGCACCGCGGCGAGGTAGCCGCCGGCGCGCGTGACCTGGAGCGCCCCGCCGTCGGCGGTGGCGGCGCGCCACTCCGCGACGGCCCTCTCGCACCGCGCGACCACGTCGCGGCTGTACGGGACGTCCCGGGCCTGGCTCGCCCCCTCGACGCGCAGGAGCAGGGCCCGGCCGTCGGCCGAGAGGGCCGCCCCGCTCTCGGGGTCGAGGAGCGCCCCGCCCGCGCTCCGCCGGAACGCCGGGAAGAAGACCCGCTCCCCCAGCCCGAGAGGGTCCCGCTGGAACCGCTCGGCCTGCGCGAGGCCCGAGGGCGACGAGAGCCGCCGGGCGCCGGCGGCGACGGCCTCGCGGATCCCGTCGGGCGAGAGGAGCCGGCGCGCCTCCCCCATCTCCGGAGGCGCCAGGTAGAGGAAGGCGTGGTCCCGGAACGTCCCCTTCAAGAACTCCTGCGTCTCCCGGTCCATCCGGTGCCGGACGCGCGCCTCGGGGCAGGCGGCCGCCAGCCGCTGGGCGAGCGCGTCGCCGGCCGCGAGGAGACGGTCGCGGCCGACCTCCCCGCGCACCAGGAGGAGCAGCGAGTCTCCCCCGGCGAACAGGTCGCGGTACGTCGCGAGCGCCCGGATCTCCGGCTGGTCCCCGGGGAAGAGCGCGGTGAGGTCCTCCTCGAATGAGACCCGGAGGACTCCGGGCACCGCCGCGACCGTGAGCACGCCGATCAACAGCAACGAAGGACCGGGGCGGCGGCTGATGGAGGCGAGTCGCGACATGGGGGCGGCTAGCCGCTCCGCCAAGCCGCGGAGGGCGGCGGGCACGGGAGGGGATTCTATCGGTGCGCGCGACGCCACACTCCGCCCGCCAGGACGGTCGGCCGTCATAATGGCGGCGTGCCGAGGCCCTCCCGCCTCGCGAGTCCGCTCCTCCTGCTCGGACTCGCGCCGGCCTCCGCGCAGGAGCCACCGGCGCCGGCGCCGCCCGCCGCGGGCCCCCTCCTGCGGGAGGTCGCCGCCGCCGTCGGTCTCGGGGACGTCCGCGCCTACCGCGTCGCGCTCGTGGACGCCGACGGGGACGGCTGGGACGACGCGCTGATTCACGAGGGAGGTGGGCCTCCGGCGGCGCGCGGGTCGGCGCGGCTCTTCCGCAACGTCGCGGACCCGGCCTCGGCGGGGGCGAGGAGGTTCGTCGAGACGACGGACGCATGCGGGATCCGGGAGGGCGGCCCCAACGGGAAGCCCGCCGCCTCGGTCTTCGCGTTGGTCGGCGACGTGGACAACGACGGCACACCGGACCTGTTCCGGGCCGCGTACCAGGAGCCGCTGGACCACGCGACCGCGCCCGACACGGGGGACCGGAGCGCGATCCTCCTCGGGGCGCGCGCCGCGGACGGTGCGCGCTACCGGGCGCCCGGCGACTCGGGGGTGGGCGCGGACGGACCCGTCACGACGTCGGCGGCGGCGTTCCTCGACTACGACCGCGACGGGAACTTGGATCTCTTCGTCGGGAACTGGTACGTCCGCTACGGGAAGGGGCTCGAGGCCCACCCCGACCGGCTCTACCGGGGCGACGGCCGGGGGAAGTTCGCCGACGTGACCGTTGCGGCTGCGCTCATGACCCGCCCCGAGCCCGGCCACGCCGACTCGAGCCGGCCCACGTACGGCGTCGCGGCCGCGGACCTGGACAACGACGGGTGGCCCGACGTGCTGGCGTCGAGCTACGGCCGCCAGTGGAACCGGCTCTGGCGGAACCGCGGGGACGGGACGTTCCAGGACTGGGGCCCCGGCTCGGGCTTCGACGGCGACGCCGACCGCTCCGGCGTCTACCCGGAGTGGATCCGGGACAACCCCCGCATCGGGAAGCGCGAGACCGAGCCCCCCTTCCGCGCGAACGGGAACTCCTTCTCGGCCGTCCCGGCCGACTACGACGACGACGGGGACACGGACGTCTTCCTCTGCGAGATCACCCACGCGTGGGCGGGTCCCTCGTCGGACCTCTCGGCGCTCCTCGCGAACCAGGGGCCGCAGGCGACGCCACCCTGGCGATTCGTCCGCGTGACCGCGCCCTTCGAGCGGCCGCGCACGCGCCAGGCCTGGAACCAGGGGGACGTCGGCGCCGCGTGGGGGGACCTCGACAACGACGGGTTCCTGGACCTGGTCCTCGCCTCGACGGCGTATCCCGACGACCAGCGCCTGCGGATCTACCGCCAGCGCCCCGACAGGGGATTCGAGGACGCGACGGCCGCGTTCGGCGTGGACTTCCGCGACTCGAACCAGGTGGGGATCGGCGACTACGACCGGGACGGCGCCCTCGACCTGCTCGTCGCCGGGAACCCCCACGACTGGAACGGCCGCAAGACCCACGTCGCGGCGCTCTTCCGGGGGACCCCGGCGCCCGGCCGCCACTGGGTCGAGGTGATCCTCGATGGCGGCCCCGGCTCGAACCGCTCGGCGTTCGGGGCGCGGGTCTCGGTGACGGCGGGAGGAGTGACACGGACGCGGGCAGTCCTCTCCTCGACCGGCCACTTCGGCCTCTCCCCCTCGCGCACCCTGCACTTCGGCCTCGGCGCGGCGGACAGGATCGAGAAGCTCGCGATCCGCTGGCCCGACCGGGCCGGAACGGTGCAGGAGCTTCGCGACCTCCCCGTGGACCGGGTCCACGAGATCCGGGGCTAGTTCTCTGCGAACTCGATCGCGCCGCGGCGCGCGAGGTCCGCGCAGTCCACGCGCAGGAGCCGCTCCTCCGACTCGTAGAGCGCTCGCTCGGCGGCCTCGACCTCGGACTCGGCCTTCGCCCGCACCCGGATCCTCGGCGACACCTCGTCCACGTACCCGACGATCACCGCCGCCAACACGAGGTGCTGGAGCCCCTGGCGCGTCGGGGGACGCTTCAGCCGGAGCAGCTCCCGCCCCGCCTCGGGAGCGAAGACGCGCAGGCGGACGAGGTCGTCCGACACGTCCGCGAAGCGGAAGACGATCTCGAAGGAATCGGGTTCCATCCCCCGAGGGTCCTGATTATGCCCCGTGATACACTCGTCCGCATGACTCCCCGCGACGTGCTCGCGGCGCGGGCGATCCGACGGGCCGGCGCGGACCCGCTCGTGTGGACGCTCCTGCTGGCCTCCTTCGCCGTGCCGGGGATCGCCCTGGTCGCGGCCTGGGCGGCGGCCCCGCCTCTCCTCGACCCGGTCTCCGTGCGCGAGGGGGCGGCCCCCGGGTCGCGGGCCGCCGGGACCGCGCTCGGGATCGCCCACGCCGCCGTCGCGGCGATCGCGGCCGCGCTCGCCGCGTCGTTCGCCCCGGCCGCCGAGCGGGCTCGCGGCCTCACGGACGTCTGGCGCCTCGCGGGGGCCCGGCCGCGCGACCACGGCGGAGCCGACAAGCGGGCGGCGTGGGCCGTGACGGGCCTCTTCGTCGTAGCGCCGCTGCCGCTCTACGCGCTCGCGGTCGCCGTGGGCGGCGCCCCCTGGGGGCCGGCGGCCGGGGCCTTCGGCCTCGCCGCACTCTCGGCGGGGGCCGGCACGGCCCTCGCGCTCGCCGCCTCGGCCCGCGCCCGCGGCCTCCGGGCCGCGGTGCTCCGGGGGGTCGTCCCGCCGGCGCTCTTCCTGGCGGGGACCCTCCCGCCGGGCGGGGTCCCGTTCCCGCGAGGGGTGGGGCTCGGGACCGAGGTCCTCGCGACGCTCGCGCTCCTCGTCTTCCTCGCGCCCGCGGTCTTCCGGGCCCGCGGCGGCCGGGTCGAGCAGGGGCTCCTGGCGGCCGGCCTCCTGATGCTCGGGACGGCCGCGTCGGCCGCCTCGCTGGCCGTCGGCGGGGCGGCCGGGAGGACGTCGCCCCTCGCCGCGATCGCGGACCTCCTTTCCGCCAACCCGTCGTGGTGGGCGGCCGCCCCGGTCCCGTTCCTGCTGGGCGCTCTCCTGGCGGGGGACGTCGTCCACGCCGACTCCGCCTCGCGCGCCCTCGAGGCCCCGAGAGAGGAGCCGTCGGCGGAGCTCCTCGATGGGCTGTTGGAAGAGGCGCCCGTGCCCGGGGAGCCCGACGCCGCGGCCGGGTAGTCGGCTACCCCTTCGTCGCGGGCGCGGGGGGCTCCGCGGGCCTCCGCAGGAACACCCAGACGTTCCCGTGGATCTCGAACCGCGGGCGCGCCGCCTCGCGCCCTTTCCCCTGCGCGACCATCTGCTGCTGGAGCGCCCTCGCCTCCGCCTCGCGTCCGGCCTTCTCCACCGGGGTCTCGCCCGGGACCGGCTTCAGGCGCCTCGCGTACTCCCTCGCGAGGGCGAGCAGCTCCTCCGAGCTCTCCAGCTCCTTCGGCGGAGCGGCGGAGCGGTCCTCGAAGTCCACATCTCCGACGAGGAGATCCGTCCGGCCGTCGCCGTCCCAGTCGGCGACGGCGATCTTCGCCCGGAGCGAGGGTCGCGAGCCGCCGGGGAGCGCCGGGTCGGCGGGGCGGGCCGGCGGGACGAGCGTGCGCGCCCGCTCGAGGGAGGGGTCGCCGGGCTTCCCCGTCTCCTGCCAGTCCCGGTACCAGAGGACGCTCCCGTCCCCGCAGCCGACGAGCAGATCGAGGGCGCCGTCCCCGTCCCAGTCGGCGACGCACGGCCCCGCGTCGCCGCCCGGGACCTCGATCGGGAGTCCGGCCGCCTTGACGGCCTCGGCCGCGGCGAACATCGGCTCCGCGGTTGTCCCGACGTTCCGGTAGAGGACCACGGAGCCCCGGATCTCGCCGGCGAGGAGGTCGGTGTCGCCGTCTCCGTCCCAGTCGGCCGCGGCGACGGCCGAGGCCTTCCCCGGGTTGAGCGGCTTCCCGTCCGGCCCGGGGATCGTCGTCCGCTTCCCGAATCCGCCGGACTCCAGGCCCGGGAACACGTGTATCTCCCCCGGCCAGCTGCCCGAGAGGAGATCCGCTCGCCCGTCCCCCGTCACGTCCGCCAACTGCGGACCGAACCCGATGCATCAGCCCGTCGGGACCCGCGCGTCCGTGTCTCCGGCCTTCACGTAGGCGGGCTCGCCGAACCTCGGGGCGGTCGCCGTCCCCTCGTTCCGGTAGAGCCGGAGACGCCCCTCGAACTGGCCGACGAGCAGGTCGCGCACGCCGTCCCCGTCGAGGTCGGCCAGCAGCGGCGCCGCGTGGCCGATCTCCACGTCAATCGGCTTCCCAGCGGCCTCGACGCGGAAAGGCGGGCGGAGGTCTCCCGCGCCGCCCCCCTCGTCCGCCGCGGCGCCGCCCGCGAGAAGGACGGTCGCCGCCGCCCACGCATCCGCGCGCCTCATGCCCCACCTCCCGGACTCGATCGTAGCGACCCTGGGGCCGGCCCGCGAGACCGCCACGGGGCGTCGTCTTGCCAGCGCGGGTCCGGCGCGTAACCTAGCGGCCGCGTGGGCGATCCCTCCCCCTCTCCCCCGCCCCCCGATCCCGCGCAGGTCCGGCGCCGGATCCGGCGGCTCCTGCTCGCGATCCTCGCCGCCTGGCTGCTCGCGTTCGGCGGGGCGGCGGTCGCCTACGTCCTCCCCGGCGGCGCGCCCGCGGCGCCGGCCGAGAAGTGAAGGCCCTCCTCCAGCGCGTCTCGGAGGCGTCGGTCACGGTGGACGGGGCTCCGGTCGCGCGGATCGGACGGGGGCTTCTCGTCCTCCTCGGGGTCGAGCGCGGCGACACGGCCGCGGTCGCCGAGAAGCTCGCGCGGAGGAGCTTGGAGCTTCGCATCTTCCCGGACCCGGCGGGCAAGATGAACCTCTCGTGCCTCGAGATCGGGGGCGAGGTGCTGCTCGTCTCCCAGTTCACGCTCTGCGCCGACACGAGCCGGGGACGGCGGCCCGGGTTCGAACCGGCCGCCCCGCCCGCCGAGGCCGAGCCGCTGGTCGGCAGTTTCGCGGCGGCCGTCCGATCGGCCGGAGCGCGGCTCGCCGAGGGGCGATTCGGCGCCGACATGAAGGTGGGCCTCGTGAACGACGGCCCGGTGACGATCCTGCTGGAGGCGGACGGAGGTTGACGTCCCGGGGGTGCGGGAGGCGCGGATCGTTCCGACCGGCAGGTAGGGGGGTCGGATTCGCGCCCTTCGCCTCCCGACGCAACCACTTGGCCTCATGCGGCTAGGGCGACCGCGGGAGCCGTGCGGGTCGGAATTCATCCACCACCCCCCGGCGGAGGCCGGGCGACCCGCGCCGACGCCTGGAGCGAGCTCGGATCGCAACTCCCTTGTCACGTGCCACTTCGAGGCGATGGGCTGTGCGGGGCCGCCGCGGCGCACTCCCCGGCACGGGCCCTGCTCTACGACCTCCGGCGGCTCGAAGAGCCCGCCCGGAGGTTCCCATGGTCCGACCGATGCGACGGAGCGAGCGCGGGACGATAATGATCGTGACCGCGATCCTGATCTTCGTGCTGGCCGGGATGAGCGCGGCGCTCCTCAGCGTCGGCGTCGCCACCGCCCGCGCGACCGAGGAGAAGGTCTCCAGGTTCCGCGCCTTCGAGATCGCCGAGGCGGGCGCGGCCGCCGTCATCGCCCAGGTCCAGTCGGGCAACGGCCCCGTGATCTCGGGGACCACCACGAACGGCCCCGTGTCGTTCCAGGGAGGCACATTCACGACCACGACGACCGCCACGATCGGCGGCCCGGGCGCCGAGCTGATCACCGTGAACTCGGTCGGCGACTTCTCGGGCAGCCGCGAGACGGTCACGGTCGAGTTCAGCCGGGAGCCCCCGACCATCAACGAGAGCTTCCTCAAGGCCGTCTACGCGGGCAACGCGGCCGAGGTCAATCCCGACGGCACCTACCCGAACCAGTTCCAGTACCAGCTCTCCTTCGGCGGCGGCGTGGACGCCATGGACTCGAACACCGCCTTCGACGGCGACCTGGTCGAGGGGGACGTCTACGCGGGCGGCGACATCATGCGGAACCAGCAGGCGCGCCTGAACGGCGAGGTGAAGGGGCTCGGGAACCTGATGCTCGGGGTGGCGGGCGCGAGCAACCACACGGCGGTCCGCACGAGCACGCCGGTCCTCCCCCCGAACCTCGCCGCGATGAACTACTCCCAGATCGCCGACATTGACGTCGCGCAGAACTTCGGCTCCCGCACGAGCGGGACGCTCTCGAGCTCCGACCCCGCCCACATCTTCACGAAGAACCCGTCGGACCGGTCGAGCCTCACCTCGGGCACCGCGAAGAACGACTACTTCCTCGAGGACCTCGGCGACGGGACGCGCGCCTGGGCCGACCCGATCACGCCCTCGGCCGACGGGAACAACAAGATCTACTACGTGGACGGGAACGTCTGGATCAACAACTTCTCGACGATCCAGTTCCAGTGGGCCGCCGGGACCAAGATCACGATCGTCGCGAAGGGGAACATCTACATCGGCGACGACGTTCGCTACCCCGACAACAGCACCATGGTCGCCTTCATCGCGCTCAAGGACTCGAGCGTGGCCGACAGCGGGAACATCGTCCTCGGCGACCCCCGCTTCGGGACGGTGGACTTCATGGACGGGGTCATGTACGCCGAGAACGACTTCAAGGACTCGAACCTCACCTCCCAGGGCGCGGCCCACTTCGAGATCCTCGGCGGGATGCTCGCGGGGAACCGGGTGGCCATCAACCGCGACTACGCCGTGAACAGCGCCCACTGGGAGTGGGTCCCTAGCCTCGGCCGGAACGTCTGGGTCCCACGCGGCCAGTACCACTCGGAGATGACGGTCCGCTTCGATCAGCGCCTGACCGACCCGAGTTTCGTGAAGCCCCCGGGGCTCCCGCCGGCGAGCCCGGGCGGTCCGGCCGGGGCCTGGCAGGCCCTCTGCTGGAGGAGGGGCCTCTAGTGACTCTCCGGCGCGCGACCCTCTCCGGTCTCGTCCTCGCGGCCCTCGCCGCACTGGACGGGCCGGCGAGGGCCGACCGCGTGCACCTCTACGACGGGAAGGTCATCGAGGGGAAGATCGTGGGCGTCACCGACGAGCACCTCGAGGTCTCGACGGCGGCGGGCACGGTCAAGGTCCCCCGCGGAGACGTCTTCCGGACGGAGTACGACGAGGACGCCGCGGCGGCGCGGGAGGCCGAGCGCGAGAAGGCGGACGCGAAGGCGAAGGCCGCCGGCGAATCGGAGGCCCCGTCGCTCGCCGGGGCGCCCGCCCTCCCGACCCGTGAGAAGCCCGCGGGAGGCCGGTTGGTCGGCCGGGACCTCGAGGGCCGGCTCCGCGGCCTGCGGTCCATCCGCCTCGTCCCGCGTCCCGCGGGCGGCTTCCGCTACGAGAGCGTCGAGTCGCGGCTGAACGAACACGGCCGTCCCGAGTTCGTGGCCGCGGGGGCGCTGCACCTCGACGCCGACCTGCAGGCGGAGGCCTTCGCGAGCCGGCTCACGGGCACCGTCCTGGGTCGCCCGACGACGATCTCCCTCTCCGCCGCCGTCCGGGGCGGGAAGCTCCGGGTCGTCGAGAGGGTGGGCGAGTCGGGGGCTCCGGAGGTACGGGAGGCCGCGGCCCCGGAGGGGGTCGAGCTCGGCGATTCCCTGCTCGCGCGGCTCCTGCACGGCGCGGCCCTGGAGCCGCTGGCAGAGGCCGGGAAGCTCCCCGCCCGGCCGTTCCCCGAGCTGGGCGCGATGGTGACGGGACTCGAGACGGTCGAGAGGTCCGGGGAGGAGAAGGCGGAGGATGGGTCCCGCCGGCTGGCGGTGAAGATCCGCCGGGAATTCCCCGGCTCGGAGATCCCGACGAACGCCGAGCTCGCGCTCTTGGTCGTGGCGGGAGGGCGCCCGGTGGCCCTCGCCGAGATCGAGGGTAGAGACCGCATCCGGTGGAAGGCGGCGACGGCGGCCGAGGCGGCCGAGGCCGAGGAGAGGCTGCCGGACGCTTGGCGGACATTCCGGCCGCCGGAGCCCCCGGCCGCGCCCGGCGCGGCCGCCCCGGGCGCCGGCCCGGCGCGGCAGTAGGGGGGGAGGAGCGGTCCGATGGAGTGGTCCCTCCGGGCGAGCCTCGACGCGCTGAAGGGCGTCTTCGGCGGCGCCGAGACCGCGAAGGCGGCCTACGCCGTCCTCGCCCGGGTGGAGCTGAAGCTCCGTTCCTCCCAGGTCACCATCGAGGCGCCGGGCGGCAGGGTCCTCACCCGCGGCTGGTTCCGCCATGACGCCGAGGGCCTCGCCCAGATGCGGGCGCTGCTCCGCGCGCAGCCCTTCCCCCGCCGGGGCGTGGTGAAGACCATCGCCGACGGGAAGTGGATGGCGGCTTTCCTCCGGGAGAAGTGCGGATATGCCGACGTCCGGATCGTGAACATCTCGCAGGTGGGGGGGAAGGCGACCGAGATCGAGGAGGCCTGGAACCAGCCGCCGCCTCCCGAGGCGCCATGACGGTCCTCCACCAGCTATCGCTCCGGTGGGGCCTCGAGGCCGCCCGCGGTCTCGTCGGCCCGATCCCTGCCGCGGGTGGGAGCGTCGCCACGCGCGCCCGCGTCCAGACCTCGTCCGGCGGCCTTTGGGTGACGATCCAGGGGCGGAACGGGAAGAACCTCCGGCGGTGGTTCCGTCACGGCGAGCGGGGCCGGGCCCAGATGTGCGCGCTTCTGCGGGCGCAGCCCGAGCCCCGGGAGGCGGTCGTGGAGGCGGTCGGCGACGGCTCGGAGGTCGCGGGGTTCATCCGCGGCGCGTGCGGTTACACGGAAGTGCGGACCGAGTGTCCGACACAGGCGGGGAGACCCGAATCGCCCGAGGGTGGGGTCCGGCGCGGGTGATGCCCGCCGGCCCCGAGGGCGACCGGCAGAGCGCTCGGCGCCGGCTCCTCCGGCTCGCCGGCTACCTCGTGCCCGCCGTCCTCGGCACGTTCACGGTCACCCGCAGCGCCGAGGGCCACTCCTGCGGGCCCCGGCCGAAGCACTGCCTGCCGTGCACCCCGCACGGGGGCCCCGGCTGCTCGCCGCCGTGCGGCCCATGAGCCGTCGCGACGCCTCCCCGGACCGGGAAGAAGCCCGGAGACAGGCCCGCCGGAAGCTCCTCCGGCTCGCGGTCTACCTCCCCCCCGCGATCCTCGGGACGTTCGCGGTGACGCGGACGGCGGAGGCGTTGTCGTGCCTTCCCGCGTACGGCTGCGCGCCGAACATCTGTCAGCCCAACACCTGCGCGCCCGACCTCTGCCAGCCGTGGGTGTGCACGCCCCCCCCCTAGTCCTACTCCGCTATGGGCCGCGGGCGAGGATGCAGGAGCGGATGCGTGAGAGATTGTAGCCGGCACTGTGGAGGTCGCGAAGCCGGGTGCGCCG
>JAKEIC010000348.1 GCA_022614695.1 Planctomycetales bacterium | reverse complement strand
GGGAGCCGCACGCCCAGGGACCCGGCCGCGAAGACGATCGGCAGCGGCTGGATGGTGGCCGTGCTCTGGCCCGCCCACTGCCCTCCGACGAGCCGGCCGCTGTCGAGCCGGATGCGGCCGTCGCCGCCGTTCCCCCCGGCCCCGGCAGCGGGCGAATTCCCGCCCACGCCGTAGACGAGCGGGGGCGTCGTGTCCTGCGCCGCGAGGAGCTGGGCCCCCGGGTTCCCCACGGGGGGCGTCGGGGTGAAGGCGCCGCTGAAGCTCCGCAGGTAGACGCAGCCTCCCGCGCCGCCGCCGCCGGCGCCGCCCGGGGTCGAGCCCTGCACGCCGCCCCCGTTGCCGCCCCGCGCGGCCAGGAACGCCGAGGGCGTGAGGTTCATGTTGCGGTCCGTGATGATCTGGACGTACCCGCCGCCGCCGCCCCCGCCGCCGCCGCCGGCCCCCGAGTTGGCGACGCCGCCGCCGCCCCCGCCGCCGCCGGTCCCGCCGTGCAGGTCAATGATCGAGGCGCTGCCCCAGGCGATGCCCCCGACCCCGCCCGCGGCGGCGCCGACGTTCGCCGCGCTCGCGCCGCCGGTCGAGTGGCCGCCGCCGCCCCCCGACGCGCCGCCGGCCCCGCCCTGGCCGCCCCCGCCGCCCGAATTGAAGCCCGTGGTCGCGACCTGGAACTGGAGGGCGTCGTAACCCATCCCGGTGGTGCCGCCCCCGCCGGCCCCGACGGGAACGCCCGCGCCGCCGCCGCCGCCGCCGCCGGCCCCCGGCCCGCCCGCCCCGCCCGTCCCGCCCGCGGTCTGGCCCGCGGTGCCGTTCCGCCCGTCCGCGTTGATCGTCCCCGCGATGCTCACGGTGTGGGTCACGCGGATGACCAGCGGGTTGTTGCCGGTCACGTTCACGACCGCTCCGGGCGCGATCTCGAAGGTCCGGTAGAGGAAGTGGCCGAAGCCCGGCCCGGCGTCCGTCGTGAAGTTGAAGCCGGTCGTCACGAGGAAGTCCTCCGGCGGGTTCACCCCCGTCGGCGTCGGGTACGAGACCACCTGCCCGTTCGGGGCGACGACGCCCCGGACCGTGGTCGCCGGCCAGAGCGGGGGCTTCGAGAAGCCGTTCGCGGGCGGGGTCGTGATGTCAATCGGCGTGACCGAGTGGAACGTGTTGAAGACGAACCGGCACCCGAAGAGGAGGTTCCCCACGGTCCCGGCGCCGTTCGGGTTGTTCCCCGGGTTCACGATGTCCCCGAAGAACAGGCGCGAGTTCGTGTTGCCGCCCGTGCCGGGGTCGGCGTTCCACTCCCGGAGCCCCGTCCCGCCGCGACACTCGACGTCCACGACGATGTTGTTGGTGCCGTCCCAGACGAAGTTCGGGGCGATGGGGAACTCGACGAAGCTCCCGGCGGTGGCCGCCGGGGCCGTGTAGCTCTGGAGCCGCGCCACGACCGTCGGCTGCACCAGCCCGCCCGAGATCACGTAGTTGCTCGCGTAGGTCGCGACCGGCGGGGTCCCGAGCGGGTTGCTGCCGAGGCTCGTGAGAGAGGTGTGCCCGAGCCTCACGATGAGGTTGTTGTAGGTCTGCTGGGTCGTGTTGTTCGGGCCCTGCTGCCAGAAGAGACGGGTCACCACCCCGCCGCCCACCGGCCCGCCGATCGAGGGGGTGGTGAGGATCTCGGATGCGAGCAGGAGGGTCTGAGTGCGCTGGCCCAACTGCGGGGCGACGAACGTGTTGTCCCAGGGAACCGTGGGCGTGAACGAGGTGCCCGGGAAGGGCTGGTTCGGGCCGGGGGCGTTCGCGCCGCCGCCGTTGTGGCACGTGGTCCCGGGGTTGGCGATCGTGCAGGAGAGCCAGCCCTGGAAAAGGGTGTTCCACTCGGCCTGGTTGTAGGTCGGGAGCAGCGGCGGGACCGTGTTCACGTTGTACGGGAGCATCTGCTCGCGGATGTTCTGGTCGAAGTTCTCCGTGATGTTGGTGAGGGTCGTGCTCGCCGCCGTCCCGGCGCAGGTGAACGTGAACCGGTACGTCGGCGGGATCGGCCGGCCGCACAGCCCGTTGTCGGCCAGGTAGTTGCCCGCGAGGTCGCGGATCCCGAACGGGGGCGGCGTGTAAGGGGGGCTAGGGGTCCCGGGGTTGGCGAAGATCTCGATGCGGTAGGTGCCGCCGGGCCGGAGGTAGCCGTTGGTGAAGCTGTTCAGGGGGTCGAGCAGGGTGTTCGGGTCGAACTCGAGCACCCTCTGGTTGTCCCGCATGAGCAAGGTCCCGGGGACGAGGAGGCTCGCCGTCAGGTCCGTGAGCTGGAACGTGAAGGAGGCGGCGTTAGCCGTGGTCACGTTGGGGGTCGGGGGCGTGATCGAGGGGCAGACGCTCTGGGCCGAGATGGACTCGGAGAAGCGCACCCCGATGTTGGCGTTCGTGGGCACCCCGGTCGGCCCGTAGGGGACGGGGATGAACCCGTCCGAGTAGTTCTGGGGAGGGTTCACGGCCAGGATGAAGGGGCAGGTGGTGTCGGGACGGATCAGGGCCCCCGTCGTGAATGTCGAGGGGTTGCGCACGGTCGGAGCGACGCCCATGAGCGGCGTCTGCTCGAGGCTCATGAGTGTCGCGGTCGGGAGCCAGCCAAGCGGCGGCGGCCAGGTCGGCGGCGCCACCCAGGTCGGGCAGTAGACCGTGTAGACCGTGTTCGCGAGGAGGGCCGGCGGGTTCGCGGGGGTGAAGATGACGCGCTCGTACTCGACCTTGAAGGACCCGATCGGGGTCCCGCCCGTGGCGTCCCGGATCTGGACGGTGGTCGTGTTGACGGAGGCGGGGTCCACGGGCGCCGAGAGCGTGAGGATGACCGAGTCATCGCGGTAGACGTTGGTGGTGCCGTCGGGAGGGTTGACCTGGAGCAGGACGAGCTCCTTCAGGTCGTCCGGCGCGGTGTCCCCCGGGTTCTGGTCCTTCGTGCACCCGGACGCCACGAGGGCGGCCGCCAACCACCACGCGCCGATCGGACGATTCCACTTGCGCGCCATCGCGTCCTCCTTCGCTGTCTCCGGTCTCAAGGCTCTCGTCGCCCTAGGAGCTGCCATGGGAGGGGCTGCCCGCTCGCCCGCCCCGGAAGGCCCCGGATTCTCTCTGGACTTTGTCACCGGTCAAGCGTTTCCGTATGGGCCGGGTGGATCGCGGGGCGGCCGCGAACCCGGCCGGGACGCACCGCGGAAGCGCAATGCCCATGCCAGCGGGAGGAGGCCTCCCTGGTGGTGGCCGCGGGGTCCCCACGCGGAGGTCCGCTACACAACCCGTTTTCTATGCATGATTTCCAGCGCGAGGCGGCCGAGTGTATCCGAGTTGACACGCCGCGAGATGGGGGCCATCCCCCCCCGGTGTAAAACCGCCTTTACAGGCCTGCCTAGCGGGTTGACACCCCTGGCTGGCACTCCAGCTTAGCCGCGGGGCTGTGCCGCGACGTGCTGCTTCACCAGCTCGCGGGTGAAATCCTCGGCGAGGGCCCGGAAGTCCTGGATGCCCCTCTGGGTCGTCCCCTGGACCGCCGCGGTCTCCCGTCCGGTCGCCGTCTCGACGAGCTGGACCGAGATATTGAAGACCACGTGCCTCTGGTCCGGCCCGACGTGCCCGACCAGGAGGAAGTCGGCGTTCAGGAGCTGGCCGATGTCCATCGCCTTCTCGGCGTACTCGGTCTCGGAGAGGTTCTTCTCCTTGATCACGGTGTCTATCTCGCTCCGGTTGATCAGGTCGAAGCTGTTCCGCCCTTGGGCCCGGAAGGCGGCCTCGAGGCACCCCCGGAACTGCGACCCGTACTCGAACTGCTCCTTCGTGGACTTCGGCTCGTCCAACGCGAGGACCGCGACCCGGTACTTGATGCTCGAGCCGATCACCGGCGGAGGGTCGGAGGGAGGCGGGGGAGGGGCCATGGTCACGGGGGGAGGCGGCGGAGGGGGCGAGGTCGGGGGGGGCTGGGTCTGCGGGGGAGGCGCCTGGGCCGGCGGGATCGTCGGCGGAGGCCCCATCACGGTGGCGGGTCCGCCCTGGATCCCGGGGTTGTACTTCACGGCGAGCGCGCGGTACTGCTGCGCCTTGGCCTTGTTCCCGATCTTGTCGAACATCATCGCGTTCCGCATGGCGATGTCCGCGATGGTGGCGTAGAAGGTCGGGTCCCTCAAGCGTCCCAGGTACTCGGCGGTCTCCCAGTTCATCCTCTCGACCCAGGTGTAGTTCGGCCGGGGCTTCTTCAGCTCGTCGTCGGTCTGGCGGAGGCGCCCCTGGGCCCACGGGTCGTACTTAGCGTGGTAGCCGCGAGACCTCTCCTCGGGAGTCTTGCACCCCGACCCCGCGAGGAGGGCCGCCGCGACCGCGGCCACCCCGACCCGACCCATCGTGACGCCTAGGTTTCCGAGCATGCGTCCCCCTCCAGGTCCGTCACCGTAGCGCCCGCGCGGCGACGGTGTCAAGCACCCGTAGGAAGCGTGGGACGCAAACATCAAGCCGGCCCCTCCGCCTCGGGGCCCTCGGGCGGAACCTCTTGGGGACCCGTGGGATCGGAGGTGCGGTCACTGCCCCGCGGCGCGGGCGCGTGTTCACCGCAGGGGACAAGTGGCTGCTACCCCGCCGCCAGCGCGGCGTAGTCCGCGCTCACGGAGAAGCGGAGCACCTCGCGGGCCTCGGCGCTCTCCCGGAGGAGCTGAGGGATCGGGAGCGGCCCTCCGCCGGCCAGGGCGCGGCTCCGCCCGAGGAGGTCGAGGGCCGCCGCCAGGTCCCCGCCTGAGGCGACGTAGCCGGCGCGCGCACCGGTGAGCGACGCCGCCTCGAGATAGCCGGCGCACGCCTCCGGAGTGGACTCGGGGAGCGCGCGAGTCGCGGCCTCCTCGATCTCCGTCCGTTGGCGCCGCGGGATCGCCCCCCGCACCTTCTTCGCGAGGGCCGGGTCGCCGGGGAGGCGCCCCCCGCCCTCCTCCGTCGCCAGCGCGACGACGACGTCCGCGAGCGCCTCCGCGCCGAGGGCGAGGGGGAGCGCGTGGCCCCGGATCGCGTGGACGAGGAACTTCCCGAGGGCGAACCGCAGCACCCTCTCGCTCCACTCGAGGGCCGGCGGGCCGACGAGGATCGTGACGGGAACCGTGTGCGCGAGCTGCAATCCCGACCGCTGGGAAGGAGCCCAGGCGACCGCGGCCCCCTCGCCCGACTCGTCCCCCAGCATCCGGCCGACGGAGGCGGCGGTCTCCCGGACCCGCTCGAAGTCCCGCGGGACGGGGTCCTTCCGCCCGGCGGCCCGGGAGAGGTCGGCCGGGAAGACGCGGTCCAGGTGCGGCGCCGCGAGCGCCACGAGAGGGGCCAGCTCTCCTCGCTCCCCGGGGTGGACGAGGTGCTTCTCCCGAAGCCGGCCGGGCAGGGGTCGCAGGGCCGCCGGCGGCTCGGCCGCCGGCGCCAGCGCCTGGCCGGAGCACGCCGCCTCCGCCGCCGCGGCGCGCGCCTCGCGCGGAGGGTCTCCGAGGGCGCGGAGGATCGGGCGCAGGGCCCGGTAGCCCTCGGCCCGGAGCGGGTCGAGGACGAGGAGCCTCTCGTGGACCTCGACCGCCTCGGCCAGCGCCTCGCGCGGACCGCGCGCGAGGACCCGGGCGAGCGCGGCGAGAGCCGGGCGGTCCTGCGGCCGCCGGGCGACCACGGCCCGCAGGTGCCCGGCCGCCTCCGCCGGCCGGCCGAGGCGGCCGGCGTAGTCCTCGGCGAGCCGGGCCCGGAGGGCCAGGGCGGCGTCGGGCCGGATCGCCTCCAGCGCCGCGACCGCGGGCTCGAGCGCGCGGGCGAATGTCTCGCCGTCGGAGGCCGTGGCGAGGAGCGCCTCGCGCAGCCCTTCCAGGGCGGCCACGTGGCCCGGGTCGAGCTCCGCCGCCCGCCCGTAGAGGGCGACCGCCTCGGCCGCGGCCCGGGGGTCGCCCGCCACACCGGCCGCCGCGGCCGCGGCGGCCGCGACCCGGTGGCGCTCCGACCGGACCGCGGCCGGCGCGTCCGCGTCCGCGAGGAGCGGCCCCACGACCGCTCGCACCCGCGCCGAGTCGCCCTGGCGGACGCAGAGGGCCACGAGCCTCTCGCGGGCGGCGAGGGAGGTCGGGTCCTTCGCGGAGGCCCTCTCCGCCGCGTCGCGGGCCGCGGGGAGGTCCCCCGCCGACTCGCGCCCGGCCGCCGCCCGGACCAGCGCCTCGGCGGCGGCGCGCACGGTCTCCGCCGCGGCCGCGGCGCGCTCCCAGGCGGCCGCCGACTCCGC
>JAKEIC010000034.1 GCA_022614695.1 Planctomycetales bacterium | reverse complement strand
TTCCACACGAACGTCCGGTCCACGGTGAGCTGGGCGCCCGTCCCCATCCGCAGCGCCGGGTTCGTCGCCCCGCCGATCCCGCCGTTCGTCGAGATCAGGTCCCCCTGACCGACAGGGGTGGCGCCCTGCCGGCGGACGCGCGCCATCCGGCCGCTCAGGTCCAGCTCCCCGTGCCAGAGGTCGGTGTGCGAGCAGAAGAGGCTCGTCGGGTTCGCCTGGGCGAGGACGGAGACCTGGACGTCGGCCCACGAGGTCCCGTCGGAGACGCGGATCGTGTCGGTCCCGGCCGTGACGCCCGCCGTGTACATCCCGACGGCCGGGGTCCCGCTCTGGACGAGCGATGCTCCGGAGGAGTTGCTCAGGATCGAGTAGGTGTAGCTTCCGGTCCCTCCCGACGCGCTGAACCGCAGGATCGTGCCGCCGAACGCGGAGGCGAGCGACGGCGAGACCGAGATCGGAGGCGGCAGGACCTTGTAGTAGCCCGTGTAGCTCGTGCCTCCCTGAGCGGCGGTGATCATGTCGGTCACGTTGCCCGTGCTTCCCACCGTCCAGGTCGCCGTGGTCCCCGAGGAAGTGAGCGTGCCGCCCGACGCGTTGGTCGAATAGGTCCAGTTCGGGTTCGTGCCGAGGCCGACGGTCGTGATGCGCAGGGTCTGGCCCGGATCGAAGCCGTTCCGGCTCTTGCCCGCCCCGGTGTCCCAGTCGAAGTAGGCCCAAAGGGGATAGACGTACGGGCTCCAGTTCCAGACGTAGACCCAGGCGATGTCGTAGTTGCCCGCCGCGTCGGCCACGCGGATCGTGTCCTGGAGTGCGTTGCCCGCGGGGCCCGCGGTGTAGACGCCCGTACCGGAGATCGCGGCCCCCGAGTTGTTCTGCTGCAACGTCCAGGTCACCCCCCCGACCCCGCCGGTGGCGCGGAACTGGAAGGCCTGGCCGGGATAGAAGTAGTAGATGTAGCGCGGCCGGATCTCGAGAGCCTGCGCGCCCGCCGTGGAGACCACGTTCACCGTCGCGCGCGCGAACCTCCCCGCCGAATCCTGGACACGCACCGTGTCCACCCGGTTCACGGTGGTGCCCGCCGTGTAGACGCCCGTCGAGGCGCCGATGGAGGCCCCGGAGTTGTTCACCGCGAGCGAGAACGTGTAGGGAGCCGTGCCGCCCGTCGCGGTGAATGTCTGGGAGGTCGCGCTCATCATCGTGAGGAGGATGGGGGTGATCTCCATGGTCCCCGCGACGACCCTCGGCCCCGTGGCCAGGGTCTTCAGGACCTGCAGGCTCCCGAAGTCGTCGTTCGCGTCGGCGAAGACGAGCTGGTCCACGGAATTCGCGCTCGAGTTGGTGAAGATCGTCCGGGCGCCCGGCGTGGCCACGTAGGCGTTGCCGTTCGGCGGCGTGCCGACCGACTTGAAGATCTGCGACGTCACCGTGACGCCGGTCGTGTCGCGGAGCTGCACGGTGTCGGCGGAAACGCTCGTCGCCCCCGCCGTGTAGAGGCCCCCGGTCGTGACCGAGGAGCCGCCGCCGTTCACCGTGAGGCTGAACGTGTAGGGCGAGGTCCCCCCGCCCGAGCCGAACTGGTAGGTCGCGCCGGGCAGCCACCCGTCGAGGCGGGTCGGGCTGATCGTGAGGTTCGACGGCCGGGCCGTGGTGTAGAAGTAGAAGTAGCCGGTGGCCGTGGCGCTCGTGACAGTGCCGTAGTTGTAGTGGGCGAAGTCGTAGGCCGTGAGCCCGCCGGTCGTGCCCACCATCATGGTGACGGCCGTGCCGGTGGCTGTGGTCCCTCCGTTCACGGTGCAGCCGGAGGGGCGCGACGTGAAGGCCCAGGTCCCGGAGAGGCCGGGCCGCGAGTAGGTCTGCGTGTCGTTCACGCGCCAGTGATACGCGTAGTAGGGGATCGGGTAGTACGAGCCGTAGGTGGTGCTGTTGTAGACGTAGAAGTAGCAGGTGCGCGTGCCGGTGGTCCCGCCGTCGGAGAGGGTCGCGGTCGCGATGGTGAAGACCGGGCTCGCGGTGGTCCCGCCGCCCCCGGCGGTGTACGTGACCGTCTGGCCGGACGTCCCGGAGAGGGAGCCCGCGCCGGTGGTGGGGCTGAGACTCCACGAGTAGCTCCCGGTCCCCCCGAAGGCCCGCAGGGCCATCGTGGACCCGAGGTCGCCCCGGAGGTAATAGCAGTAGCCGGGCGTCGCGGCGTTCTCGTACCCCGGCGAGAGCGAGAGCGGCCCCGTCGAGAGGCCCTGGTAGGTGACGACCGCGTCCACGAACTGCGAGGGCGTGGCCGAGTCGGTGACGCGGATCACCGCCGTCCCGGTCCCCGTGGCGGGGGCGGTGTAGGTCGCGCCCGTGAGCGTGCCCCCACCCGAGACGAGGGCGAAGCTGAAGGGGCTCGCGCCGCCCGAGGCCGTGAACGAGGCCGTCCGCCCGTTGAGCAGCGCCGTGACCTTCGAGGGGTGGATCTTCAGCGTGACCCCGGACGAGTGCCACTTCTCGCCGATGAAGACGAGGATGTTGGACGCGTTCGGGGAGGTGAGCGCGCCGCCGTCGTCAATGGACAGGTTCCCGAGCGGCGCCTGGCGCACGAGCTGCGGGACGCCGCTGATGTTGCTCGGGGGGATCGTCCCCTGCCCGAGCACCCGGAGCGTCGAGTTCTCGCCCGCCGCGGCGAGCCCCAGGTTGTAGGCGGCCGATCCGGTCACCTGCAGGTTCCCGTTCACGTCCACGACCCCGATCGAGCCGTCGGCCGGCATGTTGGTCGGACGCTTCTGCTGCGTGAACACGGCCCCGCTCGACGCGAAGAGGTTCCCGCCCCCGCCGTTCAGCGCGGCGCGGTTCCCGTTCACGGTGAGGGCGGAGCCGTCCAGCGTGAACCGGGTCCCGAGCCCGCCCATCGCGAGGTTCGTCCCGTTCGTGATCAGGATCGTCGAGGCGCCCCACTGGTACTGCCCGAGGCCGATCTGGACCGAGTGCAGGCCCCAGGCGCTCCCCGGGTTCCCGCCGGACGCGACGAACCGGAAGTCGTCGAAGACGTTGGCGCCTCCCTGGTGGATGACCGTCGAGTTGGTCGCGGTCCAGCCCGCCGTCGTCGTCCCGACCGTCGTCCCGCCGGCCATCCCCTGCCAGTCCGAGGGGGGCAGGAAGTTGTTCCCCCCGCCGGCCCCCGACTGGACGAGGACGATCGGGAACCCCGTGGGGCCGTGGTTCCCGGTCTGCGTGATCCAGCCGGCCGATCCGGACTTCGGAACGACCATCGTGTTCTCGAACGACAGGTCCTGTCCCACCTGGAGCAGGGAGTTCGACGCGTTGGTCGGCGAGCTCGGGACGACGATGTCCACGCGGCCCGTCCCGCCGACCATCAGGTTGCCGATGATCCAGAAGGTCGGCGCGAGGCCGTTCTGCAGCGCGACAGGGATCGTGGGCTCGCTGTAGATGTTGAGGCGGGAGCTGCCGTACATGAGCACGGCGGTCCCGAGCGAGCCCGAACCGTGCGAGCCGGTCGGGATCTCGACCAGCGCCCCGTAGGACCACTCGCTCGCGGGTCCGCCCGTGATCCGGAACTGAGGCCAGGTCCCGACGTTCGCCGTCCCGGTCCCGTCCCCGATCCGGAGTGTGCAGTTCTGGACCGTGGTCGTCCCCGGCGTGAACCGGAAGTTCGTCGTCGGGACCGTCGCCTGGTTGGGGGAGCCCCCCGTCGCGTCGAACCCGTTCGCGCCGGACTGGTCCTCGATCCCGATACTCGAGGTGACGTTGCTCCAGGTGTTCGAGGTGGAGTAGTGGATCTCCGCGACGTTTGTCGTCTCGTAGAGCTTCACCTGGAACGTGATGTCGTCGGTGCCCGAGATGATGTGGCTCACGTTCAGCCACTCGGCCGTGAAGACGCGGTTCGGGGAGGTGCCGGTCGTCGCGTAGTTCACCCGGTCCGCGGTCCCCTGGTTCCGGATGTAGAGGTCGTCCCAGCAGCCGAAGACGGCGGCGTCGGGCGCGCCAGCGGTCGGGACGTTCGTGTTCGAGAAGGAGGCCGAGGCGGTCCCGAAGTTCAGGAACCCGTTCGAGCAGACGTAGCAGGTCGTGTAGTTGGTGCCGTAGTAGGTGAACGAGAACCCGATCGAGACGCTCTGGGTCGAGTCGTCCACGATCGTGACGCTGCCGTCCCAGATGTTCGTCGGCGACGTGAGGGCGGTCATGCCCCGCGTGAACGTCGTCATCGAGTAGGTCGTGCTGTTGGTGCTGGGGTCGCCCACGTGGACGGGGCCCTGGGCGAGGAGGCGGTAGCCGTTCAGGTCGAGGCTCCCGGCCGCCTCGATCCGGTTCTCGAAGGAGAAGAACTCGAGGTTCGAGCCGAGGCGGAAGAAGCCCCGGACGTAGGTCCGGGGGAGCGCATCCAAGCTCGCGGCGAAGGGGGCGGAGTCAATGTTGATGGCGGCCGCCTGCGTCACGGCGAGGGGAGAGGTGACGGTCCCGCCCTTCAGGATCAGGCAGATCCCCGGCGTCGCGTCGCCGTTCGAGCCGAGGTGGCCGTGGTTCCAGGCTTGGCCCCCGTGGTTCACGTTGTTCCAGCCCCAGGAGAACCCGCCCATCGCCTGGGACGTGCGGCTCGCGATGGAGGAGCCGTCCGTGTGAACGGGGCCGTTCGCCTCGATGAAGGTCGTCGAGTTCACCTGGTTGTGGATCTGCCCGCGGTTCAGGATCGAGTAGCCGGTGGGACCGACCCCCGCGCAGCGGAGGCCGCACTGGAAGGTGCCGGTCGTGCCCGGGTTGTAGCGCTGGAGCCGGCCGCCGGGGCGCGTCTCGAGGGAGTTCACGACGTACGTGACGCGCACGGTCGTGTTCCCGATCTCGACCACGTGCCCGGCCGCGATGATCACGTCGTCTGTGGTCGAGGGCACCCCGGTCGGGGACCAGATCGTGGAGGTGGCCCACCAGCCGCTGCCGGTCGAGATCTTGGTCGCCGCCTCGGCGGGACGGGAGAGGGCCAGTCCGGCGGCGAGGAGGGCGCCGAGAGAGACGAGGCCGCGGAGGAGACGCGTCATGAGATCACCTCCCCGGACGGGCCGGGGCCGAGATTGATCAATCCGAAGTGCACGGGAGTCTAGCACAAGTGAGCAATCCGCGTTCCGAAGTCCGGGGCCGCGCTCAGGAGTTCTCCAGGAGGCTCTTCCGCAAGGTCCTCTTGCTCTTATGGTTGCGACCTTGATCTCCGTCAATCAGCTTTACCCGACGCCAGCGGTCAAGTGGGCGTAATCCGGCGTTGACGGAGATGGATACTGAGACCCCAGGCAGCTCTGCGGCAGGCAGCCCGCACCCTCCTCCAAGACGTCCTGCCCTGCGGCGCTGTTCCCGTGCTAGCGGGGGCTCCTGAGGCAGAGCAAGTCGCACCCGCCGTCGCCCGCCGCGAGCCTAAACTCGACCGTCGGCGCGACGTGGACGACGTCGCCTGCCTTCACGGCGCGTGACTTCCCGTCGGCCTCGAAAGTGGCGCTCCCCTTGAGCAGGAAGAGGAGCGTCTCGGAGCGGGAGGTCGCCTCGGGGACGAAAGCGCCGCGAGCCGCGAGCACCACGTGGTCCGCCCCGAGCGCGGCCATCTCGGGGCCCTCGAGCAGCCGGCGGATCCGCGCGCCCCCCTCCTCATGGACCGCGACCTCGGCCAGGCCCCGGACGCTCCAGGGGCGGATGGCGGCGACCGGCGCGAGAGTCGGGGCCGTGCCCAGTTCCTCGGCCTCCTCGGGGCCGAGGTGGCGGGAGGAGCCGGGGACCAAGCGGGCCGGCTTGCGGCCGGGAGCCGGCCCGGCGGGGGCCGGGCGCGGGTTCGGCCCCCGCGCGACCGACACCATGTGCGGGAGCTCCGGCGCGAGGAGCCTCTCCCATGCGAGCCGGACCGCATGGGGCGAGCCCGGGACGGAGGCGACGACCATCCCGCGGAAGATCCCCGCCGTCGCGCGGGTAAGCATGGCGGCCGGTCCGATCTCGGCGAACGAGAGCGCCCGGAAGATCTCCCCGAACCCCTCCAGCCGCTTCTCGAGGAGCCCCTCCAGCTCCTCGAACGTCCCGTCCCGCGGGGAGATCCCCGTCCCCCCGTTCACGAGCAGCGCGTCTACGCCGCCCTTCTCGGCGATCGAGAGGACCGCGAGCCGCAGCTCCCCCGGGTCCTCGCGTATCACCCGGTAGTCGGCGACTGAGTGGCCGGCCGCCGCGAGCGCGTCGCGGAGGATCTTCCCGGAGGAATCCGTCGCCTCGGTGCGCGAGTCGGAGAGCGTGAGGACGGCGCAGCGGAGCGTCGTCGGCGCCGCGGACCGGTGCTCCTCGTGGGACATGGCGGGGCGATCTTGCGGGGCCGGCCGCGGGGGCGTCAAGGCGCCCTACCGGCTCGTCGGGTACATGCGGCCCCCGAGCGACCTCTCGTCCATGAGCCCCCGCAGGAGCTTCTCGGGGCTCGCGCCGATCTCGAGTCGCTTCTCGCCGCGGAGCACCGCGAGCTTCACCTCGGGCTTCCCGGTCGCGGCCATCACGAGGCTCACCATGTGGGCCCGGTCGCGGAATTCGGTCCCGTCCATGCCCGTCACCTTGTCCCCGTTCTGGAACCCGATCTGGGCGAGGTAGCCGGACTCGTCGGAGATCCAGACCCCCACGACGTTCTCCGCGGCCGGCTGGAAGCGCACCTCGGACTGGTCCGGGATCGTCACGGCCATCTGGCCCGCGTTCTTGGTCCCCCACACGCGGAGCGTGTGCTTCCCCGCGGGGACCCGGTCGAAGAGGGCCCGTCCGCTCTCGTCCGTGTCGGCCTGGCTCCCCCACCAGTCGCCGGCGTCCTCGGCCGGGCCCAGGTTCACCTGGGTCCCCTTCGGCGCCCCATCCACGATCACCGCGAGCCGGTAGAGCGTGGGCATGGCGACGCGGAGCGAGCGGGATCCCGGCGCGAGTGAGACGGGCACCTTCGCCGCCGGGACGGACTCCCAGCTCCGCCGCTCGCCCGCGCCTACGAGGACCAGGAGGAGGTATTCCCCCGACTCGACGGGCCCGAGCGTCGCCCGCCCCTCCGCGCCGAGAGAGGTGCCCTCATGCCACCGCATGTGGACGGCGTGCGGGTCGGGCTTGTCCTTCGCGGGCTGGAGCTTGAGCTTCACCCGGCCGGCGAACTCGCTCCCCGCGTAGCCGTCCACCGTGACCTCGAGTGTCGCCGGCGGGCCGAACCGGATCGTGGCCGGGGCCGGCTGCCCGACCGGCAGCTCGAGCGTCTTGCTCCCGTGCGACGCCGAGGTCGCCGTCACCGAGATCTTCACGCCGGAGTCGGGCTTTCCGGAGCGATAGGCCTCGAGGAACTCCTCCGAGGGGGAGATCCGCCACGACCCGTCGGGACGCCGGACCGCCTGGACGCCCCCGGAGCTGCTGCTCCCCTTCTCCTCGTACCGGTAGCCGAACGTCACGTCCGCGAGCGACTCGCCCGACGACCCGAGGACGCGGACCAGGACCTCCGCGCCCGGGTCCGGAGGCGGGAGAGCGAGATCGCGCGTCTCCATCCGGTCCGTGACCGCGACGCTCTCGGTGACGACCACGGGGCCGTCCCAGCCCCGCGCGGCGCCGACGAGGTAGGTCCCCGGGGGAAGGTCCCGGAAGCAGAATGTCCCGTGCGCGCCTCCGACGTAGACGCGCTTGCCCGACTCCTTGATCTGCTTCGGGTCGGGGGCCGCTTCGGGGGGGGCCTTGAGGGCGTAGACGCTGACGGACTCCTCGTCCCCGCCCTCCGGGTCGAGGACCCGCCCGCGGATGCCGGGCGCCTCCTTGAGCGCGAGCGTCACCCTCGCCACGCCCCCCTCGCGAGGGACCGTGACCGACTGCTCGTCCGACTGGAGCCGCGGGTCCTCGTTTTCGGACGTCGTCCCGCCGGCGACCGCCCGTAGCCGACACGTCCCCGGCCGGAGGCGGACGGAGGAACGGGCGTGCGACCACGCCTCGCGCGAGGTCGAGGACCCGCGGCCGGACGGCACGACGCACTCGATCGTCGCGGACGCGGCCTCGGCGCCGTCGGGACCGAGAACCGCGACCGGGACCTCGATCACGGCCGTGGCGAGGAAGTCGAGCCGGTCCCCGGGCCGCGTGCGCTGGCCCCCGCCGTGGCCGCGAGGCTTGATCTCCCAGCCCACCTTCCAGGCCGAGACCGCGTGCTCGCCGTCGGCGAGGCCGGAGAGCGAGTACCGACCCTGCGCGTCGGTCCGGGCTTCGGACTCCCCGGCCCGGTCACGGCGGTACTCCTCTGCCGCGCGACGGAGGTGCCTTTCGATGTCGGGGACCTCGGGCGCCCCGGACCCGCGGGGCCGACCTTCGGAGTCGGCGACTCGCGATCCGCGCACGACGACGCCCTCTACCGGCGGACCGTCGTCGGCCGTGACCGTCCCCGAGATGGTGCCGGTCCCGCGCGCAGACTCGGGCACCGGGACCGGGGCAACGAGGTCGGCGAGGGTGCGCGCCGGGACGGAAGCGGCCGGCGCCGGTGTGGCCGGCGCCGACCCAGGGGGCGGGGCGGCGGGACCTGGCGCCGGGCCCGCCGGCGCGGCCGCCGGCGGCAGAAGCGCCGGCGCCTCCCCGCGCCCGAACAGCGCCCACCCCCCCGCGAGGCCGAGCCCGATCCCGAGCGCCAGTCCCGCGGCGAGAGTCCCGAGTCCCTGGCCCATGGATCCCCGCGCCTCCCCGCGCTCCGGGCATCCTACCCGGTCATCCCCTGGGCGGCCCGCTCCCCCGGTGGACCTCGCGGACGGCGTTCCTCTCGTCCACGTGCACGACGATCGGGCCCCTCGCCCACGGGCCGGTCCGCGGAGGGCCGCCTGCGTCCGGGACCAGGAGGTAGCTCGCGACGATCAGCAGGTCACCCACCGAGACGAGGCGGGCGGCCGCCCCGTTCACGCACGCTTCGCCCGAGCCGGAGGAGCCCTCGATCAGGTAGGTGCGGAACCGGTTCCCGTTCGTCACGTCGTAGATCTCGACCGACTCGCCGGGCCAGGCCTCGGCCGCCCGGATGAGGTCGGCATCGAGCGTGAGGCTCCCCTCGTAGTCCACGTCCGTGCGCGTCACGCGCACGCGGTGGATCTTCGCGCGTAGCACCTCGCGGAACACCGGCGCGGCCCCCCGGGGGGCGCGCGGGGCGCGGGCCGGCGATCGCGAGGCGCTCCGCTTAGCCACAGCCGCCCGCCACGGGAGTCCCCCCCGCGGCTCCTCCCGCCTTCGGCCCTCGCGTCGAGGGCCGCTTCGGGGCCTTCCCCGGCGAGAGCTTCCGGACGCACGCCACCAGCTCGTCGTGCGTGTAGCGCCGCGCGAGCTCGATTCGGATGAACGCCGCCTTCGCGTCCTTGCAGTCAATGATCACGTGCCGGTGGTTCGGCGCCGAGGAGCCGTCCTTCTGCGGCGTGTGGCCGACGACGAAGTGCTCGGCCTCCATCCGCTTCGCGAACTCGTCGGCCGTCTCGGGCGTGAAGTCGCGTCCCCAGACGAGGTGCTCGACCCAGCCGCCCTTGGCCCAGTCCTTCGCGTCCGGGGGCTTCCGCAGCAGCTCCGCGGACATCTCGGAGAGGTGCCGCTTCTCGGGAGTCGTGTGGACGACGAGGACGGTCCCCCCGCACGCGCGGACGGCGATCGGCATCGTCGCGATGAACTCCTTGTAGGCCGCGTGCATGAGCGCGCCCTCCTCGTCCCCGTAGGCGTTCAGGATCCCGCGGCGGAAGACGAGGTTCAGGACGACGCCCCCCTTGAAGATCTCGCGCCCCTGCCACTCGGCGAGGTCGTGGTTGCCGAGGATCACGTGGACCCGGTCGGGGTAGCGGGCCTTCTGGGCGGCCACCTCCTCGAGGACCTGGTAGCTCTTGTCCTCGCCGATCGTGAGCTGGTGGATCACCTCCTGGTAGACCACGTGGCGATCGGGGTGCTCGTCGAGCGCGGCGAACGCGATGGCCGCGCGGAGGTTCTCCATGTGGCCGTGGAGGTCCCCGATCACGACGAGGTCGCCCTCGTCCGGGAGGACGACCTCGTAGCCGCGCCGGCACTTGTCGGAGAGGTTCGCCTGCGTCGCCGACCGGAGAGTCGCCTGCGCCCGCAGCCTCTCGCGGGAGGGGCTCACGGCTTCTCCTCCCGCGCCGCAGCCTCGCAGCGCCGGAGGAGCGCCGCGTACTCGTGCGGGGACTCGCGGGCGGCCCGCATGAGCGCGATGGCCGTCCGGTAGGCGGTCGCGGCCTCGGCGGGACGGCCGCGCTCTGCGAGGACCCGGCCGAGCGCGCCGTGGCACTTCCACCGGTCGGGCGCGAGCCCCACGGCGCGGCGCGCGGCGTCCTCGGCGGCGGCGGGGTCGCGCCCCGGCCCCTCGTCCAGGAGGCGCCACGCGAGGCGGCATTCGACTTCCGCGGCCTCGGCCGTCCGGCCGGCGGCGCGGTGGGCCTGGGCCTCGGCCGCGAGCCGGCGGGTCTCGGAGGCGTCCCCGGGGGCGGCGAGCCCGAACGCGAGCGCTCCCGCCGCGATCGCGAGCGGCGCCGCGGCGGCGGCGAGCCGCCGGCGCACCCGGCGAGCGGGGGGCCCGGCTCCCTCCGCAAGGGCCGCGTCGAGGGCCCGCCCCATCCCGGCGGCGTCGGCGAACCGTTCCTCGGGACTCTTGCGGAGCGCCCGCCGGCAGACCGCCTCGAGCCCACGGGGCAGGCGGGCGGGCGCGCCCGGCTCCTCCTCGCAGATCCTGTGGAACGCCTCGAGCGGCGTCGCCGCCCCGGCAAAGGGGTGGCGCCCCTCGCAGGCCTCCCAGAGGACGCAGCCGTAGGCGAACAGGTCCGCGCGCGGCCCCACGTCCCCGAACCCGCGGCGGATCTGCTCCGGCGCCATGTAGAGCGGCGAGCCGACCAGCGCCCCCTCGTGGGTGATGGGGGACTCCTCGGCCGGCCCGTCGGCGGAGGGGAGGAGCTTGGCCAAGCCGAAATCGGTGAGATAGGCGCGCCCGGTCCCCACCAGGATGTTCCTCGGCTTCACGTCCCGGTGGACGATCCCGTGGGAGTGGGCGTGGGCCAGCGCGTCGCAGAGCGGGCGCAGGAGCCGCGCGACCTCGCGGGGGGTCGGTCGCTCCCTCGCGATCCAACGGTCGAGGGTGTCCCCCTCCACGAGGTCCATCGCGAGCCAGGGAGTCCCCCGCCACTCGCCCACGTCGTGGACCGGGACGATCGCCTCGTGCCGGAGCCTCGCGGCCGCCTCGGCCTCCCGGCGGAACCGGACGCGGCGCTCCTCGGAGGCCGCCGCCCCGCCGCGGAGGAGCTTCACCGCCGCCGGCCTCCGGAGCCCCGAGTGCATGGCCCGGCGCACGACCGCCATCCCGCCCCTCCCGATCTCCGGGCCGAGGACGTAGGGGCCGACCCGGTCCTCTCCCTCACCCCCTCCCGCTCCCGCTCCCGCTCCCGACACCTCGCCGAGCAGGCCCGCCAGCTCCGCCGGCCCGAGGAGCCGCGCGCGCACCAGCGCCTGCCCCAGGGCGAGCGCGTCGGCCGCCCCCCCGGCGGCGGCCGCCACCTGCTCGCGCGACGCGAGCCCCCGTCCGACCACGAGCCGCTCGAGTTCGCCGGCGGTCGCTTCCATCGGGACCCGGACTCTAAGGCCGCGCCCGCGGGCGAATCAAGCCGAGCCCATCCCCAGGTCGCGGAAGAACGCGTCCGAGTCCTTGAGGCCCTCGAGGTAGCGCCGGAACTCCGAGCGCTCGCCCGGCGAGATCCCGCGCGCGCGCGAGCCCCCGAGCAGCTCCGCCTCGATGGCCGGGGCGAGGTAGGCCTCGCCGGTCGCGGGCTTCTCGTCCACGGCGGGCTCCTCGAGCAGGAGCACCTTCCCCGCGAGCAGCGGCGCCTCGGGCGAGAGGAGGAGGAGCGCATCGAGGAGCCCCCGCTCGTCCTCGGCGACGATCTTGGCGAGCAGCGGCACCTCGATCGTCGCGACGCCGTGGAGGACCGACTGGAAGAGGAGCACCGAGACGACGAGCATCTCGCTCTCCGAGAGCCGGTTCCGCCGCGCGAGCGCGAGCGCCGGGAAGCCGGAGCGGGCCGCCGCGGCCGTCGCGGCGAGCCGCGCCGCGATCGCCTCCCGCCGGGCGGCGATCGCCCGGTGGACCTCGTCGAGCGAGTCGCTCCCCGGCTCCGCGAGCCACTCCATCGCCGCCTCGCCGAAGAGGAGGGTGGCGCGCCGGCGCGCGAGCGTCGCCAGCCGGTGGAGGTCGAGCAGGTGGTCGCGGGGATCCGCGTAGGGCCGGGCGGCCGCGGGGGCCGCGGCCCGGAGCCTCCGGCAGGCCTCGCGGTAGAGACCGTCCCCGGCGCGAAAGTCGGCGTCGAGCGGGTCGCCCTCGCCCCCGGACGCGACGAGCCCCGCGGCCCGGAGCGGCGCCGAGGCCTCGAGGAGAGCCGCGCCCCGCACGAGCTCGAGCGGGTCGTCGTGGAGGAGTCCGAGGAGCCGCCGTCCCGGGATCGAGGCCGGCCCCTCGCGGATCCGGAGCGCGAGGAGCGCGATCGCCAGCAGGACCTCGCGGGGACCGAGCCCGTCCGCGGGGAGCAGCGGTCGCAGCGCCCCCGACCGGTGCGCGAGCCGGACCGTCCGCTCCGCCCGCCGGCGGGCCGCGCGGAACGCCCGGCGGGCCGCGGCGAGCCCGCGGCCGCCGCCCGCCTCCCGGCGCCGCTCGAAATCCTCGCGCCGGGCCTCGAGCGCGTCGCACGCGGCGAACGTCTCCCGGAGGGCCGTCTCGATGGGGCTCGCTCTCAATCGCCTCCCGGGCCGATTCTAGCGGGGGGGGCCGCGGGTTCGCCACCGCGGGGGGGCGCGACCCCGACCCGCGGGCAGAGTTCCCGGAGCGGGCACGTCCCGCAGAGCGGCTCGCGCTTCCGGCAGTGGCGCTTCGCGAGATCCACGATCCGCGCGTGGAACTCGTTCCGAGCGGCGGCGGCCCGCGGGAGCGCCGCCTCGGCGACGCCTCGCGTCTCCTCGTACCCGGTCCCCGCCCGCACGATCCCGAGCCGCGCGAAGATCCGCCGGGTGTACGCGTCCGCGACGACGACCGGCCGGTCCAGGGCGAAGCACAGGATCGAGTCGGCCGTCTCGGGGCCGATCCCGTGGACGGCGAGGAGCCGCTCGCGCAGCCCGGGCGTGGGGATCCGCCGCAGCGCCCGGGGCGGGGTCTCCGCGAGGAACCGCGCGAGATGACGGAGCTTCCGCGCCTTTGCGCGGAAGTAGCCGGAGGGGCGGATCGCCCGCGCGATCCGCCCCAGCGGGGCCGACCGGAGGGCCCGGAGCGAGAACAACCGCGCACGTCGCATCCCTACGAATGCGCGAAGCGCATTCGTCCAGGCCGTGTTCTGCGTGAGGACGGCGCCGACGGCCACCTCGACGACCTCGCGGTCGCTCTTCCGCCGGTACGGGTTCCTCGGGTCGTAGACCGGCTCGCGCCGCCCCGGCGGCGTCGTCGGCCACCAGCCGCGCCGCCCGTACGCGCGCGCGAGGCGGCGGGCGACCTGGCGCAGGAATTCCACGCGGCGAGGGGCGCTACCCCGCGACCTCCAGGACCGCCGCCGCCGTCAGGGTCCGCTCCTTCATCTTCCTCAGCACCGCGTTCGCCTCGCCGAGCGGGAAGACCTCGACCTCGGCCCGCACGGGGATCTCGGCGGCGAGCCGGAGGAACTCCTCCCCGTCGCGCCGGGTGGCCGCCGCGACGCTCCGGACCGTCCTCTCGAGCGCGAGGTGGCGCGCGTAGACGAGCGCGGGGACGTCGGACAGGGCTATGCCCGCGAGCACGAGGGTCCCCCCGGGCGCGAGGTGCTCGAGCGCCGCGGGCACGAGGTCGCCGGCCGGCGCGAAGAGGATCGCGGCGTCGGCGGGGCCCGGGAGGGCGTCGGCGGACGAACCCACCCACCGGGCGCCGAGCTTGCGGGCGAGCGCCTGGTGCGCCGCCCCGCGCGTCGCGACCCAGCACTCGCAACCCCGGTGGAGGGCGACCTGCAAGACAAGATGCGCCGAGGCTCCGAACCCGTAGATCGCGAGCCTCTGCCCCGGGCTCGCCGCCGCGAGCCGGAACGCCCGGTAGCCGACGATCCCCCCGCAGAGGAGGGGCGCCACGAGCCGGTCGGGGAGCGAGCCCGAGAGCGGGTAGGCGAACGCCTCGGGGACGACGGCGAGGTCGGCGTAGCCCCCGTCGGCGTCGCGGCCCGTGAACCGGATCTCGGGGCAGAGGTTCTCGCTCCCGAACCGGCAGCGTTCGCACCGGCCGCAGGCCGAGCGGACCCAGGCGATCCCGACACGGTCCCCCGGGCGGAACCGCGAGGCGCCGGGGCCGCAGCGGTCCACGCGCCCGACGGCCTGGTGGCCCGGCACGATCGGGAGCCTCGCCGGCGGCACTTCCCCCTCGACGAGGTGGAGGTCGGTGTGGCACGCGCCGCAGACCGAGACGCGCACGCGGACCTCGCCCGGCCCCGGCTCGGGATCGGGGAGGTCCGCGGCGCGCAGCCGGTCCGCCTCGAGGACCGGACCCGGGGTCTCGAGCACCATCGCGTGCACGGAGGGGAATTGTGCCCGCGCGGCGCAGGACGTCCACCGTTACTCCCGCTCCCGGTAGAATCGGCGCGTGTCCTGGCGAGGCCTCGCGCTCGCGGCGTTTGCCGCCGGATGCGGCGGCGGCACCCCGGCCGCGCCCACCGAGCGCCTCGCCCCGGAGGGATCCATGCCCATCACCGTCACGAGCCCCGCCTTCGCGGCCGGGGCCGCGATCCCGAAGAAGCACTCGCTCGAGGAAGGCCCGAACGCGTCCCCCGCCCTCGCCTGGTCGGGGATCCCGCCGGGCACGAGGGAGATCGCCCTCCTCTGCGACGACCCCGACGCGCCGCGGCCGAAGCCGTGGGTCCACTGGGTCGTGGCGAATATCCCGCCGGCGACGGCCGCGCTCCCGGAGGGAGTCCCGAAGGGCGACTCCATCCCCGGCCTCGCGGGCGCCGTGCAGGGAAAGAACGACTTCGGGTTCGTCGGCTACGGCGGCCCCGCGCCCCCGCCGGGCCACGGCACCCACCACTACCACTTCAAGGTCTACGCCCTGAAGGAGCCGCTCGCGGCGAAGCCCGGGATCACGAAGGACCAGCTCCTCGCGGCGATAAAGGGGAAGGTGCTGGCGGAAGGGGACCTGGTCGGGACGTACTCGCGCTAGACAACCCGCTTCGCCGCCCGCGCGAGGAGCTGCTTCCAGCGCTCGTCGCGCCGGAGCGACTCGAGGTCGGGGTCGGCTTCCATGTGGCCGGGGTCGTTGTAGCCGAGGTCCACCGCGCGCCGGAGCGCGTCGAAGGACCCGTCGGCGTCGCCCGTGAGCGCGAGCGAGCAGGCGAGGTTGTAGTGGATCGTGGCGTCGTTCGGGCAGAGCCGCGCGAGCCGGCGGTCTATCGCGAGCCCGTCCGCCGACCGCCCCCGCCGCGTGTAAAGCTCTCCCAGCCGCCGCAGCGCGTCGAGATCGTCGGGACGGGCCTCGAGGGCCGCCTCGTCCATCTCGATCAGGAAGTCGGTGTGGAGCGAGTCGAACCGCCCACGGGGGATCCGGACCGCCCCCTCCTTCCACGACCAGCCGCTCCTCTTCGGGACGAGGCTCATGACCGGGAGGATTCTAGCAGGGCCCGGGAGCCGCGCTAGCGCGCGAAGACGCGGAGGAACTTCTCGATCCGGGCCTTGATCTCGTCGCGCGACTCGCGGAAGGCCTCGAGGACCTGCTTCTCCGAGCCCGTCGCCTCCTTCGGGTCGGGGAGGTCCCAGTGGAGGACCCTCTGGGCGCCAGGCCAGACGCCGCACTCGGCGGCCGCGTCGCCGCAGAGCGTGATGACCGTGTCCACGCGATCAATCGGCACGGCGTCGAGGGCCTTGGCGGTCTGCTGCGAGATGTCCAGCCCGGCCTCCTTCATGACCGCGACGGCCTGCGGCGAGACGCTGGAGGGACGCGTGCCCGCGCTGAAGATCTCGACCCCGTTCGGGACGAGCTTCCGCGCCAGCCCTTCGGCCATCTGGCTCCGCGCCGCGTTCTCCGTGCAGAGGAAGAGGATCCCGCGCACCGGGGGAGGAATCCTAGCGGGCCCGAGGACCGAGGCAAGGGGTCCTCAAGACACCACCCTCTCCTCCCCCGTGTACACCGAGAACCCTCCCGACCGCAGGAACGCGACGAGGGTCATCCCCCCTCGCCGCGCGAGGTCTACGGAAAGGCTCGTGGGCGCGCCGACGGCCGCGACGACGGGGATCCGCGCCACGAGCGCCTTCTGGACGATCTCGAACCCCGCGCGACCGCTCGCGAGGAGGAGGCCGTCCTCGGCGCCCGGGGTCCCGGCGCGCACGAGGGCGCCCACCACCTTGTCCACCGCGTTGTGGCGCCCGACGTCCTCGCGCGCGACGAGGAGCCGGCCCGAGGCGTCGAAGAGCCCGGCCGCGTGGAGGCCGCCGGTCTCGGAGAACAGCGTCTGCTCGGCGCGGAGGCGTCCCGGGAGCGCGAGGAGCGTCGCGCGCCTCACGCGCACCGCGCTCCGGACCGGCGGCGCCCGGACGATCACGTCCTCGATCGCGACCTTGCCGCAAAGCCCGCACGCGGCGCTCGCCGCGATCGCGCGCTTCCAGCGCTCCTCGGGGATCGAGACCCCGGGGGCGAGCGTCGCCACGACGGCGTTGCCGGGGTGGCCGTCGCGGGCGGCCGCCGGCTCGAGCCGCGCGATGTCGTGTGGGGACGAGACGAGCCCCTCGGTGAGGAGGAACCCCGCGACGAGGTCGAGGTCGTCGCCGGGCGTCCGCATCACGACGGCGAGCGGGCGGTCGCCGACCCGGATCTCGAGCGGCTCCTCCCCGACGACGCGGTCGGCCGCGTCGCGCATCGCGCCTCGTCGCGGGACGCGCCGGACGGGCCGCGAGACCACCGCGCCGGGCTGAGACGCGGCCTCCCGAGCCCCTCCTCGCCTCGGCCTCACGCCTGGATCCTCCGGAGCCTCGCCGCCCCGGCCCCGAGGTCCACGACCCCGTACGTCCCCCACGAGAAGTCCCGCCGCGCCCCGTCCAGCTCCGCGCGCGCGAGCGAGCCGCAGTCGAGGATGTAGCGCGCGCCGGGCTCGATCGGGACCGTGAGCTCCTCGGCCTCGGGGAATATGAACGGGATCCTCTCGACCGGGCCGCGACCCCGCGCGCGGAAGATGGCCGGCCGGTGGCTATGGCCGATCACGGTCACCGTCTCGGGCGCGACCGCCTCCAGCAGCTGGCCCGCGTTCTCGGGGACGACCCACGCCCAGTCGGGATCGTGGAGGCTGTGCGTCACGCGGATCGCCGCGGGCGGAGTCCCCTCGAGGAGGATCCTCAGGTCCAGCGGCCAGCCGCGCACGGTCGCGAGCGCCTCGGGGGCGAGCCGGCGCGGGCCCGGCTCGGAGACGAGGAACATCGTCCCGTCGGGCCTCATCCAGTCCTCGTGGTTCCCGCGGACCGAGGGGACCTTCTCATCGGCGAGGAGCCCGACGAGCGCCGACGAGCGGTCGCCGTTGGCGTACCCGATCACGTCCCCGACCGAGACGACGAGGGTGGCGCCGTCGCGCTCGCGGTCGAGGACCGCGCGGACGCGATCGGCCGCGCCGTGGGGGTCGCCGAGCGCCACGAGGCGCCGGATGCCCGCCCCCGCGCGGATCTCCCGCGGCTCGGCGTGCGCGGGCATCAGGCGCCCGTCACCTCGGCCAGGAGCCGCAGCGTCGTCGCGTGGATCTCCACGACGTCCTCCGTCCGCGGAGGGTACCCGCCCCCGAGCGTCGCCACCACCGGGACCCGCCTCTCGCGCGCCGCCGCGTAGACGAGCCGGTCGCGCTCGGCGAGGCCCGCCTTCGTGATCCGGAGGCTCCCGAGCTGGTCCAGCTCGTAGGGGTCCGCGCCCCCCTGGTAGACGAGGAGGTCGGGCCGGAACGAGTCGAGGATCTGCGGGACCGCCTTCCGGACGTGCCCGAGGTAGACGTCGTCCCCCGTGAAGTCGTCGAGGCCGATGTCCCAGTTCGAGATCTGCTTGGCGGGATACAGGTGCTCCTGATGGATCGAGAACGTGAAGACGCTCCGGTCCCCCTGGAAGATCCGCGCCGTCCCGTTCCCCTGGTGGAGGTCGAGGTCCACGACGGCGGCCGTCCTGATCCGGCCTTCGCTCTGGAGCACCCGGATCGCGACGGCGAGATCGTTGATCAGGCAGAACCCCTCCCCGTGGTCGGCGAAGGCGTGGTGGAACCCGCCGCCGACGCTCCCCGCCGCGCCGCGCTCGACGGCGAGCCGCGCCGCGAGGACCGTCCCGCCGGCCGCGAGCCGGAACGCGTCCACCGTCCGCCGGTTGCAGGGCACCTCGAAGAGCGCGTACCCCGCCTCGGGCCGCGCCGTGAGCTTCTCGAGGAGCGCCAGGTACTCGCGCGTGTGGACGAGGAGGAGCTGCTCGTCGGTCGCGGCCACCGGCGTCTCGAACGGCCCCCCGAGCCTCTCCGCCACGAGCGCGTACTTCTCGGTCGGGAAGACGTGCCCCGGCCAGTCGGGGGCGTAGCCGGGGGCGTAGACGAACGGGACGCGGCGGGCGGCGGGCTCCGTCACTTCCCGAGCTCGTCGAGCAGCGCCGGAACTGCTGCCCAGTTCCCGGCCCGGGGGCGATGGATCACGGCGCGTCGCCCGCGCGCGGCCCCGGCTGCACGTGCCCCCACCCGAACCGCCCCTTGATGCAGAGGTTCCCCCGCGTGATGTCGGCCCCCACCGGCGAGGCGGCCCGGACGATGCGGCCGTCCTGCACCGTGAGCGAGAGCGAGCAGCCGACGCCGCAGTAGGGGCAGATCGTGTCGGTGCAGGTCTGGCGCTCGGGGTCCCACGCGCCGGCCGCACGGAGGTCGTGCTCGGTCTTCCCCATGAGCGCCCCCGTCGGACAGACGGCCACGCAGTTCCCGCAGTAGACGCAGGCCGAGTCGGTGAGCGGGCGGGCCCACTCGGTCGAGATCCGCGCGTCGAAGCCGCGCCCCGCCACGGCGATCGCGAAGGTGTTCTGGGCGTCCGTCCCGCAGGCCTCGACGCAGCGGTAGCAGAGGACGCACTTCGAGTAGTCCCGCACGTAGCAGTCGTTGTCCGCCTTCACGGGCTGCGCGACGGTCTCCGCGGCGGCGCCGTCCGGGGCGTGGTGGTGGCCGGCCTCGCGGGCGTCCCGGTCCGCGGCGTCGGGCGCCGGCGGCCCGAAGCGCCCGGGGCTCGCGCCGTAGCGGGCCATCGTCTCGGCCATGCCGGGCGCGATCCGGAGGTCCACGGACGAGGCGAGCAGCTCGAGCACGACCTTGCGGGAGCAGCGGACGCGGGGCGTGTCGGTCTTCACCTGCATCCCCGCCTCCGCCTGCCGCGAGCAGGCCGGGACGAGGGTGCGCGCCCCCGCCACCTCGACCACGCAGACGCGGCACGCGTTCACCGGAGTGAGCGTCTCGTGGAAGCAGAGCGTGGGAGTCTCGACGCCGGCGACCCGGCACGCGTCGAGGACGGTCGCGCCGGCCGGGACCCGCACCTCGCGGCCGTCCACCGAGAGCGCGACGGGCGGCCGCGCCGGTGACGGCGGCGGCCCCGGCACCTTCGCCGCCCGCGGCGGTGGGTCGAACCAGACGGCCCCCTCGGCCGGCCCGCCGCTCCAGGGATCGGATCGGTTCACGGCGTTCCCCCGGAGAAGGCGCCGAGCCTCGAGAGCGCCGACTCGAGGGCGCTCGAGGCCGTCTGCCCGAGGCCGCAGATCGAGGCGTCGTGCATCGCCTGGCCGAGCTCGCGGACGAGCGCGACTTCGGCCTCGCGCCCGCCGAGCGGCCGGCCGGCCCGGAGCCGCGCCAGCGCCTCCTCCTGCCGGACGGTGCCGACACGGCACGGCACGCACTGGCCGCACGACTCGTCGCGGAAGAAGCGGGCGACGCGTGCGAGGAGGTCCCCGAGGTCGGCGGAGTCGTCGAAGACGATGACGGCGCCGCTCCCGAGCCCCACGCCCGCGGCGCGCGTCCCCTCGAACGTGAGCGGGAGGTCCAGGTCGCCCGGGCCGACGAACGAGCCGGCGGCGCCCCCGAGCAGCACGGCGCGGAGCGACCGGCCGGCCGGGACGCCCCCGGCGAGCGCGAGGAGCTGCCGCAGCGTGGCGCCGAACTCCACCTCGTAGACGCCCGGCCGCGCCACGTGGCCCGCGACGCTGAAGAGCTTCGCGCCCGACGAGCCCTTCGTGCCGATCCTCGCCCACGCGGCGCCGCCGTCCCGCACGATCCACGGGACGGCCGCGAGGGTCTCCACGTTGTTGATGACGGTGGGCCGGCCGAAGAGGCCCGCCTGGGTCGGGAAGGGCGGCTTCTGCCGCGGCTCGCCGCGCTTGCCCTCGATCGAATTCATGAGCGCGGTCTCCTCGCCGCAGATGTAGGCCCCGCCCCCGCGACGGACCTCGACCTCGAAGGAGAAGCCCGAGCCGAGGACGTCGGGCCCGAGGAGCCCTTCCTTCCGGGCGGCCGCCGCCGCGCGCTCCATCCGGAGCCGGGCAAGCGGGTACTCGCCGCGAACGTAGACGTAGCCCCGGCCGCAGCCGGCCGCGTAGGCGGCGATCGTCATCCCCTCGAGGAGCGCGAACGGATCCTCCTCCATGAGGACCCGGTCCTTGAAAGTTCCCGGCTCGGACTCGTCGGCGTTGAGGATCAGGTGCCGCGGCGCGGGCGCCGCCGCGACCGCCTCCCACTTCTTGCCGGCGGGGAAGGCGGCCCCGCCCCGCCCGACGAGTCCCGACGCGATCACCTCGCGCACGACCCCGGCCGGCCCGAGCGCGAGCGCCTTGCGGAGCCCCTCGCCGCCCCCCGACGCCTTCCAGTCGGCCACGCTCTCGGGATCCACGCGGCCGACTCTCGCGAGCAACCGGAGCCCCGGCGTCCCCGCCTGCGGCGCGGCGCGGCGGACCCGCTCGAGGCGCGCCCCGGGCTTCTCCTTCGCGAGTCGCCGCGCCCGCCGAGACGGGGCCGCTTCCGCCGCCGAGTCGGCCCGGGCCGCGGCGTCGGCGACCGCGCGCGCGTCGGCGGCCCCGACCGGCTCGGCGCAGGGGGAGGCGCCGGCCGCGAGGATGAGCGCCGCGGGGGCCCGCTCGCAAAGCCCGAGGCACGGGCTCCGCGCGACGGTCGCGGGGCCCCCCGCGCAGGCCCGCTCGACCGCCGCGACCGCCGCCTCGGCGCCGTGGGCGCGGCAGACGAGGTCGTCGCAGACGTGGACGACGGTCCGCGGGCGGGGCGCGAGCGCCAGGAGGTGGTAGAAGCTCGCCACGCCGTAGGCCTCGGCGGGCGGCACGCGGAGCCGCTCGCAGACGTGGCGGAGGCCGCCCTCGCTCACGAACCCCACCCGGTCCTGCAGCGCGTGGAGGGCCGGGAGGAGCTGGTCGCGACCCGTGCCGCCCGTCGCGAGCGCCCCGTCCACCGCGGCGCGCTCGACCTCCGACGGCGGCGGACCGGTCAGGCGGAGGTCCACGGGCGCTCCCGGCAGCGCGGGGTCGTCACGCCTCGATCCTCTCGAGACGGACGGCGGCCGCCTTGAACTCCGCCGTCCCGGACTTCGGGTCGGTGGCGTCTATCGTGAGGAGGTTCGTCGCGACGTCGTCGGGGAAGTGCATGGTCATGAAGGTGAGCCCGGGGCGGAGCCGCGGGTCGAGCCGGACCGGCACCTCGACGCAGCCGCGCCGCGACCGCACGCGCACGCGCTCGCCGTCGGAGAGGCCGAGGCGCGCGGCGTCGTCCGGGTGGATGTCGAGGGTCTCGCTACGACGGAGCGGCGAGCGGTAGCCCGACGTCTGCACGCCCGTGTTGAACTCGTCGAGCCGCCGGCCCGTCGTGAGCCGCATCGGGTAATCGGCGTCCAGCCGCTCGACGGGCGGGTCGTGGACGACGGGGTGGAACCCGGCCCGGGGCCCTCGCACGGGGTCCTCCCAGAGACGCGAGTGCAGGAACGCCTCGCCCGGGTGGGTCTCGTCCCAGCAGGGCCAGTGGAGGCCGCCCGCCGCATCGAGCCGGGCGTAGCTCATCCCCGCATGCACGGGCGAGAGGCGCCGGACCTCGTCCCAGACCCGCTCGGCCGAGGGCGCGCCCCAGTCGTGGCCGAGCCGCCGGGCGATCTCGAAGAGGATCGCCAGGTCCTCGCGGGCGCCCGCGGGCGGCTCGACCGCCTTGCGGACGCGCTGGACGCGGCGCTCGCTGTTCGTGACCGTCCCTTCGCCCTCGCACCAGCTCGCGGCCGCCGGCAGGACGACGTCCGCGAGCGCCGCCGTCTTCGTGAGGGTCAGGTCCTGCGCGACGAACCACTCGAGCCCCTCGAGGAGCCTCCGCGCCCGCGTCTGGTCCGCCTCCGACGCCAGCGGGTTCTCCCCGATGCAGTAGAGGGCGGTGAGCTCGCCCTCCTCCATCGCGTGGAACATCGCCGAGAGGTGCTTCCCGCGCTTCGGGGGGAGCTTCATGCCCCAGGCCGCCTCGAACGCCCCGCGCAGCCGCGCGTTCTCGACGTGCTGGAACCCCGGGAGCCTGTCGGGGATCGCCCCCATGTCGCCGCCGCCCTGCACGTTGTTCTGGCCGCGGAGCGGATTGAGCCCCGAGCCCCAGCGGCCGACGTGCCCGGTGAGCAGCGCCAGGTTGATCAGCGCGAGGACGTTGTCCACGGCGTTGTGGTGCTCGGTGATGCCGAGCGTCCAGCAGATCATCGCCCGCTCGGCCCGTGCGTAGGCGTGCGCCATCTCCCGGATCAATGCGGCCGGCACCTTCGTCTCGGCCTCGGCCCACTCGAGCGTGCAGGGTTCGACCCCCGCGCGGTATTCGTCGAGGCCCTCGGTGGCGCGCCCGACGAAGTCGCGGTGCCAGAGGCCGGCGGCGAGGATCTCTCGGCCCATCGCGTTCGCGAGCGCGATGTCGGTGCCGACGTCGAGCGCGGCGTGGCCGTGGGCGAAGTCGGCCGTGCCGGTCCGCCGCGGGTCCACGACGTAGCACCGGGCGCCCGCCCGGATCCCCTTGAGGACGTGGTGGAAGAAGATCGGGTGGGTCTCGCGGGCGTTCGACCCCCAGAGCAGGATCACGCCCGTCTCCTCGGCCTCCCGGTAGCTGCTCGTCCCGCCCCCCGCCCCGAAGACCGCCGCCAGACCGGCGACGCTCGGAGCGTGTCAGGTCCGGTTGCAGCTGTCTATGTTGTTCGTGCCGAAGACGACCCGCGCGAGCTTCTGGGCCGCGAAGTTCACCTCGTTCGTGCTCTTCGAGCAGCTGAAGAAGCCAAGGGCGTCGGGGCCGCGCCGGCGGCGCACGTCGGCGAGCCCCTCGGCCGCGCGGTCGAGCGCCTCGTCCCAGGTCGCCGACCGCAGGGTCCCGCGAGGACCGTCTCGGACGAGAGGGGTCGTGAGGCGAGGAGGAGGACCGACCATGGCGGCAGTCTACCTCAGCGCGGGGGGAGGTCGCAGGCGAGGCGGAGGCCGATGTCCACCTGGGCCACGGCCGAGTCCGCCCCCGAGCGGCGGCTGGGTCGGCAGACCCACTCGGCGGCGCCCCAGTAGCCGCCGCGGTTGGCGAAGAGGTCGGAGGAAGGGTCGAGGTATCCGAGGCACCACTCCGAGACCGATCCGGCGAGATCCCGGACGCCGAACGGCGACTCGTCCGCCCAGCCGGACCCGACGCGTCGAGGCCTCATTCCTTGGTCGGTATGGCCGGGCCAGTCCGCGTGGACGACGCCGCCTGGAACGAACGACTCGCCGGAGGGGAAGGCCCGGCCGTCCGATCCGCGCGCGGCCCGCTCCCATTCGACCTCGCGCGGGAGGCGGATCGGCCGGCCGGCCCGCCCCGCCGCCCAGGCCGCGTAGAGGCAGGCGTCCGGATGCCGAATCCCGATCACGGGCAGCTTCGCGTGCCGGGTGACGACGACCCAGGGTTTCCCGTCCCGGTTCTCGAGCCGGAGGAGCTCGCCCGGCGCACGCTCACCGCGGAAGGGGAGGAGCTCCCGCGCGGCGGCGAGGTCCTTCTTCGCGGTCTCCTCGACGAAGTGGGCCCACTCCTCGAGAGTTACCTCGAACCGCGCCAGGAAGAACCCCGGCACGAGGTGGCGTGACCAGACGTACTCCTCGCGCAGTGGATCCGGCTCCCCGAGCCAGGAATGGCCCGCGGGCACGTAGACGAAGTCCGTGCCGATCTCGGCGTCCGTGTAGAGCGGGATGGGCTCGGGCGTCCCGCAATCCTCCCCCAGGCGGGCCGTAACCGGGTAGAGGACGTCGCGGTAGCCCTCGGAGCGGATCCGCAGGAGATAGGATCCGGCGGGGATCCCGACGGGACCGAGCGGGGTACGGCCGAGGACCTTCGCCGGGCCCGGGATGCGAAGGCCGGCCGCATCGGGCTCGCACGGGGCGAGCAGCACCTCGGCTCCCTCGGGGCGCGTCTCGACGCGCAGCCGCGCGGGGGCCGGAGCCCCGGCCCCCGGGGACGGGGGGAGGATCCGCCGCGACTCCTCCTCGAGCGCCGCGGCGACCGCGAGCCGGCCGAGGTCGCGCTCGAGGGCGACGCGCTCCGCGAAGAGTCCGCCGACGAGAGGACGCGCCTCGTCGCCTCCGCTCTCGAGCGCCCCCTCGAGCGACGAGAGCGCGGCCCCGAACTGCCTCTCGAGCTCCCGGTCCCGGACCCGGCTCATCCGGGCGAGGGCGTCCTCCTGACGCGTGCGCGCCGAGACGAACGCCGCCCCACGGTCGGTTCTCCCCGGGAGCACGGACGTCGGATCGCAGAGCGCCATCATCTCCGACTGCGCCGCCAGCGCCTCCGCCCGCGCCGCGCGGAGGCGCTCCGCGGCCTCGCGGTAGGAGGCGAGCCTCTCCGTTCCGGCCCGCGAGAAGGCCTCCGCCGCGGCGGCGCGGGCCATCGCCCGCTGCTCGCGGTCCCGTTCCGAGCGGCGCAGCGCCTGCCCCGCGCGCGCCTCCTCCAGGAGGCGGGAGGCTTCGGCGTCCTCCGGACGGGTCTGGAGGACAGCCGCGAACCGTTCGATCGCGCCATCGTAGTCCCGGCTCGCCATCGCCGATCGGCCCTCCTCGAATCGGGCGGCCCGGCGGGTGGAGGATTCCCACGCCGCAGCTCCCGCGACCACGCCGACCCCCGCGAGAGCGGCGAGCGCGAGGATGGCGACCGCCGCGGCGGGCCGGCGCCGGGCCCAGCGCACGACGCGCTCGACGCGCGAGATGGGCCGCGCCGCGATCGGCTCGCCCTTCGCGAACCGCTCGAGGTCGCGGGCGAGAGTCTCGGCTGCGTCGTAGCGGCGGCCCGGATCCTTCTCGAGCGCCTTCAGGCAGACGGTCTCGAGGTCGCGCGGGACGGCCGGGTTCAGACGCCGCGGCGCCCGGGGCTCCTCGAGAAGGACCTGCCGCAGGATCTGCGCCGACGTCCCCCCGTCGAAGGGCGGCCGCTCCGTGAGCATCTCGTAGAGCGTCGCCCCGAGGCCGTAGACGTCCGTCCGCACCCCGATCGCGTCGAGTTGCCCCTCCGCCTGTTCGGGCGCCATGTAGTGGGGCGTCCCGACGAGCGCGCCCGAGCGGGTGAGCCCCCCCGCGTCCTCGACGAACCGCGCGAGCCCGAAGTCGGTGAGCTTCGGCACGCCGTCGCGGGTGACGAGGACGTTGGCGGGCTTGAGATCGCGGTGGAGGATGCCCTTCCTGTGCGCGTGCGCCACCCCGAGCGCCACCTGCCTCGCGATCTCGGCGGCGCGCTTCGGCGCGATGGCGCCCTCGTCAATGAGCTTGTCGAGGGGTTTGCCATCCACGAGGTCCATCACGATGTAGTGGCGGGCGGACTCCTCCCCCACGTCGAGGACCGGGACGATGTTCGGGTGGACCCCGAGCTGGCCCGCCGCGCGCGCTTCCCGCATGAACCGGGCGATCGCCTCCGGGGAGGCGTGCTCGCCCGAGATCATCACCTTCACGGCCACCTCGCGCCCGAGGCGCGTGTCTCGCGCCCGCCAGACGACGCCCATGCCGCCCCGGCCGATCTCCTCGAGCAGCTCGTAGGGCCCGAGGCGCTCGCTCGCGTGCCGGGGCCGCTCGGCTTCCGTCCGGAGCGCGTCGAGGGCCGCGGCCGAGAGCCGCTTCGCCGCGACGAGGCGGTCCAGGCACTCGGACGCCGGCGGCCGAGGCGCAGGCAGGTCCTCCGACAAGACGAGGCCCTTGCGGATGGCGAGATCGAGGACTCGATCGTCGAGGCTCATCGCCGCAGAGGAGTGTTGTACGCCCCGTCGGCTCGTGGTAAAAGCCCCCCGCCGGCCGGGGGGTCGCACGGGGCGGCCGGGAGCCGCCGGCAAGGAGCGCTCGTATGCCTGTCGAGGTGACGATCACGGATCCGGACGGTGACGATCTCGCGGCCGGCGAGTGGAAGACGCGGCCGAACACGAACGGGTCGCGCCGGGGGCGTTTCGAGGTCGAAGTCTCGCCCCTCGAAGTCGGAACGGGAAAGCAGTATCGGCTCTCGGTGACGGTGGTCGAGGTGGTGGGCGGGGCCGACCTGCCGCCGCCCGTCACCAAGGAAACCCCGAACCTGACCCCGAAGTAGGTCCGGGCGGGCGGCCTCCCGGAGTTGCCGGGCTCGGGGTCCGTTCCTATCATCCCCGCCCGTCGTGGAGCCGTCCGTTTTCCGCGAGAGGCGGGACGAGTTGGGGCGTCGCCTCGGACCCGGCGGCGCCGGGGTCTTCTTCACGGCCCGCGAGGCGCGCCGGAACGGGGACGTGGACCATGAGTTCCGGGGCTCGAGCGATCTCGTCTACCTGACGGGGTTCGAGGAGCCCGAGGCGGTCGCCGTGGTCCGCCCGGACAGCCCCGACCAGCGCTTCACGCTCTTCGTCCGGCCTCGCGACCCGGCGCAGGAGACCTGGACGGGCGAGCGGGCCGGGGTCGAGGGGGCCCGCGCCCACTTCGGCGCGGACGCCGCCTTCCCGGTCGCGGACCTCGAAAAGGAGCTGCCCGCGTGCCTCGCGAACGCGCGGCGGCTCGTCTATGCCGTGGGCCGGGACGACGAGGCGGATCGCGCCGTGTTCCGCGCCCTTGCGGCGCTGCGCGGGAAGGCCCGCGCCGGGATCCGGCCTCCGACGGAGATCCACGACCCCGAGCCGATCCTCCACGAGATGCGGCTCCGGAAGCGGCCCGAGGAGGTCGCCGCCCTCCGCCGCGCCGCGGCGGTCACCGCCGAGGCCCACGCGGCCGCCATGCGCGAGGCGCGGCCGGGGATGCACGAGTACGACGTGCAGGCGCTTCTCGAGCTCCGCTTCCGCAGGGCCGGCTCCCCCCGGAACGGCTACCCGAGCATCGTGGGCTCGGGCCCGAACGCGACGACGCTCCACTACACGGCGAACCGGCGGCGGCTCGAGCCGGGCGACCTGCTCCTCATAGACGCCGGGGCCGAGTGGGACTTCTACACGGCCGACGTGACTCGGACCTTCCCCGTCGGGGGGCGGTTCACCCGCCCGCAGCGCGCGGTCTACGAGGTCGTGCTCGGGGCCCAAGAGCGCGCGATCGCCGAGTGCCGCGCGGGCGTCCCGTTCGACCGCGTCCACGAGACGGCCCTCCGCGCGCTGGTCGAGGGGATGGTCCGCATCGGACTCCTCTCCGGCGAGCCCGAGGCGATCGTGAAGGACGAGTCCTACAAGAAGTACTACATGCACCGGACGAGCCACTGGCTCGGCCTCGACGTCCACGACGTGGGCGCCTACCGCCCCGAGGGCGCCTGGCGTCCACTCGAGCCCGGGATGGTCCTCACGGTCGAGCCCGGGATCTACGTGCGGCCGGGGACCGAGGGGGCGCCGCCCGAGTTCGAGGGGATCGGCGTCCGGATCGAGGACGACGTCCTCGTGACCGGCGACGGCCCCGAGGTCCTCACCGCCGCCGCGCCGAAGCGGATCGAGGAGATCGAGCGGCTCACGGCGGGCGGCGTCACTTCAGCGTGATCTCGCGCTCCGTCCGGTTCCAGCCGTTCCCGACGGGGTTCCCGCTCCCGTCGAGGAGCTCGAGCCGGACGACGTGCTTCCCTTTGCCGAGCCCCGCGAGCCAGACCGGCCTCCACTCGTAGAGGTATGTCGGGTCGCCCCCGTCCACCGCGTAGCGGACGTGGAAGCCGCCCGCCGAGAGCTGGCAGTTGGAGACCCAGAAGTCGAGCAGCACCCGCTCGGCGTCGGCCCCCTCGTAGTTCCCCTTCGGCCGGCTGTAGGTGAGCATCGGCTTCCGCATGTCGAGCGGGTTCGTCGCGGAGGCCTTCCCCACATGGAAGGTGACGCAGGCGAAGGCCTCGGGGTTCTTCCACGACTCGTGCCACGGGCGGCTCGGGAAGGCGCGGATCACGTGGGTCCCCTCCGGGACGTCCCGGAACGTGAACGGCGCCTCGTCGTAGTGCGGGATGTAGGGCTCGTTGTCCAGGATGAAGTGGACGTGGTTCCCCGCCTTCGTCGCCGGGTCCTGGTCGAGCTCGTAGTTCTCGATCCGGAACACGACCCGGACCTCGTTCGTCTGGAGGGTCTGGTCCTCCATGGGCTCGAGGATCCGGAGCGAGACGGGACGGCCGGAGTCCTTGGCCTTCCCGTCGCGTCCCGGCCCCGCGTTCGCGAAGCGGGACGCGGCGTCGTGACTCGCCCCCTCCACTTCCCCGGGGCCTCCCCCGCCCCCGCATCCCGCGAACGCCGCGGTCGCCGCCGCCAGGACCCAGACTCCGGGAACCCGCGCTCCGATGGTCCGACGCATCCTCCTCCTCCCCTCTCGGAGGCTCGAGCCTCCGCCGTGGATCCCCCGGGCTATTCCCCCAGCAACTCGCCGACCCAGGATCCCAGGGTCTCCGCCGTCACCCCCTCGCCGCGCCTCGCGACGCGGCCGTCGCGCCCGACCACCACGACCGTCGGGTAGGCCCGGACGCCGTAGGCGGCGCGCAGGCGCGCGTGGCCATCCACCGCGATCGGGACGCCCCACCCGGTCTCCTCGTCGAAGCGGCGGGCGGCCTCCATCGGCTCCTCGGTGACGGCGAGCACGACGAGCCCCCGCTTCTCGTTCGCCTCGCGGAGGGCCCGGAGGTGCGGCGCCGCCGCACGGCACGGCCTTCACCAGGACGCGAAGAACTCGAGGACGACGACCTGCCCCTGGAGCGGCGCCTCGCCGAACGTGGTGGGCATCCGGTCGAGCGCGAAGCCCGGCCACCAGTCCACGCCGGCGAGCGACGGCGCCTCGGCGCCCACGCCCGCCGCGGCCGACCGGGAGCAGCCCGCCCCGGCGCCCGCGAGGAGCGTCGAGGCGGCCAGCACCCGCGCGAGCCCGCGGAAACTCACGGGCGGGATGCTAGGGACGGGCCCCGGGGGCGTCAACGGTCCGGGTCCGGCCACTCGCCGCGGTAGACCTCGGCCGTCGGGCCCGTGAGGAGGACGTGGTTCGTTCCGGCGCTCCACTCGAGCTCGAGGTCGCCGCCCACGAGGTGGATCCTCACCGCCCGGTCGGTCCGGTTCGTGAGGACCCCCGCCACGCAGACGGCCGCCGCCCCGGTCCCACAGGCCCACGTCTCGCCCGCCCCGCGCTCCCAGGTCCGCTGCCGCACCTCGGCGCGCGAGAGGGGCTGCGCGAACTCGACGTTCGTGCGGCGGGGGAAGGCGGCGTGCCGCTCGATCCGGGGGCCGAGGCTCTCGACGGGCGCCGCCGCCACGTCGGGGACGAAGACGACGCAGTGGGGGTTCCCCATCGAGACGGCGGTCACCTCGAGGGTCTCTCCGTCGGCCCGGAGCTTCTCGGAGACGACGCGTCCGGGCGGGCCCTCCATCGGGATCTGGCGCCGCTCGAGGCGGGGCTCCCCCAGGTCCACCCGGACCTTCGAGACGCGGCCGCCCTCGCGGAAGAGCTTCACCTCGAGGACCCCGGCCCCCGTCTCGACGGCGAGCGTCTCCTTCTTCGTGAGCCCGCGCTCGTGGACGTACTGCGCGAACCCGCGGAGCCCGTTCCCGCACATCTCGGCCTCCGAGCCGTCGGCGTTCCAGATCCTCATGCGGAAGTCGGCGATCGCGGAGCGGCAGACGAGGATGAGCCCGTCGGCCCCCGCGCCGAGCCGCCGGTGGCTCATCGCCCGCGCGAGCCCGGCCGGGTCCCGGGGCTCGCGCTCGAGGGCCTCGACGAAGAGGTAGTCGTTCCCGAGGCCGTGGATCTTGGTGAACTTCACCGCCCCTCCTCAACGGCGGCCGGCACCTCCATCTCGATCTCGCGGTCGTCGCCGCCCCCGCGGCGGACCGTCAGCGCCACGCGAGCCCCCCACCGGGCCGTCTGGCGGGCGACCGCGAAGGCGGTGAGGAGGTCCTCGGCGTCGGCGACGTCGCGCGTCCCGGCCCGGACGATGACCTCCCCCGGTGCGAGGCCCGCCCGTTGGGCCCGGCTCTGAGGGGCGACCGCGACGACGCTCACGCCCCGGCGCGCCGGGGGCTTCGCCGCCTCGGCGTAGGACTTCGTGATCACGCGGAGCGTGAGCCCCACGTCGGCGAGCGCGACGAACTGGCCGTCGTAGGGCTCGGCCTCGCGCGGGACGGCGAGCACGTCGAGGCTCTCGCTCCCGCGGGCGAGCCTCATCGCGAGAGGCTGGTCCGCAGCCGCCGACGCGAGCCGCCCGAAGAAGGCGGGGATCTCCTCGGGCTTCGCGATCGAGACCGGGTCCCCGGCCAGCTGCTCGAGCACGTCACCCGTGCGGATCCCGGCCTCCTCGGCCGGGGTCGAGGGCATCACCATCCGCACCACGACGCGCCCCCCGTCGTCGAGACCGAAGTCGGCCCCGAGGAAGGAGCGGGCCACGCGGCCCGACTCGATCAACTTCGTCGCGATCTCCCGCGCGAACCCGATCGGGATCGCGTAGCCGATCCCGTCCACGCCGGCCGCCTCCCGGCTGTTCACGCCGACGACCTCGCCCGCCACGTTCACGAGCGGCCCGCCGGAGTTCCCCCGGTTGATCGGGGCGTCCGTCTGGATCCAGAGGTTCAGGAACCCCGTGCGGAGCCCGCTCCACTCGAAGCCGATCCCCGGGAGGTAGCGGCGCGGGTGCGAGACGATGCCCGCGGTGAGCGTCTCGCTCATGCCGGCCGGGGCGCCGAGCGCGATGACGAAGTCGCCGGCCTCGAGCTTCTCGGGGTCGCCGATCGGCGCGGGACGCGCCGTGGCGGGGAGGTCCTTCTCCCCGATGCGGACGACGGCGAGGTCGGTCGGGGCGTCCACGCCCACGACGGTCCCCCGGACCCGCGTCCCCCCGGCGAACTCGCACCCGACCTCGCGCGCACGCCGCACGACGTGGTAGTTCGTGAGGACGTAGCCCTCGTCCCTGAAGAGGAAGCCCGACCCCTGGGCCTCGCCCCTCTGGAAGGCGGCCGCGGACCAGGCGGCGGCCGGCGCCCGGATGTGGACCAGGGCCGGGAGGACGCGAGCCGCGGCGGCCTTCGCCTCGCGCGCGTAAGCGGTCGCGCCGGAGCGAGCGGCCGCGGCGGCGGCTTCGCGACCCTCCGAGGCCGCGGCGCCGGCGTCGGCCGCGGCGTTCGCCGCGCCGCCCGCCGACTCGGCCGCCCGTGCGACCTCCGATCGGAGAGCCGCCGCCGCCGACTCGAGCGCCGCGACGCGGGCGGCGAGAGCGCGCTCCCGCTCCGCCGCCGCCGCGCGCTCGACCGAGAGGCGCCCGTCGGTCCAGAGGAGGAGCCCGATCGCGGAGAGCGGGACCGAGAGGGCCGCGAGCCCGAGGAGGAGGAGGCACCCGAGCCCGCCGGGCGCGGCGGGCTGTCTCGCCGCCGGGGCGGGTGCGGGCGGCGGGACCGGCGACGGGGCCGACGCCTCCGGCGGGAGGACGACGGGGGCCTCGGCCGGCTCCAGAGCCTTGGGCGGCCGCGGCGGCGTCGGGAAAGGGTCCCCGGGGGGCCCCTCGGCGGCGATCGCGGCGAGCGGCAGCTCGGGCGCGTCCTCTGGGATCTCGATGAGCGCCCCGCACTGCCGGCAGTGGAACTTGCTCCCGGGCGGGACGCTCCCCACGTCGAACTTCGAGTGGCAGGTCTCGCAGTAGAGGATGAGCCGTTCGGGGGGCACGGTGCCGCTCTCGCGTGCGGTCCCGCGATGATACCCGTGTGCGGCGCGAGCCGGAACGTCGGCCTCATCCCCCCGGGACGGCCTCACGGACCCGGAGCCTCTCCAGCTCTTCCAGTTCCGGCTCCGCCGTGAGGTTGAGTGAGCCGAATTGCCTGAGCGGGTCGGCGTTCCAGGAGAGGTAGGCCGAGAGGTGCTCGCACCTCTCCAGTTCCGAGGCCACCTCCGCCTCGATCCTCGCCCGGACCGCGGCGTCCCACTCGGTCCCGAGCGTCACCGACCCGAACGGCCGCCCCAGCCTGTCCACGACCATCACCGTCGCGTAGGGACCGTGGATGAGCTTCAGGAGGCCCGCGTGCTTCGCCCGGTTGCAGGGGCCGCAGAGCCGGTGGTCCAGCTGGATGTCCGCGAAGCCGCCCTCGGCGATCGGGGTCCCGTGATCGTGCTGGACGACACGGTCGTTCCCGCAGCCCGGGACGATGCAGCGCTCGCCGTCCCCCCAGCGGACTCCCTCCTCGATCTCGACGGGGACGTACCGGGAGCCGGGGGTGACTTTCCAGTTCCTGTCCTCGGTGGGGGCTTGCACCGGGATTTCCCCGAGCCTCCCGAACGCCATCCGGAGCCGCGCGCCCGCCACCCTCCCGGCCCAGACCAGCTCCTCGGCCATGAGGTCCCGCGGGTGACGTGCCCCCTGGGTCTCGGGGGAGCGGTGGTAGATGACGGTGTGGTGGCCGCGCTTCTCGACGACGCGTAGGTACCAACCGGCGATCGCGGACAGGACGTCCGCAATCGCTAGGGGACATCCGGCGGCCCGGTCGAGGACGGCCCGGACGGCGCGGAACCGGGCGGCGTCCTCGCCCTTGAGCCGGAGCCGCACCTGGACGGTGACCTTCCCCCCGAGGGGACGGAGGGGGAGCTTCCCCCGGGGGACCGGCTTCGGGCGTCCTCCGCGTGCACACCGGCGCCCGTGCTTCGTCCCCGCGGCGGCCGCGAAGGCCTCCACCGCGTCCTGGTCGCACGTCACGCCGATCTCGGTCCAGAGGGCGTCGTCCTCGGGGCGCGCGGCCCGGGCGATGGAGCGCGCCTTCCCGTAGCTCACCCGCCCCTCGTGGAAGGCCTCGGCCAGGAGAGGAAGCTCCCGGAGCCGGGCGCCGAGCTGCGTGCGGTCGAGCCAGCACCGGGTGGAGAGGCCGAGGAAGGCCTGGCAGTCGAGGAGGATTTCCTGGTCCTCGGAGCCGTCGCGGTCGCGGGCGAGGCTCTCCCAGGTCGCGAGGGCCTCGACCTCGTCGGAGAAGGAGGAGTGGTACGCGCGGGCGGCCGCGGCGGCGATCCCGGCCGCGTCCGTCGGGGAGAGAGAAGACAAGTCAGAGAGACTCGACACGGCGACGCGGGGACGCGGCGACGCGGCGAGGGGATCGGGAGCGGGCTCCTCGCCGATCGGCGGGCAGATGCCCCAGGTCACGAGGCCGCGGCTGCGCCAGGGGTCGCTCCAGGGCTCCTCGCCCGGGGCGTCGTCTTCCAGTTCCGGGTAGGCCTCGAGGAG
>JAKEIC010000033.1 GCA_022614695.1 Planctomycetales bacterium | reverse complement strand
GGTGACGTCGCACCTCGGGGCGGAGGCCGCGGGGCGCCTCCGCGAGGAGGCCCTCACCCACCAGGCGGCCGGACCGGCCGGCGCCGTCGAGGCGCTCGCCGCGTGGCGTCGGCTCGTCCAGGGCGGGGTGCAGGACTACGAAGCCCTCTGGCGCGCCTCGGGCGCGGCGGCGGCCGTCTACGCCGCCCACCCCGGCGTGAGCGACCTCCGGGCCGAGCTGGCGCGAGAGGCGAGGGCCTACGCCGAGCGGGCCGTTGAGCTCCGGCCGGGCGGCGTCGAGGGGCGGTTCGCACGCGCCGTCGCGTTCGGTCTCGTCGCCGAGTCGACCACGCTCGAGGTCGTGCCGATGCGCATCGCCGAGGAGGGGGAGTCGGTCGTGGCGCTCGACCCGACCTACGAGCACGCGGGCAGCCACCGGCTGCTCGGGCTCTACTACCTGCGGGCGCCCGACCTGGTCGGGGGCGACCTCGACGCGGGGCTCCGCCACCTCCGCGAGGCGGTCCGGATCGCTCCCGGATTCGCCGAGAACCGCCTCGCCCTCGCCGAGGCGCTCCTCGCGGACGGGAAGCGGGTCGAGGCCCTGAAGGAGATCGTCCGGGCGCGGGAACTGGGTCTCGACCCGAGGGCCGAGGCTAGGGCCGCCGCCTTCGCGAGGATGGCGGGGGGATGAGACCGCCTCCCGATCCGCGACCCGCCACTCCCCACCCGGCGGGAGCAACGACCGGGACATTCCTCACCGACTTCGGACTTGCCAAGTGCGCTGCCACGGGCAGCAAGCTCACGAGGACCGGCCAGGCGCTGGGCACTCCCGCCTACATGTCCCCCGCACAGGCCCGCGGGGAGCCCTTCGGCTCCGCTCGGGGCGGGCTCTCCTCGCTCACGCCGGCGTCCGACGTCTGGAGCCTCGGCTGCGTCCTCCACGAGATGCTCGCGGGGCGGCCGCCGTTCGAGGGGGAGAGCCCGGCGGCGGTGATCGCGCAGGCCCTCGTCGCGAGGCCTGCGCCGATCCGACGATTCCGTCCCGAGGTGCCCCGGGGGATCGCCCTCCTGATCCGGGCGGCGCTCGCCAAGGACCCGCGGTCTCGCTACGCGGACGCCGGGGCCCTGCAGGAGGACCTGGTCCGGGTCCTCCGGGGCGACCGGCCCCGGGCGCGACGGCCCGACCGCCGGCGCCGGCTGGCCCTCGCGGCCCTGCTCCTGGCCGCGGCCGGAACGGGGGGCCTGGCGCTGGGACGGCCGGCGCCGGTCGGATCGGGGGACCCGGTCCCGGAGACCGCCCTTCCCGAGGCCGAGCGACTCGCGGCGCGGGCCCGGATGCTCCGGGTCGCCGACGTGACCGAGGCGGCCGGGTTGCTCCGCCGCGCTCTCTCCTTGGAGCCCGAGCGGAGCGCCTGGAGGCTCGAGCACGGACTCGTGCTGTGGGCACTCGGGAACTGGCAAGCGGCCCGCGAGGAGTGGGCTCGCGTGGGCGCCGGATCTCCGGAGGAGCCCGCGGCGCTCCTCTACCGGGGCCTGGAGGGGCTATTCCGCTCGCGCGACGCGCAGCGCCCCGATCCCGGGGTCGTCCCCGATCTCGAGGCCGCCGCGAGCGGGGGAGGGCGCGAGGGGCGGCTCGCGCGGGCGGCTGTCGCGGCGGTGGGGCAGCGGTGGTTGGAGGCCCGGGACCAGCTCCGGGGCGAGCCGGGGTGGGAAGCCGCGCTGCTCCGGGGTTACGTCGAGAGCGTGGATCCCAGGGGCGACGACACCGCGGCCATCCGGGAGTACCGCGAGGCGCTCGAGCGGGGCATCGCCTTCGCGTGGGCGTTCAGCAACTGCGCCGCGGCACGCCAGGAGTCCGGAGACTTCGCCGGCATGCTCGCCGACTCCGAGGCCGCGCTCCGGATCCGCCCCGAGCTCCCGGAGGCCCTCTTCAACCGGGGCGTCGCGCGGCAGTGCCTGGGAGACCTCCCGCGGGCCCTCGAGGACTACGGCGCCGTGCTCCGATTCCGGCCGGAACACACGGGGGCGCTGCTCAACCGTGGGCTCGCGAGGCTGCGCCTCGGAGACGCCCGGGCCGCAGTCGAGGACTTCGACGCCGCGCTGCGGATACGGCCCGACCTGGTGGACGCCCTCATCAACCGGGGGATCGCGAAGCGGGGACTCCGCGATCCCGGCGGATCATTCGAAGACTACGACGCCGCCCTCCGCCTCCGACCGGACGACGCCTCGGCATGGGTCGGGCGTGGCAACGCGCGCCGGGACCTCGGGGACCTCGCCGGGGCGGTGGAGGACTACGGGGCGGCCCTGCGGGCCCGCCCCGACACGCCCGAGGCCTTGAACAATCGGGCCGCCACGCGGGCGGAGCTCGGGGACTTCGCTGGGGCGGTGGCGGACTTCGACGCCGTCCTCCGCCTCCACCCGGACTACACGGACGCCCTCGCGAACCGCGCCATCGCCCTCCGGAGGATGGGCGACCTCCCGGCCGCGGCGTCGGCGTACCGGGACTTCCTCCGGCGCGCCCCCGGCGATCCCCGCGCCGAGGAGTTCCGCCGGCAGCTCGCCGAGTGCGAGGAGCGGAGTCGCGGGCCCGAAGCGGCGGCGAAGCGCTGACGGGGAGCGCCGACGGCGGTAGCATCCGCTCCGTGACGCCGAATCGGATCCCCGGTCTCACGGAGATCCTCGCCGCCGCCGAGCGGCTCCGCGGGGTCGCGCACCGGACTCCGCTCCTCTCCTCGCGGCTCCTTTCGGAGCGCGTCGGCGCGCCCGTCTTCCTCAAGTGCGAGAACCTCCAGCGCGCCGGGTCATTCAAGCTCCGCGGTGCCTACAACAAGGCGTGTTCGATCGCCGAGGCGGACCGTAGGCGCGGGCTCGTCACCTATTCGTCCGGGAATCACGCGCAGGGGGTCGCGCTCGCCGCCCGGCTGCTGAAGGTCCCCGCCACGTGCGTGATGCCCGAAGATGTCCGGCCTAGCAAACGCGCGGCGGTCGAATCGTACGGTGCCCGGGTCTTCCTCGCGGGTACCACGTCCGAGCACCGCCGCGCGTTCGCTGAGGAGATCGTCGCGCGCGAGGGCGCCGCGATGGTCCCGCCGTTCGACGACCCGGCGATCCTCGCCGGCCAGGGGACGGTCGGGCTCGAGATCGTCGAGGACTGCCCGCAGGTCGGGACGGTCTGCGTCCCTGTGGGCGGCGGCGGGCTCTGCGGCGGGATCGCGTGCGCGGTTGCGGCACGCGCGCCGGAGGCGCGCGTCATCGCCGTCGAGCCCGAAGGCGCCGACGGCCTCTGCCGCTCTCTCGAGGCGGGCCGGGTCGTCCGTCTCGAGCGGACCGACACAATCGCCGACGGGCTGCGTCCCCTCTCGCCCGGCGCGGTCCCCTTCGCGGCGGCGACGGCCCACGGCGTCCGGGGGATCCGAGTGACCGACGCCGAGATCGTCGACGCGATGCGCTTCCTCCTCACCCGCGCGCGGCTCGTCGTCGAGCCCTCGGGGGCCGCCGCCGTCGCGGCGCTGCTGGCGGGGAAGATCCGCCCCGAGGGCGCCCGGCCCGTGGTCGCGGTCCTCTCCGGAGGGAACGCCGAGCCGGATCTGATCCGCGAGATCCTCGTCCGGCCATGACCGCAGAGGCCCCGGACCCCCGGGCGGTCGAGGCCCTGCAGGCGGCGAGGTCGTGCGCCGGGGCGAGCCTGCTGCTCGCGTTCCTCTCCCTCTACGTCACGCCGCTCGCGACGGCCACCCTCTGTCGCGCGCTGTGGGCCGGCGGCCCGCCGCTGGCCGCGACGATCGTGATCCCTGCGGTCGCGACGCTCGCGATCGTGGCGAATCTCCTGTGGGCCTCCCTGCGGATCCACTTCGGGGTGGCCGGGGGTTCCGCGGGGATCGGCCTGGAGCCGGCCCGGGCGGCGGCGCTGCGCGGGGAGGCGCGCTCCGGGGGGCTCGTCGCCCGCGGGCTCCTGCTGGGAGCGGTCGGCGCGGGGATCGGGGCCCTCCCCCCGCTCCTTCTCGCTCTCGACACGGCCGGGGCTGCCGCGGGCTGGCCCCGGTTCCACGTGCGGCTCGCGGCCGTGGTCGCGCTCGTCTACCTCACGATCGGGGCGGGCCACGGCGCTTCCTGGAAGCGCTACCGGAGGCTCCTCCACGCGCTCCCGGCCGCCCCGGAGTCCCGGCTCCCCGCCGACGTCTCGTCGGGCCTCCCGCAGGAGATGGTCCGGACCGCTCGCGAATGGGCAGAGGGGTGCGGGAAGCTCGCTGTCCTCGTGCTCCTCCTCGGCAACCTGATGGGGCCGGTCGCGCTCACCGTGGTCCTGATCGAGAAGGGGCTGGTGGATCTCCCGCTCATCGCGGCCCTCGCCGCCGTCACGGTGGGGACGAGTCTCGTGGCGGTGGGACGGCACGCGATCTACAAGGGCCTCGCGGGCGAGGCCGCGCGGATCGCGGGGGGGCTTCGTCTCATGGCCCTCGGCGGGCTCTTCGGCTCGCTCCCACTCGTGGGGGCCGGGCTCGACCTCCTCGCGGAGGCCCGTCTCCTCGATCGGGCTCTCGTCCCGGAGGCGGCCCGCGACAGCGGCCTCTGGTGGGCCCTGTTCATGTCCCCCTTCGTCCTCGGCGCGGTGTGCCCAGGCCTCACCCTGATCCTCCACGGACGGGCCCTCCGGGAGGCCGCGATCACGCCGGGGGAGTCCTCCGCCCGGTCCGCCCCGTGAGACGCCGCGTCGGGAGGGCGAAAGGCGGGCCGGCTCCTGCTATCCTTCCGCCTCCATGACATCCCCGGCGCCCCGCCCCCTCGACCGCTACCTCGCCGTCCGTCGGTTCCTCGAGATCTCGTTCTCCCCCGACGGATCGGAGATCGCCTTCACGGCGGACATCTCCGGCCAATGGAACGTCTGGCGGATGCGGCTCGACGGAAGCCCCCCGATCCAGCGCACGATGTTCGAGGAGGAGGCGGCGCGGGCGATCGCGTGGAACCCGCGGCGCGACGAGACCGTGATCGCGGCCGACCGGCACGGGACCGAGGACTTCCAGCTCTACCTCCTGCGCGGCCCTGACGAGTGGCCCGAGGCGCTCACGAACACCCCCAAGGTGAAGCACATCCTCTCGTCCGAAGCCTGGTCCCCGGACGGGCGCGCGATCGCCTTCTCCTCGAACGGGAGGAAGCCCGAGGACTTCGACGTCTTCGTGCGCGACATGGCCTCCGGCGAGACGACGCGCCTCCTCGAGGACGGCCGCTTCAACCACGTGATGCGCTGGACCCCGGACGGCCGCGGGCTCCTCGTCCTCTACCCGAGCGCGAGCGACGACACGGAGCTGGAGCTTCTCGACGTGCGGACGCGGGAGGCGAGGCACCTGACGCCGTGGCCGGGGAACGTCCAGGTGGCCCCGGTCGGGTTCTCGGCCGACGGTCGGCGGGTGCTCGTCGTCACGGACCGCGACCGCGAGTTCGTGGGCCTCGCGTGGCTGGACGTCGCCTCGGGTGCCCTCGAATGGGTCGAGACTCCCGAGCACGACATCGAGGACGCGGCCCTCTCGCACGACGGCGCCCTCCTCGCGGTCGTCGTCAACGTGGACGGGGCGAGCCGGCTCCGGATCCGGGACCTGCGGGCGGGGAGGGACCTCGCCGCACCCGAGGTCCCCCTCGGCGCCGTCGCCGACTTGGCCTGGGACCCGGCGGGGAAGAGCTTGGCCTTCCGCGTGAACGCAGCGACTCAGCCGAACACGCCGCACGTCCTCCCCGTGGGAGCCTCCGCGCCGAGGCGGTTGGCGGCGTCGCTGCTGCCGGGATTCGTCCCACCCGACCTCGTGGCCCCCGAAGCCGTCCGGATCCCCTCGCACGACGGCCGCGACGTCCCGGCGTGGCTCTACAAGCCGCCGGGCGCGGCGCCCTCGGCGAAGTGCCCCGCGCTCCTCTCGATCCACGGCGGGCCCGAGGCGCAGGAGCGGCCGATCTACTACCCCCTCTACCAGTGGCTCCTGCACCTCGGGATCGCGATCCTCGCGCCGAACGTCCGCGGCTCGACCGGGTTCGGCAAGAGCTACCGCCGGCTCATCCACCGCGACTGGGGCGGGGGCGACCTCCGGGACTTCGCGGCGTGCGGGGAGTTCCTGCGGCGGACCCCCTGGGTGGACCCGGCCCGGCTCGGGGTCTTCGGCGGCTCCTACGGCGGGTTCGCGACGCTCTCCTGCGCGACGCGGCTCCCCGAGTACTGGGCCTGCGCCGTGGACGTGGTCGGTCCCTCGAACCTCCTGACGTTCCTGAAGTCGGTCCCGCCCGCCTGGCGGCGCTTCATGAAGGACTGGGTCGGCGACCCCGAGCAGGACCGCGACTTCCTGATGGAGCGCTCCCCCATCACCTACGCCGACCGGCTCCGGTGCCCGATCCTCATCGTCCAGGGCGCGAACGACCCGCGGGTCGCCAAGGCCGAGTCGGACCAGTTCGTCGAGCGCCTGCGCTCGCGGGGCGTCACCGTCGAGTACGACGTCTACGACGACGAGGGCCACGGCTTCACGAAGACGGGCAACCAGGTGAGGGCATGGAAGCGGATCGGGGAGTTCCTGGTGAGGCACCTCAGGCCCTAGCGCGTCGAGGTCCGCGTGGGCGGGCCCGGCACTTCTGGCGCGGGTCCGCTCGGGTCGCAGCAGGATTCTGCTTGCGTCACTGACCGGCGTCTGGCAGACTTCTTCTTCCCGTGGGAAAGAATCTGAGATCGCTCGCTGACGCGCAGAAAGCGCTCAAGAAGCTGGAGGGCGCGACCTCCGAAATCCGTAGTTTCCTGGGCGGATTGGAGGAGATCCTGGGCGGGAACGTCTCCTCGGCGAGCGCCAACGTCTCACAGGCTCCGAGCACCAGCTCCCGTCCCTGGTCGGCGAGGATTCTCGCCAATCTCCAGTCCGCCAACGCGCCCCGACGCCCCAAGGAGATAATCCGAGAGCTGCTGGGGGCGAACGGGCCGGCGAGTCGCCGCAAGGAGAGAGTCTCGATCTACAACGCGATCGGGTACTTGGTCAGGAAGGGTCTAGTTAGGAAGGTCGACGGGAGATACGAACCCCAGCCCGGAAAAGAGGGAGGTACAGGGCGAGGCTAGAAGCCTGAGGGAGCACAGCGGCGAGAGTCCCATTCTACCGCTGTCTTCGGGCAACTAGCCGGCTGGGCGTCCAAAACCCAGCCCCGCCCTGCACCTCCTTTATCATTATCGGAAGATAGCCGCGGGCTCTCAAGTACCTCATGCAGTGCCGCGTTCGAGATCGTGCAGACGGCCTTGCGGCACTCAGCCCAGGTAGACTCTGCACCGGGTGAAGATCGGCCCCTACGAGGTCCTGGGCGAGCTCGGCCGCGGAGGGATGGGCGTCGTCTACCGCGCCGGCGATCCGGCCCTCGGGCGGATCGTCGCGCTGAAGGTCCTCCCGGCCGGCTCGCATCCGGAGTACCGGGAGCGGTTCCTCCGCGAGGGACGCGTGGCGGCGCGACTGCGGCATCCCGGGATCGTCTCGGTCCACGCGGCAGGGGTGGCCGAGGCCTCCGGCGGGCCGGCCGACGCGGGCGCGGCGTACCTCGTGATGGACCTGATAGACGGGGAGAGCCTCGCCGACCTCCTCGACCGCGAGGCCCTGCCCCCCGACCGGGCGGCGCGGATCGTGGAGGCGGTCGCTCGCGCCCTCGCCCACGCGCACGCCCAGGGCGTCATCCACCGGGACGTGAAGCCGGGGAACATCCTCCTCGACAAGGGCGGGGTCCCCCACCTCGCCGACTTCGGGCTCGCGCGCGAGGTCGAGGGGGGCGCGGCTCTCTCGCAGTCGGGGGCGGCGGTCGGGACCCCCCACTACATGTCGCCGGAGCAGCTCGAGGCGCGGCCCGGGGGCGTGGACGCGCGGGCGGACATCTGGGCGTGCGGGATCGTCCTCTACGAGTGCCTCGCCGGCGAGCGGCCGTTCGGGGGCTCCACCCCGGTGGCGGTCCTCACCCAGGTCGCGACCCGGGAGGCCCCCCCCCTGCGGGCGAAGGCCCCCCAGGTTCCGCGCGACCTCGAGACGATCGTGCTCCGCTGCCTCGAGCGCGACCCCGCGCGCCGCTACCCGACCGCCGAGGCGCTCGCCGACGACCTCGGCCGGTTCGTGCGGGGCGAGCCGATCCTTGCGCGGCCTGCGAGCGCCTTCTACCGGATCCGCCGGCACGTGGCCCGGAGGAAGGCCGCCTTCGTCGTCGCCCTCGTCGCGGCCGCCGTCCTCGGCGCCGGGGCCGCGGTCCTCCTCCCCCGGCTCGGCGTCGCCGAGCGTGAGGCCGAGGAGGCGAGGGCGTCGGCGACCCTGCGGCTGCGCGAGGCGAGCGAGGGCGCGCTCGAGGCGGCGCTCGCCCTCCGGAGGGCCGGGGACCTTCCCGGGATGCGGAAGTACGCCGAGCGGGTGGAGAGAACCTGCCGGGAGGCGATGCGGTCCATGCCGGATTCCCCCGAGCCGCACTACCGCCACGGCCGGATGCTGCGGGCCCTCATGCGCGACGAGGAGGCCCTCGCCGAGCAGGAGCGGGCCCTCGCGAAGGAGGCGGGCTACGGCCCCGCCCTCTACGAGCGGGTCGTCCTCGTCGCGAGGCTCGTCCGCAAGCGCGCCGACGCGCTGCTCGAGGACGCCCTTCGGGTCGAGGGGGCGCGGCTCGCCGAGGAGGGCGGCGGCCGCGTGCGGCCGGGGGCGGCGGCCGAGAGGCCCTCGAGACGCGCGCTCGCGGCCGGGGACCCGAAGGCGCGGGAACTCACGGCGAAGCTCGAGGCGGACCTCCGGGATCTCGAGGCCCGGCGAAGCGCCGTCTCGCCCGGAAGCCTCGCGTGCGCCCGCGGGCTGCGCGCCTGGATAGCCGCCGATCCGGCCGAGGCCCGAAGGCACCTCGAGGCGGCCGTGCAGTCGGCGCCCGACCTCGAGGAGGCGTACGAGGCGCTCGCCAGCCTCGAGGAGGAGGAGGGCCGCCACGAGGAGGCGGTGCGGTGGTCCACGGCCGGCTCCCGCCGCGACCAGGGCTACCTCCCCCACCTCGAGGGCCGGGCGCGGGTCCGGGAGCGGTGGGCGAGGGAGCGGTCGGGGCGCGGCGAGGACTCGGGGCCCCTCTTCGAGGCCGCCGTCGAGGACTACGGCGAGGCGCTCGCGCGGGACCCGCTCCGAGTCGAGAGCCTCGTCGGCCGCGGCGGCGTGCGCGCGGCCTGGGCCTTCCAGAAGGAGTGGCGTGGGCAGGACCCGGAACCGCTCTACCAGGAGGCCGTCGAGGACCTCGGGGCGGCGATCGCCGCGGCGCCGGGCCGGGACGACGCCTGGGCGGCCCGCGGCGCGGCTCGCGTCCTCTGGGCGGCCTACACGGGGAGCCACGGCCGCGACCCGTCGGCCCTCTTCGAGGCGGCGATCGCCGACTACGGCGAGGCGCTCGCCCGGAACGATGCGCGCGACGACACCTGGCTCGGTCGCGCGAACGCCCGGTGCTCCTGGGCCCTCTACCGGCACATCCGCGGGGAGGACCCCGACGCGCTCTACGAGGCGGGCGTCGCGGACCTCGCGGAGGCGCTCCGGAAGAACCCGGGGCGTTACGAGGTCTGGCAGAGGACGGGCAACCTGCACGTCCACTGGGCGAACTGGCGCCGCGACCACAGGAAGGACCCGGCCCCGCTCTACCAGGCGGCCGTGGACCACCTGACGGAGGCCATCCGCCTCGACGCGAAGCGCGTGGACGGCTGGCTCGGGCGGGGGGTGGCGCGGATGAGCGCGGGCTACGGCGAGTTCTCCAGGGGACGGGACCCGGGTCCCTTCTACGGGCCGGCGATCGCCGACTTCGACGAGGCGATCGCACGGGCCCCGGCCCGGGACGAGCTGTGGCTCCGTCGGGGGAACGCCCGGATGTACTGGTCGCAGTGGAAGGCGCGCAAGAAGGGCGACCCCGAGGCGCGCCCCCTCGTCGAGGCCGCGATCGCGGACCAGGGCGAGGCGATCTCCCGCAACCCCGGGCGCGACGAGCCGTGGATGTACCGCGGGAACTCCCGGCTGAACCTGGCGGGCCTGTTGCGAGCCTCGGGGGAGGACACGCTCCCCACCCTGGCCGCGGCGATCGAGGACCTCTCGCGGTCCGTCGCGGTGAACCCCGCCTTCGCGACGGCGTGGCGCCACCGTGGGCTCGCCCACCGCGAGCGGGCGCAGGCCCTCGCCGCCCGGGGCGAGCCCGCGGCCGGCGAGTGGCGCGCGGCGCTCGCCGACTTCGAGGAGGCGATCCGACAGAACGCCTCCCTGCGGCCCTCGCTCAAGGTCGCGATCGAGGAGTGCCGGAGGGCGGTCGGGGGCGCCGACGGGCCCAAGTGAGATAGGGGGGCACGATCCATGTCCGCGCACCCGCGACCCGGAGCCGCGAGCCAGGAGCCAGGAAGCGGCCGCGCGTTCCTGACGGACTTCGGCCTCGCGAAGACCGTCGCGACCGGGAGCCGCCTCACCCGCACCGGCGAGGCGCTGGGCACGCCGGCCTACATGTCTCCCGAGCAGGCGCGCGGTGAGGTCTCCGCGCTCACGCCGGCGACCGACGTCTGGAGCCTCGGCTGCGTCCTCTACGAGATCGCGGCCGGGCGCGCGCCGTTCGGGGGCGACACGACCGCGGCGGTCATCGGGAGGATCCTCGCGCTCGAGCCTCCCCGGCTCCGGAAGGTCCGGGGCGACGCCCCGGCGCCGCTCGAGCGGTTGCTCCGCGTCTGTCTCTCCAAGCGATCACCGGAGAGGTATCCCGACGCCGCCGGGCTTCGGGAGGATCTCGATCGCGTGCTCCGCGGGGAGCGGCAGAGGGCCCGGCTTCCCGGGTCGCGGCGGCGGATGGCGGCCGCCGGCGCAATCCTGCTCGCGGCGGGGACCGCCGCGGCGGCCGTCGCCTGGCCCCACGAGCCGGCTTCGCGACCGCCCGCCGCGGGCGCCCCGGAACGACCCGAGGCCGATGTCCTTGTCTCCCGGGCCCGGGTGCTCCGCCGTGCCGATCCGGCCGGCGCGGCCGATCTGCTCCGGCGCCTCACCGAGTCCTCGTCGGCGGCCCCGGACCTCGTCCTCGAGCGGGCCGAGTGCCTGCGCGAAGCGGGGCGCTGGCGCGAGGCGGACGCCGAGTACGGACGCGTGCTGGAGGCGGCCCCCGGGCGCCTCGACGCCCGCGTCGGCCGGGGGCTCGCACGCTGGGTCGGGAGGCAGGTCCCGGGCGGCCGGATGCCCGATCCCTGGGAGGATCTCGAAGCCGCCTCCGCGGGCGAGTCCGGCTGGAGGACTTCGCTCGCGCGGGCGATCCTCGCCTACTCGAGGAAGGACTGGCCGGAAGGGGAGAGGGAGGCCCAGGCGGCCGGGGACGAGCCCGCCGCACTCCTCATCCGGGGGCTCCTGCGCCACCACGAGGGCCAGGGGCGACGCGCCGATCAGGAGGCCGCCATCCGCGACTTCTCCGCGGCGATCGCCCTCTGTCCCGGGCTCGCGCTGGCCTGGTTCGAGAGAGGGCACGCGAGGGACCGGCTCGGCGACGTCGCCGGGGCGATGGGGGACTACAGCCGAGCGATCGAGCTCGATCCGCGCGACCCGACGGCCCGGATCAACCGCGGGGCCGTGCTCGCTGCCCGCGGCGACCACGCCGCCGCCCTCTCCGACTTCGATCGGGCGATCGAGCTGGACCCGCGAGGCGCTGTGGCCTGGAGCAACCGGGCCCTCGTGCGCGGGGACCGCGGCGACCACGCGGGGGCGCTCGCGGACTTCGGGAGGGCGCTGGAGCTCGACGCGAAGTGCGCGGAGGCCTGGTACGAGCGCGGACTCCTCCGGAAGCGACTGGGCGACCTCACGGGCGCGATCGCCGACTTCGAGAAGGCCCTCGGGATCCGCCCGGCCTACGCCGACGCCTGGAACGACCGCGGCGCCGCCCGCAAGGCCCTGGGGGAGGTCCGCGGCGCGATGGAGGACTACACGAAAGCCATCGAGTGCGATCCCCGGCACGCGAAGGCCTGGAGCAATCGGGGGATCGTGAAGATGGAACTGGGGGACCGGGCCGGGGCGCTGGAGGACCACCGCAGGGCCGTGGAGGCCGACCCGGGCTACGCCCGCGGCTGGCTCAACCGCGGCGTCGTGCGATCGGCCCAGGGCGACGTGGACGGGGCGATCGAGGACTACGGTCGAGCCCTGGTCCTGGACCCGAGGTTCCCCGAGGCCTGGAGCAACCGCGCCGCGGCCCGGAAGTGGCAGGGGGACCTGGCCGGGGCGATCGCGGACTACGGGAAGGCCCTGGAGGTGGCCCCGGAGGGCTGGTCGCGCCGCGCGGCCGTCGAGAAGGCCCTGGCGGGGCTGCGCTCCGCGCCGGCGGGGGGAGAGGCGAAGTGAGCGCCGGCAGTCCACGGTCCACGGTCCACGGTCCGGAGCCGGAGGGGAACCCGAGCGCGGGCGACGGTGGCCCCCCGGTGGATGGCGGAACAAGGACCGTGGGCTGCTTCCTCGCCGACTTCGGCCTCGCGAAGCTCGCCGCGACCGGGTCCCGGCTCACGAGGACGGGCGAGGCCCTCGGCACCCCCGCCTACATGTCCCCTGAGCAGGCCCGCGGCGAAGTCGCCTCCCTCGCTCCCGCCACCGACATCTGGAGCCTCGGCTGCGTCCTCCACGAGATGCTCGCGGGGCGACCCCCGTTCGATGCGGAGACTCCCGCTGCGGTCATCGGCCAGGTGCTCGCCGCCGAGCCCCCCCGGCTCCGGGGGCGCCGGGAGGACCTCCCCGCGGGCCTGGAAGGGGTCGTACGGGCCTGCCTCGCCAAGGATCCTGTCGGCCGCTACCGGGCCGCGTCGGGGATCCGGGACGACCTGGAGCGGATCCTCCGAGGCGACAAGCCGGCGGCGGGAGCGCGCCTCCTCCGCCCGCGCGCCGCCGCCCTGGGCCTGCTCGTCGGCGCGGCGATCCTCGCGGCCGCGGTCGCGTCGGGCGGGCTCGCCTCTCGCGTCCCGGGGCGCGACGCGCCCCTCGTCGGGCCGTCCGGGGACCGGTCCGAGAGCGACGGCCTCGTGGCACGGGCCCGGGCGATCCGGGGGTCCGACCCGGGCCGGGCCTCGGAGCTCCTGCGCAACGCGCTCTCCCTCGCGCCCGACCGGCACGAGCTCCGGATCGAGCGGGGGCTCCTCCTCTGGGCGGCGGGAGACGGCGAGGGCGCGCACGGGGAGTGGCGGACGGTCCCCGCCAGGGCGCCCGAAGCGGCCTGGGCACGGCTCTACGCGGGTCTGGAGGCGTTCTTCCGGCTCGAGGGCCAGGAGGCCCGCCCGAACCTCCTGTCCGTGGCGGAAGTTCCGGGACCGATCGGCCAGCTCGCGCGGGGGGCCCTGCGGGCAATGGAGCAGGAGTGGCCCCGCGCGCGGGAGGAAGTCCGGGAGGCGCCGGGCTGGGAGGCGAGCCTCCTGCGGGGATACCTGGAGGGGGAGGATCCGGCCGGGGACAAGGCCCGCTCCGCCCGGGAGTACGGGGCCGCCCTCGAGGAGGGCATCCCCTTCGCCTGGGTGTTCAACAACCGGGGGACCTTGCGTCAGGCGCAGGGAGACAGCCCCGGGGCGCTCGAGGACTACGATTCCGCCATCCGGGTGAACCCGAGGCAGGCGACCGCGCACGTGAACCGCGGCGGCATCCGCTACGCGCGAGGCGACCTCGCCGGGGCGCTCGAGGACTACGAGCGGGCCCTCCACTTGAACCCGGGCTATGCCAAGGCGTGGAACAGCCGCGGCGCGCTCCGGCAGGCGCGCGGGGACGTCGCCGGGGCGATCGAGGACTACAGCCGCGCGGTCGAGCTGGAACCGGGCTACGCGAAAGCCTGGTTCAACCGCGGCATGGCCCGACACGCCCGGGGCGATGTCGCCGGGGCGATCGAGGACTACGATCGTGCGCTCGATCGGGACCCCGGGGATGCCGACGCGTGGAACAACCGCGGCGTGGCGCGGAACTCGCAGGGGAGCCCCGCCGGCGCGCTCGAGGACTTCGAGCGCGCCCTCGCGGCGAACCCCCGGTCGGCCGACGCGCGGCACAACCGCGGCGGGATCCGGCTCGACCGGGGCGAGGTCGCGGCGGCGATCGAGGACTTCGAGAAGGCGCTCGACATCGCCCCGCCGGACTGGCCGAACCGGGGCGCCGCCGAGCGGAACCTCGCCCGCGCCCGCGCGGCGCTGGAGGCGGCGAGAGGGCCGCGGTAGCGGCGATCGCGCCCCGTCTACTTGTACGCCGCGATCCCGGTCACCGCCTCGCCGAGGATCAGCGCGTGGATGTCGTCGGTGCCCTCGTAGGTGAAGACCGACTCCAAATTGCACATATGGCGGCCGCACTGGTACTCGTAGGTGATGCCGCTCGCCCCGAGGATGTCGCGGCAGGTCCGGGCGCACTCGAGGGCCATCCTCACGTTGTGTCGCTTCGCGAGGCTCACCTGCTGTGTCGTCAACTGGTCCTCGTCCTTGAGCCGTCCGAGACGGTAGGCGAGGAGCTGGCCGTTCGTGATGGCCGTGAGCATGTCGGCGAACTTCTTCTGCACGAGCTGGAACCCGGCGATCGGGCGGTCGAACTGGATCCGCGACTGGGAGTAGCGCAGCGCCTCGTCGAAGCAGGCCATGGCGGCTCCGACCGCGCCCCAGGCGATCCCGTAGCGGGCCTGCATGAGGCACTTGAGCGGCGAGCCGAGGCCCTTGGAGCCGGGCAGGAGCGCGTCCTCGGGGACCTTGCACTTGTCGAACGTCAGCTCGCTCGTGACGCTCGCCCGGAGCGAGAACTTGGGCGGGACGTCGCGCGTGGAGAACCCGGGCGTCCCCTTCTCGACGAGGAAGCCCCGGATCACGTCGTCGAGCCTCGCCCACACGACCGCCACGTCGGCCACGTGGCCGTTCGTGATCCACATCTTGGTCCCGTGGAGGACGTAGCCGCCCGGCACCTTCTCGGCTCGGGTCCGCATCCCGGCCGGGTTGCTCCCGAAGTCGGGCTCGGTGAGGCCGAAGCAGCCGATCGCCTTCCCCTGCTGGAGCTTCGGGAGCCACTTCTCCTTCTGGGCGTCGCTCCCGAACGCGTAGATCGGGTACATGACGAGCCCGCCCTGGACCGAGGCGCACGACCGCACGCCCGAGTCCCCGCGCTCGAGCTCCTGCATGATGAGCCCGTAGGCGACGTTCGAGACTCCCGCGCAGCCGTATCCCTTGAGGCTCGCGCCGAAGACGCCCATCTCCGCCATCTCGGGGATGAGGTGCGTGGGGAAGGTCCC
>JAKEIC010000032.1 GCA_022614695.1 Planctomycetales bacterium | reverse complement strand
GCCGCCGGCGCGGGCGCGCCCGCGCCGGCTCCGCCTGGCGCGGCGCCGCCCGCCGGCTTCTCGGGCGGGAGGAGCCTCAGCGTGACGATCTCGGACCGAAGCGTAGGCTCCTCCTCGATCCCGGGAGGGAGCACGGCGACGCTGACCTTGCGGAGGGAGAGGCCCGCCTCGTCCTTCCCCCCGGCGCCGGAGCCCCCGGAGTTGGGGGGAGGCGCGGGAGAGGGGCTCCCGGGCCCTCCGGGGCCCGCCTCCGGCGCGAGCGCGGGGAGCAGCCCCTCCGGGAGGATGTCCTCGAGGAGCACCGTTTCCACCCGAGACTCCACCCGGTAGGCCTCGAACCCCTCGCCTCCCTCCGTGCCCGAGGTGCCCTCCTCCGGCACCCCTCCCGAAACGCTCGCCCCCATCCTCTCGGCGGTGAGCAGCCGGGACCCGCGGAGCCGGTTCGCGGCCCAGGTCTCCTCGACGCATCGGTTGCGGACGCCGAGGAGCGCGATGATCCCCACGCCCACGAGGGCCAGGGCGACGAGGACCTCGAGGAGGGTGAAGCCGCGGCGCACGGCTACCACTCGCTCCCCCCGAGCCCACCCCCGAAGTCCTGCTGCGAGGCGTACAGCGAGAGCTTCTGCCGGCCGTCGGCGAGGTCCACGAGCCCCGTGAGCGGGTTCACCTCCACCGTGAACTGCGCCTCGCCCTCCCCCTTCAGGTGCACCGCGTGCGCCGTGGCGGTCCCGAGCGCCGTGAACCGGACCGTGACCGTGCCCTCGCGGACCGTGCGAGCCCCGAACTCGATGTCCTCGAAGTCCACCCCGCCCGGCAGGGTCTGCCACTCGAGGGGATAGAGATCGGTGGCCTTCTTGGACCCCGACTCGACCTCCTCCGGATCGGGCGGCGCGAGCACGGCGAATCGGGCGCCCTTCAGGTCGTAGAGGAGCCCGTAGTCCCGTCCCGCCGCGATCGCCTCCCCCCGCACGAGCCCGACGGTCGAGGCCACCTGGCGCGCTCCCGCCGTGAGCCGCGCCGACGGGAGCCACCCGTCCAGCCGGAGGACGGCGAAGGAGAGGATCAGCCCGAAGACCGCGATGACGACGAGAAGCTCCACGAGGGTGAAGCCGAGGGACCCGAAGCGGCGAACGAGGGGCCTCATCGCCCCGGCTCCTCGAGGACGATGTCGGCGTCTTCCCCGTCGCCCCCCGGGAGCCCGTCCCGGCCGAGGGAGGCGAGCCAGAATCCCGCGCCGACGGGCCGGTAGAGGTAGCTCCGGCCCCACGGGTCCTTGGGGAGCTCCTCGATGAAGCCGTCCGCGTAGACGGGGTCGTTCGCCAGGGGACGCGTGAGCGAATTGAGATCGGACGGGTAGCGTCGGACCTTCAGGCGGAAGAGGTCGAAGGCCTCGCCGAGCTGGACCATGTCGCTCTTCGCCTTCACGCCCCGCGCCCGCGGCAAAGCGCCGAAGACGGCGAGCCCAACGACCGCCGCACACGACCCCAGGAGGAGCGACTCGAACAGGACCACCCGGAGGGTCCACCGCCGGCGCCAGCGCTTCAGTTCCGGCTCTCCCAAGGCATCCCCCCCGTGCTCGTGCTCGTCCTCGTGCCCGTGGCCGTCCGCTCCCGTCCTTCGCCGCGTCCCGGCGTCGAGCCTACTTCCTCTCCGCCAGGTCCTTGTTCGAGATGTCCGCCGCCTCCCCCTCGCCTCCCTCGGCCGCGTCCTCGCCGAGGCTCTTCAGGAGGAACCCGCTGTCCTGCTTCTGGTAGATGTAGTCGTTCCCCCAGGGGTCCTTCGGGACCGCTTCGAGGAAGCCGTCCTTGTACATCGCGTCGTTCGGGACCCCCTGCGTGAGTTCCCTCAGCTCGTTCGGGTACTTGTGCATCTTGAGCTTGAACAGGTTGAGCGCCGCGCCGAGCTGCTGGATGTCCGCCTTGGCCTTGGTCTGCCGGCCCTCGCCGAGCACCCCGAACAGCTTGAGCCCGACGAAGGACGCCAGGATCCCGATGATCGTGATGACGACCAGCAGCTCCACGAGCGAGAACCCCTTGTTCCTCTTGGACTTGCGCTTCATATCCCTCTCCTCTCCTCTCCAACCGTGAACTGTGAACCGTGAACTCTCCCTTATCTAACGCTCGTCCCCAGCTCGAGGACGGGTTGGATCACCGACAGCGCGATGAATGCCACGACCCCCGCGAGGAGCAGGATGATCACGGGCTCGAGGAGGGCCGTGAGCCGCTGGGTCGCCAGCTCCACCTCCTCGTCGTAGCTCTCGGCGATCTTGGTGAGGATCTCCTCGAGCCGCCCCGACTCCTCGCCGATCGCGACCATGTAGCCCACGACCGGGGGGAAGACGCCGCTCTTCTTGAGGGGGGTCGAGATATCCGCCCCCTCGATGATCCTCTCTCGCACCTCGGCGAGGGTGCGCGCGATCACGGAGTTCCCGACGATCCGCTGCACGATCTGGAGCGCCTCGAGGACCGGGATGCCGCTTTTCAGGAGCGTGCTCATCGTGACCGCGAACCGCGAGACGGCCTGCTTCCGGAAGAGCAGCCCGAAGATGGGGAGCTTCAGCAGGAACTTGTCCAGCGCGTAGCGACCGCGCTCGGTCCAGGCCGCCAGCCGGAGCGCGACGATCATCGCGACGACCGAGAGGAGGATCAGCACCCACCAGCGCTCGACGAAGTTCGAGATCGTCATCAGGAGCTGCGTGGTGACCGGGAGCGCGGCGTCCTTCTTCTTCACGTGCTGGAGGATCTTGAGGATGTTTGGCACCGCGAACTTCATCAGCACGATCACGACGATCGCCCCGACCACGCACATGATCATCGGGTAGGTGAGCGCGGTCATGACCTTGTTCCGGAGCCGGCTCTGCTTGAGCGAGTAGTCGGAGAGCCGGAGGAGGACCTCGTCCAGGTTCCCCGACGCCTCACCCGCGCGGATCATGTTCACGTAGAGGTCGGAGAAGACCTCGGGGTGCTGCTCGAGGGCGTCGCCGAACGACGCGCCCTGGGTCACGCGCTCCCGGAGGTCGCGGAAGACCCCCTCCGTGCGGCGGTCCCCGATCTGCTCGATGAGGGCGCCGAGCGCCTCGGCGAGAGGGACCCCCGACTGGAGGAGGGTCGCGAGCTGCCGCGTGATCATCGCGAGGTCGGACGCCGAGACCTTCCGGCGGCGGAGCGCCGCCCGCCAGCCGGCCCGCGCCCGCTCCACCTTCTCCCCGGAAGCCTCGGAGGCGACGCCGATCTCGGTGACGTAGACCTGCTTCGCGCGGAGCTTCTCGCGGGCCTCCTTCGGGCTCGCGGCGTCGAGGAGGCCTGTCGTCGGGCCGCCGCCGGGGACCAGGCCCTTGTACTGGTAGATGGGCATGGGCGCCCCCGGCCTAGAACACGTCCATCTGCGTCACGGCGAGGACCTCCTCCACCGTCGTGATCCCGCGAGCGACCTTCGAGGCGCCGTCCATCCGGAGGGTCATGAGGCCGTTCTCGACGGCCACCCGCTTGATCGTGCTCGCGGCGTCGCGGCGCATCACCTGCGAGCGCACCGTGTCGTTCACGATGAGCAGCTCGTAGATCCCCGTCCGCCCGCGGTAACCCGACTTCATGCACCGGTCGCAGCCGCGGCCGCGCGCGATCTTCCCCGTGGGGAGGGCGTCGAGCTTGAGCCCGATGTCGGCAAGCTCCTCGGGTCGGGGCTCGTACTCCTCGCGGCACTCGGCGCAGATCACGCGCACGAGCCGCTGCGCGAGCGCCGCGTTCACCGTCGAGGCGACGAGGTAGGGCTCCACCCCGAGGTCGAGGAGCCGCGTCACCGCGCCCGGGGCGTCGTTCGTGTGGAGCGTCGAGAAGACCAGGTGGCCGGTGAGCGACGACTGGATCGCGATCGTCGCGGTCTCCTTGTCGCGGATCTCGCCCACCATCATCACGTCGGGGTCCTGCCGCAGGAGAGACCGCAGCCCCGACGCGAACGTGAGCCCCTTCTTGGTCGAGACCTGGATCTGGCTGATCCCGGGCAGGTTGTACTCGATCGGGTCCTCGATGGTCATCACGTTGAGTTCCCCCGAGTTGATCTTCGTGAGCCCGGCGTAGAGGGTCGTCGTCTTCCCCGACCCGGTGGGCCCGGTCACGAGGACGATCCCGTGGGACATCCCGATCAAGCGGTTGAAGACCTTGAAGTTGTCGGTGTCGAGCCCGAGCTCCTCGAGCTGGTAGAGGCGGGCTCCCTTGTCGAGGAGCCGGATCACGATCCGCTCCCCGTTGCTCGTCGGGACGGACGAGATCCGGAGGTCCACCTCGGAGTCGCCCATCCGGATGGTCGCGCGGCCGTCCTGCGGGAGCCGCCGCTCGGCGATGTCCATCTTCCCCATCACCTTGATGCGGGAGGTGATCGCGTCCTGGATCTTCTTGGGCGGCGAGATCATGTCGTAGAGCGTGCCGTCAATGCGGTACCGGACGGCGAGCTTCTGCTCGTAGGGCTGGATGTGGATGTCCGAGGCGCGCATCTTGAGGGCCTGGAAGAGGACCATCCGGACGAGCTTGATGATGGGGGCCTGTTCGTTCACGTCGAGGAGGTCCTCGGCGGCGATGGCCTCCTCGGTGAGCGTGATGATGCTGTCGTCCCCGAGGTCCTCGAGGGCCTCGTCCACCATGTCGGCCTTCTGCTGGTAGGCGCGGTTGATGGCCGAGGTGATCTCGACCCGGGGGGCCAGCTCGACCGCACACCGGGCACCGAGCATCTTCCCGAGCTCGTCGAGCGGGAAGACGTCGAAGGGGGCCGCCGAGGCGACCCGGACGCAGCCGTTCGCCGGGGGAAGCGGGGGTGCCCCCCGCGCATCGAGCGCCGGCCCGTCGTCCGCGAGCGCCAAGAGGCAGTAGGCGCGGGCGAACTGGACCGGCACCTTCTGCACGAACTCGGGCGGGACGGTCGCGCGGGCGAGGTCGGCGTGGAACCGGAGCCCGAGGGCCGTGGAGAGGTGCTGGAGCAGCGCCACCTCGGGCACGACGCCCTCGCGGACGAGCAGGTGGTCTATGCTCACGCCGTCGGCGCGGGCCCGGCGGACGCTCTCCTCGAGCTTGGCCTCGGTGAGGAGCCCGGCCGTGACGAGCCCCTTGAGCAGCGTGCCGCTCGCCCCGAGGGCGCGGGGGGCCCGGGGGGACGCGGGGGTGTCCCCCGCGGTGGGCACGGCCGCCGCGAGCGCCGCGAGCGAGGCATCGCCGCCGTTCGCGGGGGACGCCCCCGGGCCTCCCCTCGCGGGGGACACCCCCGCTCCCCCCGAGGGGGCCTCCTTCGTCTCGGAATCCGCCATCGGAAGGGTCATTCTCGCAGTCCGTCGGGGCCCCGACAACCCGTGGATCCCAGCCCTGTTCCCTTCATCTCTGCGATCTCCGCGTCTCAGCGGTTCTCTCGATCCGCTCCTACTCCCGGAGCGATCGGTACGTGAGCCTCGTCGGCGCCCGCCCCTCTCCGGCGCCCGGCCACGACTCGTCGCGGAAGGCCTCCCGGTAGTGCACGTCAATCGCGTCGGCGTTGACGCCCTGCGCCCGCATGTCGGCGAGGTGGGACTTCGTGAGCATCCCCATGTCGCGGAACCGGTCGTCCGTGAGGACGTGGGGGGTGAGGAAGATGAAGAGGTGGGTCTTGGTCTCGCGCTTGTCCTGGCGCTGGAAGAGGAGCCCGAGGAGCGGGATGTCGCCGAGCAGCGGGATCTTGGTCACGGCCTCGAGCGTCCGGGTCGAGGTGAGGCCCCCGATGATCACGGTCTGGTGGTTCGGGACCGTGATCCGGTTCTCGATGTCGCGGGTGGCCTTCGGGGGCGGGAGGGCGGGGTCCGTGGAGGAGCCGGTGAACTGCTCGATCGTGAGCTTCATCTCGAGGTTCAGGTAGTCGGCCTCGCTGATGTGCGGCGTGATCGTCATCGTGATCCCGGCCTCCTGGAACGACCCGAAGCTCTGCGTGGGCGCGATCCCGGGGGTCCCCACGTTCGAGAGCTGGCTCGTCGGGACGCTCTCGGAGACCTTCACGGTCGCCTTCTCGTTGTCGTTCGTGAGGACCCGGGGGAGCGAGAGGACGTTGGTCGCCGACTCGGTCCCGATCAGGTTGAGCAGCACGGGGATCCGGAAGGCGTTGTCGCGTGTGAGCCCGAGCGTGATCCCCTGCGAGCTCGTGTTGGGGATGCGGCCCGCGGGGACCCCGGGGGTCGTCGTCGTGATCGGGACCCCGTTCGCGTCCACGAGGTTCGAGAGCCCGAACTGCGTGGCGACGAAGCCGCGCGTCGAATCCTGGGCCGGCTGGTCTATCGTCGCCAGCTCCACGCCCACGTTGTAGGTCTCCTGGCTCGTGAGCTCCACGATGGCGGCCTCGATCAGCACCTGCGGCCTCCGCACGTCGAGCTGGTCCACGATGCGCGAGAGCTCCTTCCACTCGGGCTCCATCGCGACCACGATGAGCGAGTTCGTCGTCTTGTCGGCGATCGCGCTCGCGGCGGGGGGCTCGCCGGTCCCGGTCCCGAGCCCGCCCCCGGAGGGGAACCGGGTGCCCGGGCTCGGGATCGGGCGCGGGCCGACCTGGGGGCCCTGAGGGCCCTGCGGCATCGGCGTCCCGGCGGCCGGCTGCTCGGCGAGCGTCGGGCGCACCTGGAGGATCGCGTTCACCGTCTCGGCCACCTTCTCGGCGTCGGTGTGGCGGAGCTTCCGGATGTGGATGCGCGACGGCTCGACCTGGAGCTGGACGTCCAGCACCTTGATCAGGTCCTTCACCTCCCGGAGGCGCAGCTCGACGGCCTGCACGATGATCGAGTTCGTGCGCGGGTAGGAGACGAGCCGGATCCGCGGCTCGACCTGCGCCCCCTGCTGCTGCTGCACCTGCGCGAGCGTCTCGAAGAACTGGCTGATCTTGCTCACGAGGTCGTCGGGGTTCGCGTAGAGGAGCGGCACGACCTCCCACTTGAGCTGCGGCCCGGGCACGTCCATCAGCTCGATCACCCGCTCGAGTCGCTGGACGTTCGGCGCGTAGTCGGTGATGACCAGCACCTCGACCTTGTCTATCCCGATGATCTGGCCGCCCGCGTTCGGGTCGGAGAGGGGCCGGAGCGCGTTGCTGACCTCCCGGGCGCTCGAGTACTGGAGCCCGTAGGTCATCGTGATCATCGCCTCGTCGGTGGGCATCAGCTCCTCGTTCTTCGCGCGGGCCGCCGTCAGCTCCTTGTGGTCGAAGGTCTTCATCGGGTAGCGCCGCATGTTGCGGCTCTCGACGACCTTGATGACCTCGGCGGGCGTGCCCTCGGCGATCGTGGCGAGGGCGAAGCCGTTCAGCTCGAGGATGCTCTGGAAGACCGAGAAGAGGTGCTTGGCGGGGAAGAGGCGCCGGCCCTTCGAGTAGATCTTCACCTGCTTCAGGCGGTCCTGGAACAGGAAGATCTTCTGCGAGTGGTGCGCGACGAGGTCAATCATGTCCTCGAGCGGGGCTCCGTCGAGGTTCAAGCCCACCACGTCCTGGGCCGCCCCCGCGACCGGGGCCGGCTCTTGCGCGAGGGCGGGCGAGTGGACCGTGGCCCACGCGAATGTCCCGGCGATCCCGGCGACGAGGAGGCGATTCGTGGTCATGGTCACTTTCCTTTTCCGTCCGACGGACGTTCCCCCGCACCGGCCGCTCGGGCGTCGAGCTCGAGGGCGAGCTCCTTCGCGCGTTGGACCTCAGTCCAGTCCCCGACGAGGAGGAGCGTCCCAGGACCGCGCGCCGGGCCGATCGTGACGACGCTCACGCGGTGGCGACCCTCGGCTTCGAGGACGCGGCGCAACTCCGCCGCGACCCCCTCGGACTCCGCCCGCCTGAGGAGAACGGCCTCCCTCGCGGGGTTCGGACTCGGACGGTCGAGCTGGTCCGCGATCTGGACGAGGCGGTTGGCGTTGGGCCCGAAGTCCACGATCACGAGCACCTCGGATCCCTCCACCCCGATGATCTGGCCGCCCGCGCCCGGGTGGGAGAGGGGCCTGATCGCGTTCGCGATCTCCTTGGCGTTCCCGTACCGCAGCGGGAACGTGATCGTCACCATCTCATCCCAGCCGGGGAGGACGCCCGGGTCCCGGAGGACCTCGCGCGCGTCGTAGATCCTCATCGGGTAGCGCCGCATATTGCGGCTCTCGACCACCTTGATCACCTCGCCGGGCGTGTCCCTGGCGATCGTCGTGAGGGCGAATCCGTTCAGCTCGAGGATGCTCTGGAACACCGAGAAGACGTCCTTGGCCGGGAAGAGCCTCCGGCCCTTCGAGTAGATCCTCACCTGCTTCAGGCGGTCCTGGAACAGGAAGATCTTCTGCGAGTGGTGCGCGACGAGGTCAATCATGTCCTCGAGCGGGGCTCCGTCGAGGTTGAGGGAAACCATGTCCAGGGGGGCGTCGCGGGCCGCCCCCGGGGCGTCCTGCGCGCGGGCCACGGGCCCCACGGGTGGGAGGAGCGCGAGCCAACAGAGGGCGAAGAAGGTCCGGGCCGGAGCCGTCACCGCGGCCTGCCTTCCCCGCGCGGCCCGGCCCCGGGCCGGACGTCCAGCTCCCGGACGAGGCCGCGGGCGGCGGCGAGGTCGTCCCGGCGGCCGACGAGGACGATCGAGTTCCCCGTCGTGGCAATCGGGATCGCCGCGACCCGTGTCCGCCCCACGGCGAGGAGCCTCTTCCGCAGCTCCGCGGCCGCCGCGTCGGGGGCGATGGCCGCGAGGGGGACGACCTCCCACTCGGTCTCGGGGTGGGGGAGGTCCATCCGCGAGGCGACGCGCACGAGTCTCTCCGCGTTCGGCGCGAAGTCGGCGAGCAGCAGGGTGTTCGTGCTCTCGATGGCGCCCACCTGTCCCCCCTGATTCGGATCCACGAAGGCGCTGAGGGCCTCCGCCACCTCCCGGACGTTCGCGTGGCGGAGTCGGCAGGTGACGGTCACCATCTCCTCGCCCCGCGGGAGGACCGAGGGGTCCCGCAGGATCTCCTCCGCGTCGAAGATGCGGGTCGGGTGCCGCCGGACGGCGCCGGACTCGACGACCTTCACCACTTCGAGGTCGGGGCTCGCACGGACGGTCGTGGCGGCGAACCCTTGCAGGTCGAGGATCGAGAGGAAGAGGGCGTAGAGGTCCTTCGGGGCCACGCCCCGGGGGCTCTTGGCGTAGATCTTGAGCTCCAGGAGGCGGTCGGGGACGAGGAAGACCTTGCGGGTCTCGGCCGACAGCCGCTTCAGGAAGTCCCCGAGAGGCATGCCGTCGAGGTCGAGACTCAGGGGGCCGGCCGGCTCCGCCTGCGGCGCCGGTCCGGGGGGCAGCGGCTCCTGGGCGAGGACCGCGCCGATCGCGACTGCCGCCAGGGCCGTGAGTGCTGCCCCATAGCCCATGGCGCGCATGTTGCTCCGCCTCCCCTTCGTGCGGCCTACTCCGCGAGCCCCAGCCTCACCAGGCGGCCGTCCCGGGTGAGGAACAGCCCGCCCGCCCCGACCGCCTGCACCCGGAAGCCCTCGACCTCGTCGCCCGCGCCGACCATCCGGTCGTCGGAGGCACCCGGGACCGAGACCGCCGCCAGGGGATCGGCGCCGTCGGCGCCCGCGACGCCGCGGACCTTCACGCGGGAGACGAGCGCCTCCCGCTCGGCCGCCGTCGGGAGGCCGAACCGGCCCGACCGGGGGCCCGCCGCGAGGAACTGCGAGCCGGCGAGGAGGACGACGGGCGCCCGCTCGGTCCGGGCGAGGACCTGGGCCCGCCCCGCTCCCTCGACCGAGACGAGGAGGTCCCCGGCCGCCCGGTCGGGGGGCTGGACGGGGGCCGGGAGGTCGCGCGCGGGCCCGACCCTCCCGACCTGGCCGACCCGGACGATCCGGACGGCCTTGTCGCCCTCGGCGACGTCCCGGAGCCCCGCAGCCTCGAGCCGGGGCCGCAGGAGCGCGAGGAGGGTCTCCGGCCGGAGCGCCGTCGCGTAGACCCAGGCGGTCACGCCGTCGAGGTCCTTCGGGTCGTACCGGAACTCGCGGCCGAGGTGCGGCGCGAGCTGCCGGAGGACCTCGGCCACCGGCGCGACGCCCGTGTTCGCGGAGAGGAGCCCGGGGCGGCCCGCGGCGGGTCGGATCCCCTCGCCTTCGGGAGGGAGGAGCGGCTGCCCGGAGTCCTGCTCGAGCCGGTAGCGGGCGCCCACGGTCGCCTCGAGCCTCGCCTCGCCCCCGGGCGACGCCACGGTGAGGGGACCGGCCGAGGCGTCGAGGACCAGGACCTCGAGGGACCCCGACTCGAGACGGATCGGACCGTCGGGCCGCCACTCCGGCAACCCGGCGGAGCCGCGACCGGGACGGTAGGCGAGACGTCGCCCGCCCTCCTCGACGACGTAGCAGCCATCCGACCTCTGCTCGCCCCAGTTCGTGGCCCGGGTCTCCGGGCTGGTGGGCCCGCTCCCCCCGTGACGGACGCCGTGGGGCCCATGGGGGACCAGGAGCAACCCGACGATCCCCGCCGCGGCGGCGAGACCGGCGAGTCCCGCCAGGCCCGCCCGGGCCATCGCGGGGGCCGGGGCCGCGGCGGCCTCGCGCGCGGCCGCGACGACACGCGCCCGCCGCGCGGCCGAGGGCGCCACGCCCGGGTCCGCCCGCAGCGCCGCGACCGCCGCCGAGAGGCGCCTCTCCTCGATCGTGCAGGCCGGGCAGATC
>JAKEIC010000347.1 GCA_022614695.1 Planctomycetales bacterium | reverse complement strand
GCGGCAGACGGGTCTCCTTCTCGAGAACGGGAAGGTCCAGGGCGTCGCCGAGGCCGTGCACCGCCGTGTGCGGGCCCTGGCCTACCCGCGCGCGGGCCTCTACCTCGCGCACCTCGCCCAGAGCGCCCATCCGGGAGGGGAGCTGGAGCGGCTGCTCCCGGCGCTCGTCGTCGGCGAGACGTCCTTCTTCCGCACCCCCGCCCACTTCGCCGCGCTGCGGGAGGTCGTGATCCCCGACCTCCTCCGCCGGCGCGGCCCCTCCTCGGAGCCGATCCGGATCTGGTCGGCGGGCTGCGCCTCGGGCGAGGAGGCCTACTCGCTCGCGATCACATTCCGCGAGGCCGCGGCGGACCTCGGGCCGGGCGACGTCCGCATCCTCGCGACGGACATAGACCCGACGGCGCTGGCCCGGGCGCGGGCGGGGTCCTACCGGCCGAAGGACGTCCGGAAGGTCCCGCCGGAGCTGCTCGAGAAGTACTTTGTCCGGATGGGAGACCGCCACGACGTCGCCCCCGCGATCCGGGACATGGTGGACTTCTCCATCTTCGACCTGCACTCCGGCTGGCGCACGACGCCGCACCGGGTCCCGAGGAGCGCCGACGTGATCCTCTGCGAGAACGTGATGATCTACTTCCGGAAGGACCTGATCCCCCCGCTCCTCGAGCGGCTCGGGGACGTGCTCGCCCCGGGAGGCTACCTCTTCCTCGGCTACTCGGAGTCGCTCTACAAGGTCTCCCACCCCTTCGAGGACCACACGTACGGCGACACGTTCTTCTACCGCAAGCCCCGGGGCGACACCGAGATCCCCGGGCTCGCGCCCGAGACCGAGCGCCGGCGGCCTCGGAACCCGACACGGATACTCCTCGTGCCGCGCGGGGCGCCGACCCCGGCGTCCTCGCGGGCGACGCCGCCCGCGCCGTCGCCCCCCTCGTCCTCGCCCACCCACGACCCGCGCCCCCTCGACGCCCGCAAGGAGGAGGCGCGCGAGCGCCTCCTCTCCGGGGAGTTCCCCGCCGCCCGATCCCTCTACGAGGGGATCCTCCGGGAGGACCCCGCGTCCTCCGGCGCGCGGATCGGCCTGGCGTTCCTGCGCCTGAAGGAGGGCGACGCGGAGGGTGCCGAGACCGCGCTCGTGGAGCTCCTCCGCGAGAACCCCCTCGCCGCCGAGGTCCACTACTTCCGCGGGCTGGTAGCGCTCTCGCGCGGGGACCCCTCCCGGGCCCGAGAGCACCACGAACGGGCGCTGTTCCTGAACGCCGACTTCGTCCCGGCCCACGTCCAGCTCGGCGAGATGGCCTCCGCGGCGGGACGGGTCGTCGAGGCGCTCCGCCACTTCCGGAACGCCTCCGGGGCGCTGCGACGGTCGCCCGGCTCCGCCGTGATCTCCCTCGAAGGAGCGTACCGCGAGCAGGAGCTCGCGGAGATCCTCGACCGCGACATCGCCTCACTCGAGGCCGCCCTCCCGCCGGGCACGCCGGCGGGCGACTCCGGCGTCTACGACGCCGTCCCCGCGGGGTAACGCATGGAACAGAAGTCCCTCTCCTCCGAGCCGGCCAAGCCCGCCCCCGAGTTCGACGCCCCCGCCATCATCGCGCGGATGCGCGAGGACTACTGGTCGGGGGTCGCCGCCTCCCCGGACCTCGCGGTCGTCGAGAAGGTGGCCTGCGTCACGTTCGAGGTGGGGCCGGCCTGCTACGCGCTCCCCGTGGAACGGGTCCGCGAGGTGCTGCGCGTCCCCTGGATCTCGAAGTTGCCGCGGTCGCCCGACGCCCTCCTCGGTGTCGTGAACGTCCGCGGGCAAGTGCTGCCCGTGCTCGACCTCCGGGCGCTGCTCGGTCACCCCTCCCGCCCCCCCGACCGCAACGCGCGGCTCCTCGTCGCGCGTTCCGGGGAGGTCGAGGCGGGCCTCATGGTCGAGCGCATCCGGGGGATCGCGGAGATTCCGCGGCAGGACCTCCGGGACCCTCCGGCGCTCTCCGGGTCGCTCCCGCGCGAGCTGATCGCCGGGCAGGCCTCCCACGAGGGGAGCCTCGTCGCGTTGCTCAAGCTCGAGGCGGTGCTCGAGCGCTGCCGTGCGGCGCTCCGGGGGGGTGGATAGGGAGCCGCATGGACGACCGCCTGCGCTACCTCTCGATCTTCCGCGAGGAGGCCAAGGAGCACCTCTCGAGCCTCACCGCCGGCCTCCTCCACCTCGAGGAGAACCCGGACGACGTGGAGGGGCTGCGGGAGCTGCTCCGGAACGCCCACACGATCAAGGGATCGGCCCGGCTCATCGGCCTCGCTCAGATCGGGGAGGTCGCGCACCGGATGGAGGACGTGCTGCGGGCGCTCGAGGACCGGCGACTGCCGGTCGCGGTCGAGTTGGTGGACCTCCTGCTGGAGGCGACCGACGCGATCCGGAGCTGGGTGGAGGGGTCGAGCGAGGGCGAGGAGATCGTGCAGGCCCAGGCGGGGGACCTGGCGAACCGCCTCGCGGTGGCGGCAGCCGCGGTGACCGAGGGGGAGGCTCTGCCCTCGATGACGGCCGGGGCGGCCGGAGGCCAGAAGTCCGCGCCCGGGGGCCGCGACCTCGGGTCCGCCCTCTCGGGCCTCCTCGACGACAGCGGGTCCGACACCGACCGCCGGCCCGCGCCCGGGGCGAGGCCGCCGGAGCCGGCACCGGCCGCGGAGCCCGCGCCGTCCGTGTCCCCGGGGGCCCCCTCGCCCCCCCCACCCCGCCACGGTCGCGGCACGACCGCCGTCGGCGTCGAGGGTTCCCGCGACACGATCCGCGTGGACGTGGGGAACCTCGACCGGCTCACCGACCTCGTGGGGGAGCTCGTCATCCAGAAGAGCCGGATCGAGAACCGGACCTTCTCGATCCGCGAGCTCTTCGCGCGGCTCCAGGAGACCGCCGCGGCGGGCCGGACGCCGCGCCCCGCTCCCGAGCGGCTGCGCGAGATCGAGGCCGTCCTCGCGCGCGAGGGCAAGGAGTTCGCCGAGGACTTCAGCAACGACGTCGTGGAGCTGGGGCTGCTCTCAGCCGACATCCAGGCGAGCGCCTTCGACCTCCGGATGCTCCCCGTCGGGACGATCTTCGAGCCCTACCGGAGGACCGTGAGGGACTTGAAGCGCCAGCTCGCGAAGGAGGTGTCGCTCGAGATCCAGGGGGCGGAGACCAAGCTCGACAAGCGCCTCCTCGAGGAGGTGAACCCGGCGCTCCTCCACCTCGTGCGGAACTCGATGGACCACGGGATCGAATCGCCCGCCGACCGGGAGAAGGCCGGCAAGCCCCGCGAGGGGCGGATCGAGCTGCGCGCCTACGCCAAGGGCTCGAACGTGCTGATCGAGGTCCAGGACGACGGGCGCGGGCTCGACCCGCGGGAGATCCGCGCGACGGCCGTGGCCCGCCGGCTGGTGGCGCCCGACGAGGCGGCCCGGCTCTCGGACCACGACATCCTCTACCTGATCTTCCGGCACGGCTTCACGACGAGCCGGATCATCACGGACGTCTCGGGCCGCGGGCTCGGCATGAGCGTCGTCTGGGGGACCGTCCACGACCTGAAGGGGGACGTCTCGGTCGAGTCGGTCCCGGGACGCTTCACGCGCTTCACGATGACCCTCCCCCTCACGTTCTCCTCGATGGTCGCGCTCCTCGTGGACTGCCGGAGCGAGATCGTGGCGGTGCCCGCCTCGTTCGTGCTCGCCACCCTCCGGGTCGCCCGAACGGAGCTCGCCGCGGAGGGGGGGGCCACCGTCCTCAGCGCCCTCGACACGGTGTTCCCCGTCGTGGACCTCCACCGCTTCCTCGGATTCCGCACCGGCCGCAACGGCCACGAGCCCTCCGCCAAGGTGACGGTGGTCGTCGTCCGGTTCCGCGGGGAGACTCTCGGGCTGCTGGTGGACCGGGTCCTCCGCTTCCAGGAGATCGTGGTGAAGAGCCTGGGCCCGTTCCTGCGGACGCTCCCGTTCGCGGCCGGGGTGACGATCCTCCGGAAGGGGGACCCGGCGGTGATCCTGAACGTCTTCGACCTGTTCCAGCACGCGCGCGCCGGGATCGCCGCCGCGCAGCCCGACGCGGCCCCGCCCGAGCAGCCGCGCCGGCGAGTCCTCGTCGTGGACGACTCGCTCACGACACGGACGATCGAGAGGAGCATCCTCGAGTCCCACGGCTACGCGGTGGACGTGGCCACCTCCGGGGAGGAGGCCCTGAGGCTCCTGCGGGACCAGGCCTACGACCTCCTCGTCACCGACATCGAGATGCCCGGGATTTCCGGTTTCGACCTGACCCGCCGCGTCCGGGAAGACCCGCGCCACAAGGCCGTCCCGGTCGTGATCGTCACGTCCCTCGCCCGGGACGCCGATCGGATGAGGGGGGTCGAGGTGGGCGCGCAGGCCTACATCGTGAAGGGCACGTTCCGGCAGGACGTCCTGCTCGACACCGTCCGGAGCCTCATCGGATGATCCTCGTCGCCCGCTGCGGGGACTTCTCGGTCGGCTTCCCGCTCGCGTCGGTCCGCGAGGTCATCGCGGGACCCGTGCTCGGGCCGCCCGATCCACGCTGCCCGGGGCTCCGCGGGTCGGTCACGCACCGCGGGGCCAAGGTCCCCGTCGTGGACCTCCGGGAGCGGCTGGGGTGCCGCGCCGCCGAACCGCCGACGCCTCCCCGGCGCGCCGTGGTCCTCGGTCTCGTCCCGGGGCGCGTGGCCCTCGCCGTGGACGCGGTCGTCGGCCTCACCGAGGGGACGCTCGCGACCCCCCCGGGGGGCCGGCGCGCGCTCCCCGGGCTCCCTCCGGTCGCCCTCGCCTCGGGGGAGGTCGTGACGGTGCTCGACCCGCTGGCGCTCTTCCGCCCCGGGGAGAGGGCGGCGCTCGCGGAGAGCGCCCGGGCCGGGGCCCGGGGAGGCCGCGCGTGATCCGCGTGCTGGTCGTGGACGACTCGGCCGTGGTCCGGGCCTACGTCCGGGACGCCCTCCACACGGACCCGGAGGTCCAGGTCGTGGGGGAGGCGGGCGACGGCCGCGAGGCCGTGACGCTCACCGAGCGGCTCTCGCCGGACCTGATCACGATGGACGTGAACATGCCCGTGATGGGAGGGCTCGAGGCCGTCTCCGAGATCATGGCGCGGAAGCCCACCCCGATCCTGGTGCTCACCGCGTCGCTCGGGCGGCGCGTCGCGGACCTCTCCTTCCGGGCGATCCACGCCGGGGCCCTCGACGTGCTCCAGAAGCCCCAGGTCTACTCGCGGGAGGACTTCCGGAGGATCGCGAAGGACCTGGTCGAGAGGGTGAAGCTCCTCTCCCGCATCCGGGTCATCTCGCACCCCCGCAGCCCCCGGAAGAAGACGCGGCGTCTCGCGAAGGGGGAGCTCGGGGAGCGCCGCCGGGTCGTGGCGATCGGGGCGTCGCTCGGGGGTCCGTCGGCCGTCCTCTCGGTCCTCCAGGGGCTCCCGCCGAACTTCCCGTCCCCGATCCTCCTCGTGCAGCACATCGCCGAGGGCTTCACCGACAGCTTCGGGACGTGGCTCGCGAAGGAGAGCCCGCTGCCCGTCGAGGTGGCCCGCGACGGCGCCCCGGTCGAGGCGGGGAAGGTGTTCCTCTCCCCCGCCACCCGCCACATGGTGTTCGAGGGCGGCCGCGTCCGGCTCGTGGACGGGGAGCCCCGCAACGCGTGCCGGCCCTCGATTGACGTCCTCTTCGAGTCGGTCGCCCGCGAGGCGGGCGAGGAGGCGATTTCGGTCCTCCTCACGGGGATGGGGGCCGACGGGGCCGAGGGGAGCCGGGCCGTGAAGAGCCGGCGTGGCTACACGATCGCCCAGGACCAGGCGACGTGCGTGGTGTTCGGGATGCCGAAGGTCGCGATCGAGCTGGGCGTGATAGACGCGGTGCTCCCGATCCACGAGGTCGCGCGGGAGCTGGTGCGGATGGTGGCGCCGCCCGCGGCGAAGAAGAAGTAATATAGGGGTCGGAGGAGCCGCGATGGTCCCCGAAGAGGCCGACCCGTTCGAGAAGTACAAGCAGGCGCGCGAGGCCGCGCAGCAGAGGGCGAAGGAGGTCGAGAAGGCCCAGGCGCCCAAGAGGGCCGCCTTGCCGGGCGCCGGGGGCGCCTCCGCGGCGCCGAAGGCGCCGGGGCTCAGGCCCCGGGTCGGCGAAGCGGGCGGGCTCACGTCGCTCCTCCGGAAGGGCGAGGCGAACGTCCCGCAGAAGGCGGCCGCCGCGCCGTCCCGGCCGGGAGTCCCGCCCGTGCGCCCCGGCGCCGCCCCGGCGGCCCCCGCCTCCCGACCCGTCGTGCCGGCCAAGACCCCGTCCCCGCCCTCGGCCGACCCGTCGGCGCCCCCGAAGAAGATCGTCCGGCACAACTTCGCCCTGGGGGACGTCCAGAAGATGAAGCAGGCCCCCCGCGACGAGGTCGCGCCGCCCCAGCGCATGACGAGCCACCGGTACGACTTCGGCGGGAAGCCCAAGGTGGATCCCGACGAGCTCGAGAGGCCCAAGCACTTCGAGAGCCACCGGGCGGACTGGGGGAAGACCCCGAGGGGACAGGGGTAGCGGGATGCTCGCCTGGGCGACCCCGACGCGCCGCGAGGCGCTTGCCGTCGCGCTCGCGGCGCTCGCCCTGGCCGCCGTCGTGGCGGCGCGGGTGGTCCGCCTCCGCGAGCCGGCGCCCCCGCTCGGCCCGGGGATCCGCCTCGACCTGAACCGGGCGCCCTGGTGGGAGCTGGACCTCCTGCCGGGCATCGGAGAGCGGAGGGCGCGCGCGATCGTTGCGGACCGGGAGGCCCGCGGCCCGTTCCGGGACGTCGAGGACCTCGAGTCCCGGGTGCCCGGGATCACCCCCGGGATCGTGCGCGAGCTCCGGCCGCTCGTGAGCGTGGGCTCTCAAGCCCCGCCGGCGTCCGGCCGATAAGGGTCGGGCGGGGCGTCCTCGTCGTCGTGGTCTCCCGATCGCACGGGGGAGTGGGGCGGACCGCCCCTCACCGATGGCCCTCGGCGTCCCGCGCGCGCTCGCCTCCCTGCCCCGAGCCCTCACGAGGGGCCTGCCTCGAGCCTGGTCGCGGGGGCTCTCCCGGGCGCTGCGGCGCGCGCTCCGCCGGGGCCGGGGCCCCCTCGGGCTCTCGCTCCCTCCCGCGGCCGGAGTCGGCGCCGCCTTTCTCTTCACGAGCGGACCGAGGCTCCCGGCGCTCGCGGGGACGCTGCTCGCGCTGGCGCTGCTCGCCCTGGCGGGGGCGGTCCTCCTCGAGTGGCGGGACTCTCTGCGCGCGGCGGCCGCGCGCCGCCGGGAGGAGGACCTCTCGGCGGCCCAGCAGGAGGCGGCCGCCCTCTCGACCGAGGTGCGGCGGCTGCAGCGCGAGGTGGACGTGCTCGCCGCGGCCCGCGAGATCGGGCTCGTCGTGAACGCGGACAACGAGTTCCGCGAGGTGCTGGAGAAGGTGCTCCGGGTCGTCGAGGACCTGCTGCGGGCCGAGGAGGTGGCGCTCTTCCTGCGCGACCGGTCGAGCGGAGCCCTCGAGGCCGTGGCGCGGCGCGCCTCGGGGAGGTTCGAGGCCCTCCCCGACCTCGACGGCCGGCGGCTGGACCGGACCCACGTGGCCGAGGCGATGGAGGGGCGGCGGCTCCTGCGGGTGGCCGACGGGACGCGGCTCGCGCTCACGCTCCCGCTCGCCGTCGAGCACGAGGTCGTGGGGGTGCTCCGGACGGTCCTCGACATCGAGGGCGCCCGGCCCGAGGAACGGGCCGCCGAGGCGGAGCGTGCGCTCCGCGAGATCGAGCGCCACCTCGCCCTCGCCATCAAGGCGCCGAGCCTCTACGACCGCGCCGTCCGCGACGGCCTCACGGGGCTCTACAGCCGGCGCCACCTCGACAACCAGCTCGCGGAGTTCTTCGCGATCGCGCGCCGCACCGGGAAGCCGATCTCGCTCGTGATGGTGGACCTCGACCACTTCAAGCGCGTGAACGACACCCACGGCCACGCGGCGGGCGACGCCGTGCTGCGCGGGGCGGCCGAGGTGGTCGCGGGCACGATCCGCGGCTACGACACGGCCTACCGATACGGGGGCGAGGAGATCTGCGTGCTGCTGCCCCACGCCTCGCTCGAGGAGGCGGTGAAGACCGCCGAGAGGATCCGGAGGACGCTCGAGAAGCGGGTGATCCACTCCAATGGGGGCGGCGAGTGCGGCGCGAAGATCTCCGTCACCGCCTCGCTCGGGGTCGCCCAGTGGTCGCCGCGCATGGGTGGGCCCGCGGACCTCCTCTCCGCCGCCGACCGCGCGCTCTACAAGGCGAAGGAGGGCGGGAGGAACCGGACGGTGGCGGCGGACTAGCTCATCCTTCGAGCCTCCCCCGCAGCGCCTCGGCGCGCGCGCGGAGATCCCTCTCGATCGGCTCGATCGCCCGGGCGAGATTCCGGCAGGCGGCCGCGGGGAGCAGGCCCTCCGCCTCGAGGGCCCTGAGGCTTCCGAGCGCGAAGCCCGCGCCCCGCAGCCCGCGCTTCGCCTGCAGGAGCCGCATCCCGGCCGTGCCGTCATCGTCGCCGATCCATACCATCTGGGACCCTCCGCCCATGAATTCGAGCGCCCCGCGGGCCAGGGGACCCGCGAACCCCTCGGCCTCGCGCGGAGCCCCACGCGCGAGCTCGAGCACGTCCCCGACCACCTCCCGGAGATCCTGGAGGATCGGGTCCAGCAAGGGCTCGTCCTCGAGAGGCTCGTCAGGCTCCCAGACGCGCTCGTGCCCGTCCTCGTCCTCGTCCTCGTACCCGGGCTCGTCCATCTCCTCGTCACCGTCGCCCTCGTCCGCCTCGCCAAACCCCCGGATCCCCTCGGCCCAGAGCGCGTCGTCCATCGCCTTCGAGGGATCGTCCCCCGGGCCCCGCCTCTCACCGACGGCGCGGTGCAGGCCTTCCTCCTTGCACCTCCGGGCGAGGAACCAGGCGTCCCACGCGGCCTCGGTTCCCTCCCGGACCACGCCGATCCCCGGGTCCTCCCCCCCGGGGATCGGGAGCGGCGGGCCCTCGGGCGGGCGCCGGAGGAGCCTCCGGACGCGCTCCCTGGCGGCCCCGGCCGCACGCTCCTCCCCCGGGCGGGGATCGCTCGACGGGTCCTCGATCTCGAGGTCGGCCCCGCCCTCCTCGGAGAGCCATCGCAGGATCTCCGCGAGCGCCGCGTGGGCCTCGGGCGGCCCGTGGCCGGTGCGGACCCGGATCCACACCGGCTGCGATCCGCCGGCCCGCGCCGCCGCCTCCCGGCTCGCGTGGATCCCTCCCGACGGAGCGACCAAGAGCGGCACGCACTCGACTCCCGGCGCGAGGTCCACCTCCATCCCCCGGACGAACCCGCCCGGTCGGTCCCCCGCCGGCTCGCGGACGACGCGCGGGAGTCCGTCCAGCTCGAGGACGACCTGCACGATCCTCTCCTCGAAGAAGGCGCAGCGCTCCGGGTCGCGGACCCGACCGCGGTAGCGGATCGCGGGGATCGGCACACGCGCGCTCACGCCGGCGACCGGCGGGACCTCTCGAGGAGGAAGAGGAGATCCGCGGCGAAGGCGATGGCCTCCGCGTTTCCGCTGGACGTGGTCCTCTCGGTGACCTTCGTCCGCGTGCTCGCCTGCCGCCAGGAGCGGCGCGCCTCGAGGGGGACGCCCGGGATCCTCCCGGCCGACCGCTCGAGACGGGAGTCGCGGCGGGCCCGCGGGCAGGCGGCCTCGAGCCGGCGCAGCAGCTCCGCGTAGTTCGCGAACGAGGCGGGCGCGCGCCCCTCGCCGAGGCCCCGGTAGTCGAGCGCCTCGCGGGCGAGGCGGACGGCCGCGGGGGGCTTCAGCCGGTAGACGACCGCGAACGGCTCGATCGAGAGCGTCTCGTTCCGCTCGGTCGTCGTCCGGCTCACCGGGATCGGGAGCCCCAGGGCGAGGCCGGTCCGGGAGAGCCTCTTCTGCGTCGTCTCGATCACCGACTGGGAGGAGGACTCCGCGCGCGCCCGGACGATGAGCGCGACGTCCGCGAACGCGAGCCGGACCTCGGCTCCGGCCCTGTCCCGGGCGACGAACGCGTCCGGCTGGAACTCGAAGGACCGCGCCTCGAGCGGCTCGGGAACGGTCCCGAGCGTCTCGACCGGGAGGGCCCGGGCCTCCGCCCCCGCCGCCGAGAGCCGTCCGGCGAGCGCCTCCGCCTCGGCGGTCGCCCCCGTCAGTGCCGCGACGAACGGCGCCCCCTTCGCGAGCTGCTGGCGCGTATCCACCGGCTCGCGCCCCGTCGCGGCGGCGAGCGCCCGCGCCGCGGCCGAGACGTCCCCTTCGGGCGGCAGGACGATCACGAGATGCGCCAGCGGGTCCGCTCCTCCCGCGGATCATCCTATCCCGGCGGGGGAACCCAGACGCTCTTCACGTAGGCGAGTCGGAGCCCGGCGCGCTCCATGTTCCGGAAGCTCGCGCTCCCCGGCTCGGCGCGGGCGAACACGACCTCGCAGCCGGCCCGCGCGGCGTCGGAGATCCGGCAGCGGAGGAGCGCACCGTGGGCTCCCCGACGGCGCCACCGGGGAAGGGTCGCCGAGCTGCCGAGGTAGGCGACGCCCCCGTCCACGGAGAGCAGGGCCGCGCCGGCCGGGGTCCCGTCCACCTCCGCGAGATGGAGAGTCCACCCGGGGACCGACGGCCAGCGGGCGATGTCCGCCGTCCCATCCTCGGCATCCCCCGCCGGCATCTCGAAACCCCCGGCGTAGAGCTCCGCGAACCGGGAGACTTCCTCGGGGCCGACGCGCCGGACCCGGATGGGGCCGGGCGGCTCCGGCCGGACTTCCGGGACGCCCCAGAGGACGGCGATCCCCCGTCCCGGGACGAGCCCCTCGGCCCCGAGGCGGCGCGACACCGCCTCGTCCACGGCCCCCGGGGGAGCCTCGATCCGCGGGCCGATCCCCCGCTCGCGGAAGAACGCGAGGATCGAGTCGAGAACCTCCTCCGCCGGGCGCGAGACGAAGCAGGCCCCGTTCTTCCAGTCCACGTGGCGCCGGGCGAGGGCGACGAACGCGAGCGCTCCCGGGAACTCTCGGATCTCGACCCCGGCCGGGTTCCCGGGCCGCGCGCGCGAGCACTCGATCCGCCGCCGGAAGTGGCGCGCGCCGGCCTCCTCGATCCGCCGCGCGATTCCGGCCGGGAGCTCCGCCACGTCAGGGCTACCTCCCCGCGGCAGGGATCGCGTCGGTCATGGCGAACGACTCCGCCGGGCCCTCCGGCGCTCGCGCTCGGCGAGGAAGAGGAGCGCCGCGGCGACCGCGACCCGATCTCCGTCGCCCGTGACGCTGGTCGTCCGGAAGAAGGGCTCCGCGAGTCCGGTCCAGCCGCAGGTCCTGCTCAGCTCGGCCGGGACGCCCGGGAGCCGGCCGGAGGCCCCTTCGAGCCTCGCGTCCCAACGCGCGGAGCGACAGGAGGCCCCCAGGTGCTTCAGGAGATGACCGAAGTTCGCGGCGCTCGCGGGCTCGAGGGCGTCCCCCAGGCCGCGGTAGTCCAACAGTTCGCGCGTCAGTCGCACGGCGCCCGGGGGTTCGAGCGTGTACAGGAGCGCGAAGTGTAGGAAGGAGGTCGTCTCCCGGCGCTCGTCCGTCCTGCTGGACGGGTACGTCTCCTTATCCTGCGGCAGCGCCGTCAGGGGCTCGACCAGTTCCACGGTGGTGGTCTGGGAGTCGCCGCGCACGATCAGGCCGACGGCGGCGTAGGGCCACCGGACGGTGTCGCCTCGCGAGTCCTGGACACGGAGAGCGTCGGGCTCCAGGGCGAACGCGCGGGCCTCGAATGGCCGAGGCATCTCCGCGAGCGTCCGCTCGGGGAGCGAGAAGGCCTCCACGCCGAGCGCTGTGGCGCCCGAGCGGTACGCATCGGCCTCCCGCGGCGAGATCCCGGAGGCGATGACGACGGGCATGCCGGTCGCGAGCGCGTGCCGAAGGGGCGGCGGCGCCACGTTCGGGTCCGGGACCCTGACGGAGCCTTCCGTCGGGATGGCGAAGACGAAGTGGGGCTCGTTCAAGGTCATCCTATCCCGACGGG
>JAKEIC010000346.1 GCA_022614695.1 Planctomycetales bacterium | reverse complement strand
CACCGGCGGGCCTGCCACACGAGGAGAGGCTGCCGGAAGAGCGTGGCGATCGGGGCCGTCCCCCCGAGGAGCGCGAAGACACGACCGTCGGCGAGCGCCGGGGCGTGTACGGTCGAGTGGAGGGGCTTCCGAGGGAGCGACGGCATCCGGCGCACCCAGCTCTCGATCCGGCTCCGGGCCTCGGAGTTCGACTTCTCCGCGAGGGCCTTCTGCTCCTCGGCGGCGGGGTCCCGGTAGCGCCAGGCCTCCCGGATCGCGGCGGGCTCGGTGGGATCGGGCGCGAGCGCGTAGGCGACGACCTCCGTCGTCCCCTGCAGGACCACCCGGTCTCCGGTCGCCGCGGGGGACCGGCGCCCCTCGAAGTGGGGCAGCCGGTGGCCGACGCGGCGCGGCGTGCAGTCCTCGGCGGGCGCCGGGGCCGCCCAGGTCGCGTCGGCCGCCGCGAGGCCGGACCAGGGCTCCGAGGCGTCGCGAGGCGCGGGGGCCTCCGCGGGGCCTTCCGTGGGCGCGGGCGCCAGCCGGCCGACCGGCGGGTCCCCCGACGCGGCCGCGGCGCCCGCGGCGCGCGCCGCGAGGAGAGCGGGCACCGGCTCGCCCAAGCCGAGGTGCGCCGCCGCCCGGACGTAGCAACCGAGCGCCCGGCCCGGGCGCCCCTCCTCGAAGTGCGCGTCCCCCAGGCGGGCGAGCGCCTCCACGGCCTCGGGCGTGCCGGGGAACCGGCGGGCGACCGCGCGCAGGGCCGAGGAATCCCTGCCGGAGGCCGCGAGGGCCCGGGCCGCGGGGGGGCCGGCCCGCGCGAGGTAGATCGCGCGCACGTCCGGGCTCCCGGCCGCGAGGTCGGACCGCACCGCCTCGTGGACCCCGAAGTAGCGGCCGCCCTCCGGGTCGCCCTCCTCCTCGCGGGGCGACCGGACGGCGACGACCCACGCCCGGCCGACGGCCTCGGCCCTCTCGATCAGGTGCGCGTAGGCGGCGGCGGCGTCCGCGGCGCGCCCCGTGGCCGCGGCGTCGCGCGCCCCGGCGAGCAGCCTCGCCGCCTCGGGCTCCGCCTCGACATAGGAGTCGTTCTCGAGCCGGGGCGCGCGGTCCTGCGGGGTCGCCCGGCTCGGCGGCACTCCCGGCCCGCCGAGAACGAGGCACGCGCCGAGGACGAGCGCGGGCGTCCGTGGCACCGGGTCATCGTAACACCCCGGGCGGCCCCGGACGCGGGGGACTTGGCCCCACCCCGGGCACGGGCTAGAATCCCGCGCCCCGCACAAAGGGGTCTCGCGGGCGGGACACGTGTGTGTCCCAGCGGGGCACCAGACCTGCAGAACGGGCGGGGTCATGTTCGCGCAGCCCTCGGCAGCGTCGGGGGTTGCGGCCGGGGGATGGGGGGGGTGCCTGGACGGCCGATCCGGTGCGCGATTTGCGCAACCGCGGGAGGTCCACAGGGAGGGCTTCGACGGAATGCGCGGACGGTCCCGGACAAGGGCATCGCCGGACCGGTGGCGCCGCGCGGCGGGGATGGCGACGGTCACGGTTCTCGGGGCGCTCCTCGTGGCGGGTGCGGCGCGGGCGGAGCAGGACCTGGGGGAGGCGGCGCGTGGGAAGGCGGTGGAGACGATCCTCCTGAAGATCGAGGCGGAGGAGCTGGAGCCCGGCCTCACCGCCGCCCAGCTGTTCGCGGAGGCTCCCCGGCTCCGTCAAGCGGCCGAGGAGGCCGCGTGGGCCAAGGCCCGCGAGGCGCCGGCGACGCGGCTCGGGGACGGCCGCTACGCCGTGGACGTGAAGCTCCCGGGGGACTATCTCCGGGACCGGCTCGAGGCGGCCCGGCCGACGGCGGCGCTCCGCCCGGCGCGCCGCGCCGTCTCTTTCGACCGGCTCGCCACCGGCGGCCTTTCCTTCGCGGCCCGCGGGGAGGCTGCGCCCTCCGCCTCCTCCCCTCCCGCCGCCCCCCGGTCCGGGGCCGCGCCGGTCCCGCCCGTCTGGGGGTCCGTCTCCGAGCCCGACCGGCGCCGCGCGGCCGCCGCGGCGCGGGCCAAGGCCCTCGAGCGCGCGGTGGACCTGCTCGTCATGCCCGCCGGTACCCTCGAGGGCGCCCGCCTCTTCGCGGACGCCGCCCGGCAGTCGCTCGGGTTGGAGCTCCGCCGCAACGAGGCGGGGCTCGTCCGGCTCGGCGTGAGGTTCGAGGAGCCCCAGTACCGCGACGATCGAGTCTGCGCCGTGACGGTCGTCCTCCACCCTGAGGCCCTGTTCGCCGTCCTCGAGGCGGGCGTGCGCGGTGTGAGACGGGAGGCGATCTCCGCCATCCGGGAGAGGATCGGCAGGACCCCCGCCCGCGCCACCGGCGAGGCGCCCCCGCCCGAGACGGGTCGGGCGCCCGAGTGGCCCCGCGTGCTCCACGCCGACGGGGAGGCGAGCCCCGAATCGGGGGCCGACGACCCCGGCGCCTCGGCCCACGAGCGGGCGGTCGTGCGCGCGAGGAAGGGCCTCCTCGAGGAACTGCTCCGGCTCCGCCACCGTGTCCACGGCCACCTCGGGACCCTGGCGGAGAAGGACTCCGCCCTCCGGGAGCGGCTCGACCGCTTCGTGAGGGACCAGGCCCGCGAGGCCCCGACCGCGGCCGCGGGGGGAGCGGGGCGGAAGCGGGTGCACCTCGAGCTCCTGACGGACGGGCTTGAGAAAGTGCTCGAGGGGAAGTAGGAATGGAGTGCGTCAATGGACTGTGTCCGGGGGCCAGCCCGGGACGAAGGACGGAGGATCCCATGAACTCGACGCGGACGACGGTCGGCCGGCGGGCCCGGGTGGGCCGGTGGGCGGGAATCGCGGCGCTCGCCGCGGGGCTCGCGGGGGCGGCGCCGCCGGCGCGCGCCCAGGAGGAGGCCCCCGAGACGCGGCAGGTGACCGCGAAGGGGGAGGGGACCGACGAGCGCGAGGCGCTCGACGACGCGCTCCGAAAGGCCGTCGAGCAGGGCGCGGGGGTCGTCGTGGCGTCCCGCACCGAGACGCTCGACAACGCCGTGGCCTTCGACAAGATCATCGCGAAGGCCTCGGGCTACGTGAAGAGCTACACCGTGAAGGAGAAGGGGCGCGACGGGGGGGCGCACGTGGTCACGATCGAGGCCGTCGTCTCGACCGGGAAGATCCAGTCCGACTGGGCCGAGACCCAGATGCTCATCGAGAAGAAGGGGCGTCCGACGGTCATGGTGCTCGTCCGCGAGACCATCGTCGGGAAGGACGGGAAGACCGAGGAATCGCCCACGGCCTACTGCGCGCAGGCCCTGGAGGAGCTCTTCACGACGAAGGGGTTCAAGGTGAAGTCGGTGAAGGGCCTGAAGGAGATCGAGCGGCGCGAGCGCGACGCGGCCGTCGCGACGGAGAACGTGGGGAAGCTCGCCCAGATCGCCGCGAACTACGGCGCGAACGTGATGATCACCGGCGACATGACCTGCAAGTACGACGGCGAGGTGCAGACCTACGGGATGACCCTCAAGAAGTATCTCGCGGTCGCCTCGCTCCAGGCCTACGCGACCGACACGGCCGAGGTGATCGCCAGCGTCCGCCTGGACGACTCGGGAAAGGCGAGCGGCGACTCCAAGGCCCAGGACACGGCCCTGAAGAACGCGGTCCGGAAGGTCCCCGACAAGGTGCTGCGCGACATCCTCAACAAGTGGTACTCCGAGCTCCAGCACGGCGAGGACTTCGAGGTCGAGGTCACGATCGTCGCCGAGGACGCGTCCCTCATGAAGAAGGCCGAGAAGGTGCTCGAGACCTTCCAGTCGGCCGTGGACGGCATGGAGAACGTGAAGGACGTCCTGCCGGGGACCTACATAAAGCAGGGCGATACGGCGATCGGGAAGCTCGTCGTGAAGACGACCCTCGACCTCGGGAAGCTCAAGTCGGGCATCCGGAGCCTCTCGCCCGACGGCTACTCGATCGAGCTGACGGGGTCGGACAAGAACACGCTCAAGTACACGCTGCACATCGAGAAGTGAGCGGGGGGGCGAGACTCGCGTCCCTGCTCCTGATCGCGGGGGCGGCCTGCGCCCCGGTCAGGGTCCACCGAGAGAGGACGACGCCTCCCCGGGAGACGGTGCCTCCCGAGCTTGAGGGACCACCGCCCGCGGTGGAGGCGGGACCGTTCGTGCGGGAGGCGGGGCCAGGCGGCGCGTCCGTCCCGGGCGGGGTCGCCGCGGCGGGGACGGCGCTCCTCCGGGCGGTCGGCCGCGGCCTCGAGGCCGTGCGGCTCCGAGACGGGGTCCTCCTCTGGGCCGTCCCGGCGCCCGCCGTTCCCGTCGGGGCCATCGAGGGCGACTTCCTCTCGATCGAGGGGGACCAGCTCGTCCGGCGGAGAGGGGCCTCGGGAGAGGTCGCGCTCCGCTCGGAGCCGCTGGGGCTCCCGGCTTCGGTCTCTCCGGAAGGGAGGCACCAGCAGCGAGAGACGCAGGAGTTCGACTGCGAGGTCGAGGTCGCGGAGGGGCAGGCGAAGCTCCGGTGGCGGGCGGCAACGACCCACGTCTTCGGGATGAAGCCTGCGGAGACCGAAACCGTCGGCGGCGTCGTGGCGGTGGACCTCGGCACGGGGAGGGTCGAGGCGCGGCCGGCGGGGGCGCCGGCCCCGCCCCCGCCGCTACCCGGGGAGCTCCGCCGCCTGCTCGACGCGCAGGAGGGCTTCTCGAACCTGAATCCGCCGGCCGTGACGGCCACGCTCGCGGCCGCGATCCGGCTCGAGACGCGCGAGGGTCGGCGCGCAGCGGTCCTGCGGCGGTGGGAGGTGCCGGGCGGGAGGGACCTCGGGGCCATCGAGTTGGCAGGGAGGCCGCGCGGGACGGGGGTCCCGGTGGTGACGTGGAGCCTCGACCGGGCCTTCGCCGCAGTCGGGTGGCACCGGGCGGCGTCCGACGGCCGCCCGCGCGGGGCGCTCGACTTCTACGAGGTGGAAGGCGGCCGCTGCGTCGCCGCGATCGCCGATTCCGTGGACATCGCATCGTTCTTCGGGGGGGAGTTCGCCGTCTTCCCGGGGGTCGTCCTCGTCGCGGACGACCGCTTCGTGGCGGGGCGGAGCCACACGCGGACCTTGCGGGCCTTCGACACGGCGGGCTCCGCGCTCTGGGAGCGGCCCCTCTGGGCCCCGCCCGAGTTCCCGCCGGTGCCGGGCAGCGGCCCTCCGGGCCGGGGGTGACGCCGCGGGCGTGGTATCCTCGGCGGGGCGGCGCCGATCGCCGCGGGAGGGGGTCCCCATGCCGTTCGAGCTGTTCTGGGAGCTGCATCAGCGCGAGCAGATCCGCGAAGCCGCGTCCGCGGCGGGCCGGGCGCGATCGGCGGCCGCCGCCGTCGGGCAGGAGATCGAGGACCTGCGCCGGCTCGTCGAGAAGAACCTGATGATCACCGAGGCCCTCTGGACCCTCGTCCGGGACAAGCTCGGCTGGTCCGACGATAGGCTCGCCGAGCGCGTGATCGAGGTGGACCTGAAGGACGGCCAGCTCGACGGCCGCGTCCGCCGCGGCGCGCGCCCGTGCGCCGCCTGCGGGAGGATGCTCGGGAAGGACCGGCTCTCCTGCCTCTACTGCGGCGCCGTCTCGAAGGACGTGTTCGGGACCGCGGCGGGCCACCCGGGCGACGCCGCCACGACGCCGCCGGCCTCATCCCGGCCCCCCCGCTCGGGCAGGTCGCGGTAGCTACCGGGCCGCCTGGTAAGTCGCGGGTCGGTACCGGGGGCGCGGGATCGGCCTGCGGGCCGTCGCGAGCCAGGCCGTCATCGCCTTGTTCACCGCCGCGAGCGCCGCCTCCGGGCTTCGTCCGAATGCGGTGCAGGCATCCAGGTCCGGGATCTCGGCAATGAACCCGCCATCCTCGACGCTGTAGAAGATGTTGATGGGATACCGGTTCACGCGCCCTCCTCTCTTCGTGGAGGGTAGGCACTCCGCCCTCAGCGGGCAAGCCCGAGGAGCGGTGGCTGCGGCACGGCGAAGAGAGCGATGGCCCCGAACGCGAGGATCGGGAGGACGATCACTGCGACCTCGAACACGGTTCGGAGCGGCCGGGGAGCCTCGTTCACCGCCAGGATCGAGAGCACTGCGAGCACCATGCACGCCGCGAGCAGGACTGGGGGGGCGAGCTGATAAAGCACCCGGGCAGGCGCGGGGACGCTGGCCCAGCCCCGACCCGCGACGTGGGCCAGGATCTTCGCGAGGTTCGGAATCGCGAACGCGAGAACGGTGCCCACGGACATCCAGAGCACCCCACCGGCCACCCCCGGCCCGGAGTACCGCGGGGCGGCCCCGTCCGAGTCCGGCCCCTCTTGCTCCGGGATCAGGAACGGCTCCTCCATGCCCCCCGTCGGGAACGAGCGGGCATGCGGTCGGTTGGCGCCGGCGCCCGGGCCGGGGGCGGTCGATGCGGCCGCGTCACCGCCCGGCTGCCGCGCCGCCGGCGCGATGAAACCGCGCGTGGAAGGCGAGAAGCGCGCCGTGCAGCGCCGCCCGATGGTCGGAGCGCGGTGTAAGATGGAAGCAGGTAGTCATCGCGTGCTGCGTTCTCTGACCGTCAGGAATTTCAAGAGTCTCGACGGAGTCACCTTCTCCTTCGAGCCGATCAATCTCTTCGTGGGGCCTAACGCGAGCGGAAAGTCCACGGCCCTTCAAGCGATCGAAGTCCTTCATGCCCTCATCCAACGCCCTTCGATCTCTGAGTATTTCGCCAAGGAGAGGGGCTGGGACTATCGGGATCTCCCTCACCGCCGGAATCTCTCCCGCACGATGAGTTGGCAGGCGAACTTCGAACTCCGGAGCAGCCCAGACGTCGAGCCGGAGATCTACCGCTATGAGGTGGAGTTGCAGCCTCGTCGCAATCTCGGGATCGGCCGGGAGAGCCTAGTCCTCACCCGTCCCGGGCGAGACCCGATTGAGCTCATGACCCGAACAGGGCGTCAGACAAGGGTGTTCGATGAGAAGCGAGAACGGTACCTCACCCAGAAGCTCTTCAACCTCCCCTGCTCAGCTCTCCAAGCCCTCACGGCACGGGACGGATCTACGGGGTCCATCCTGCGGTTTCGGCAACAGCTACAGAGCTTCCAGTCCTTCCTCCTCTGGAACCCTCGAGACCTGCGGCGACCTCACCAGGGGCTCGCTGATCGCCTGGGCCCATCCGGGGAACGCCTGCCTGGCTTCTGGGCCTACCTCCAGAGGAAGGAACCGGCGAAGGCGCAGGAACTGCTGCTCCTTGTCCAGCGGATCTTCCCGCGAGTCGAGGCGATACAGAGCAGCGGCCGTGCCGGCTGGGCGTGGCATCACCTCGTGATCCATGAGCGAATCGGGGACCGCGTGATCCAGTACCCCGCCGACCAGGCAAGCGACGGACTTCTTCGGATGCTGGCGGTCTTTTCGCTGAAATTCGTTCCGGATCCGCCACGCACGATCACTCTGGAGGAGCCCGAGAATGGTGTCCACCCGCACCTGCTCTCCCAGGTCATCAGCCACCTGAAGGACCTCGCCGATCGCAAGGAGCCGCGGAAGACACAGGTGTTCATGTCGAGTCACTCGCCCTACGTGTTGAACGAGTTTGCGGACCGGCCCGAGTCCGTGCACATCTTCGAGAAGGGATCTCACGACCCGATCCCCCAGGTGAGAACGCTAAAGGAGCGACGCAGCGTGATTACGGCCGCAGAAGGGTTCAACCGCTCCTTGGGGGATCTCTGGTACTCGAACCTCTTGGGGGGCGGCGCTCGATGAACCGAGTCGGCCTTCTCGCGGAGGGCGGGACTGACGAGATCATCTTGCAACCTCTCATCCGTCGGGCCATCCAGGCCAAGTTGAGGACGCCGCCGATGAACTTCGGTTTCCTACCCCTGCCATTCTCCCCGAATGGGTTTGGCGAGATTCCGAAGAACCTCAGGATGCTCTTGAAGCTCTACTACGAACCTTCCGAGCGGAGTCGGATCGAGTGTGACCTGTACGTCGTCGTGCACGATTCTCGCAAGACAGAGGTCTTGCAGCAGGAGATTCGCCAGATACTCAAGGACGCTCCTGAGTTCCCTTCCGTCTATGGTCTGGCTGTGCAAGAGACCGAGGCCTGGGTGCTCGGGGACATCGAGAACGTGAACCGCCATGTCTTCAGGATCAGTCCACTGCCAAGGCTGCCGAGGCCTCCGGAGAAAGATCCGGACCCGAAAGCGACCCTCACGACGCTTTTCGTCAGGCCCTCGTCTGACATCGAGTTCGACCGTTGGAACCAGGAGTGCGCCCGACTCGTGGCTCCACACCTCCGGGTGGACAAGGTGCATGATCACTGTCGGAAGGGATTCGGTCGGTTTCTGAAGGCGCTTCATGTCCGCCTTCGCGGCCACCGCCAGCGAGGTAGCGAGTGATCCGTCGCCCGCTGCGCGGCTGGCCCGAAGGATGGGCGTAGCCCGTTCCTTCGCGGGCGGATGCACCCCCACCGCCCGCGCGACGATGTGGGAGTCACTTCCTGAGAGGCCTTAACTCCTCGCCGGGTTCCGCCCGCTCGGGCGGAGGCCCCGCGGCTCCTCGCCCGCCGGCTCGGGGACGTAGCGGGGACAGCAGCGGCCCGGCGGGATCGGCTTCCCGTGCGGGCAGCTCTCCGGGTGGCGCAGGAACGTGCAGATCGAGTCGGTGACCTCGGGGGAGAGGATGTGCTCCATCTCGCAGGCGCTCGCCTGCATCGCGTCCCGGTCCACGTGGAAGTTCTCGAGGAAGAGCTTCTCGGCGAGGCGGTGGCGCCGGACCAACCCGCGGGCGCGTCCCCGCCCCTTCGCGAGGAGCCGGAACCCGCCCTCGCCGCGTTCGATCAGCCCCTCGTGCGCGAGCTGGTCGAGCGTCCCCCGGGTGCGCGCGAGCGTCCCCGGCGCGTCCGGGACGTGGGCCGGGACTCCCCGCGGGGCGCCCGCCTCGTCGTCCTTCCAGAGGCTCTCGAGGATCTCGTCGGCGTACTCCTCGTCGGTCTCGCGCGCGGCGTGCGCCGAGAGGAGCCGCCCGTGCGAGAGGACCACCCGCCGTCCCGCGAGCCGGCCGATGTCGGGGTCGTGGGTGACGAGGAGGATCGTGCGCCCCTCGGCGCGGAGTTCCCGGAGCAGGTCCACGACCCGGTTCTCGTTCTCCTCGTCGAGGTTCCCGGTGGGCTCGTCGGCCAGCAGCAGGGCCGGGTGATTCACGAGGGCCCGCGCGATGCAGGCGCGCTGGCGCTCGCCCCCCGAGAGTTCGCTCGGGAGGTGGCCGGCGCGGTCGGCGAGCCCCACGCGATCGAGCGCCGCCCGGGCCTCCCGCGCGTCGGCCGCGCTGTGGAGGTACTGCGCCACCATCACGTTCTCGAGCACGGTGAGGTAGGGGATCATGTGGAAGCGCTGGAACACGAGGCCCACGCGGGAGGCGCGGAACTCGGCGAGGGCCTCCGGGTCGAGCCCGCCGAGGTCCGTCCCGGCGACCCGCACCGACCCCGAGGTCGGCGCCTCGAGGCCCGCGATCAGGTGGAGGAGCGTGGACTTCCCCGACCCCGACGGTCCCATCACCGAGACCCACTCGCCCTCCGACACGTCGAGCGAGACGCCGTCGAGGGCGGCGACGGCGCCGTAGCGCTTCGCGAGGTCGCGGACTTCGACGAGCGCGCCCATCACTCCTCGCTCAGCAGCCTTGCCGGACGGACCGCGAGGGCGCGGCGGGCCGCGGGGACCGAGGCCAGCGCCCCGAGCGCGAGCCCCGCGAGGATCCCGAGCGGGACGAGGAGGGCCGGGGCCTCGACCGGTCCGCCCAGGAGGCGCGCCGCGAGCCCCCGCGCGGCGATCCACCCGAGCGCCCCGCCCGCCATCCCCCCCAGCGCCGTGGCCGGGAGGACGTCGCCCGCGACGAGTGCCCGGACGTGGCGGGCCTTGCCGCCGAGCGCGCGCAGGAGGCCGATCTCCCCCTCGCGCTCGACCACCGAGACGGCGGCCGCCGAGGCGACCACTCCGAGCGATGCGAGGGCGACCACGAGCGCGAGGAGCCCGAGCCCCCAGCGGACGACCGCGAGCGCCTCCCCTTCGGCGGCCAGGGCCCGCTCGATCCCCCGGACCTCGGCGGGGATCCCGGAGGCGGCGACCGCCGCGCGGACACGATCGAGCCCCTCGCGTCCCCCCGGAGCCTGGACCGCGATCGCGGAGCGCTCCCCGGGACGTCCGACGGCCTCCGCGAGCAGTTCGGCCGGGAGAAGGGCCTGCCCGTCGGCCGTCTCCCCGGTCCGGATCACCCCGGAGACGGGGACCGAAAGGGGGATCACCCCGACCTCGATCCGGATCTCGCCCCCCGGAGCGACGCCGGCTCCCGCCGCGAGCGCCGCCCCGAGGACGGCGCCCCCCGGCTCCCCCGAGCCCTCCAGCTCCCAGGCCGGGTGCAGCGCGAGGAACGCCGGGACGTCCGTCCCGACGAGGGAGGCGCGCCGGCCCGCCACGGACCCCTCCGCGATCAGCGCCGGGACGGCGCGGGCTCCCGCGACGGCGGCCACGGCCGCCACGATCGCCTCGGCCTCCTCGCCCCGGAACGCGGCGCCGGCGCCCCCGGCCGGGAGCACGGCGGCCGTCTCGCCGTACAGTGCAAGCGCCGAGGAGACCCGCGACTCGGCCCCGAGGAGGACCCCGGCCGTCGTCCCCGCGAGGCCGACGCCCGCCGCAGTCGCGGCCGCGCAGAGGGCGGCCCGGCCGGGCGCCCGCCGATGCCGTTCGAGGATCATGCGCCAGAGCATCAGACGCCTCGGAGCACTTCCGCCGGCCGCGCGGCGAGGACCCGGCGCGCGGGAGCGGCGACGCCGGCGAGGGCGACGAGCACCGCGAGCGCGAGCACGAGCGGCGCGAGGGCGGGGACGGCGGGGATCGTGCCGCCCAGCGCCCCGAGGGCCGCCGCCTGGGCGAGCCCGACCCCCGCGGCCCACCCGAGCGCCCCGCCCGAGAGGCCGAGCGCCACCCCCTCGCCCGCGAGCAGCCCGACGAGGACCCCCGCGCTGGCCCCGAGCGCCCGCAGGAGGGCGATCTCCTCCCGGCGCTGGAGGACCGCCCCCGCAAGCGCGAGGGCGACGCCGGCGGTCCCGAGGAGCGCCGCGAGCGCGGCCGCGAGCGCGAGCGCCCCCGAGATCCGCCGCACCGTGGCGCCCTCGGCCGCGGCCATCTCCCGGATCGTCTCGGCGCGGGCGTGCGGGAGCGCCTGGCCGATCTGCCAGGCGATCGAGGAGGGGTAGGGCGTGCATTCCCACCGCTCGCGCTCGGCGCCCTTGAGCGCGCGCGGGTCCCGCGGGGCCAGCTCCTCGGGGCAAGTGAGGGCGTTCACGAGGATGGCGTCGAGACCCCAGGTTCCTCCGGAGAGGGACTGCGCGAGGTCGAGAGTCCCGAGCAGGTCCGCGCCGGCCTCGGCACCGATTCCGGGAGAGAGGACGCCCACAACCTCCGGCCCAAACACCCAGACGCTCGTTCCGTGCAACCCGAGCACGCTTCCGAGGGAGGCCCGCCATCGTCCCTTCGCCTCCCACGCCACGACCACCTCGTCGGAGGTCCGCGGCCATCGGCCTTCCGCGAGGCTCCAACGGGGGTAAGCCTGGAGGAGGCTGACCGACCGTCGAGCCCGGTCAGGCCCGGAAGCGCCCCCGCCGAACCACGAGCCGAGGAGGCGCGCCCCCTCCGCCCAGGGATGGACCTGGACTCCCACGCGGAGCACCGGCGCGACTCCGAGGAGGTTGTTCCTCCATCCGATCTCGAGGATCGTTGAGGCGTCCTCCTCCCGCAGGGGCGCCGCTACGGCCGGGACCGCCCCGACCCCGGGCAGCTCGGCCGTCGCGGGCTTGGGCGTCACCCGGATGTTCGGCCCGAGAGCCCGGAGCCTCTCCACGATCTTCTCCTCGGATCCGATCGCGAACGTCGCGGCGGCGGTGACGGCGGCCGAGGCGGCGGCGACCGAGAGGAGCGCCGCGGCGACGCGGCGGCGCTGCCGGGTGATGTGGCGCGCGACGAGCCGGAGGATCATCGGCCTCCTCCCTCGCCGGACGCCACCCGCAGGTCCGCCACCGAAACGACGAGAGCCTCGCCCTCGCGCGTCGCGCGCACCGGGATCGGGTTGCACCCGCCCGGCACCCCGATCGTGTCCCGGTTGATGGGGGCCCCGCAGTTCCGGCAGATCAGCTCCGGATCCCGGTAGTAGTAGCCGGCCGGCCCGCAGATCACGCAGGCGTCCATGCAGAGCCGGGGCTCCCCGCCCGGGCCTCGGAAGACGAAGAAGCGCCTCTCCCCGATCTCGCCCGGCGCCGTGTGGAACCGCGGCGCGTCGCCGAGGCCCGCGACCGGGACTCGGATCGAGTCGCCGTCGGCCGCGAGCGGCGTGGCCGGGTCGGGGGCGGGGGGCCGGTCGGCGACGTGGACCGCGACGAGGCCCGCCGCGGGACCCCCGAGGAGCACCGCCAGCGCGACCTTCGTGCGGCGGGCGGCGGCGATCCCCGCGAGGCGCTTCCTCTCGTCGGCGGGGTTGGGGGGGACCGCGACAGGAGCGGGAGAGGGAGCGGGAGCTGGAGAAGAGGCCCGCGCCGGCCACGCAAGGCCCGCGCACGCGACGAGGAGCGAGAAGGCTACGACGAGCGGGGTGGAGTTCACGATCGGCCCCACGAACGCCATCTCGGCCCGGCTCGCCGGGAGCCACCCGGCCTCGGAGAGCTCGTGGACGCCGCCCACGACCAGGTAGAGGACGAGCACGACGAGGACCGTCCCCGTCACGGCGAAGAACCGCCGGAGGTCCACCCACCGGCTCCCGCGGACGACCATGACGCCGAGGAGGGCCGAGAGCCCCGCGCCGGCGAGGAGCCCGAGGATCCCCGCAACGCTGCCTGCGTCCACGCCGCGGAGCGAGGCGAGGAAGAAGGCCGTCTCGATCCCCTCGCGGACGACCAGGAGGAATGACAGGGCGAAGAGCGCGGCCGCCCCCGAGAGCCCCGCCGCCGTCCGCGCGACGGCCGATTCGATCCGGCCCTTCTCGGTCCGGGCCGCTCGCCACATCCAGACGAGGAGGCTCCCGACCACGAATGCCGCGGCGATCATGAGGAACCCCTCGATGCTCTCGGCGTGCCTCATGAAGACGTCCGCGAGCGCCGCCGCGGCGAAGGCGCTCGCGGCGATCGCCGTCGCGACGCCCGAGAGCACCGCCAGCAGCGACGGCCGCCGGTCGAGCCGCCGGAGGGCCGCCCAGACGATCCCGATCGCGAGCGCCGCCTCCCCGCCTTCTCGCAGGAGGATCACGAATGTCGGCAGGAAGTCGCGCAGGAGGTCGGTCACGGGCGCCGAGGCTTCCTGAGATTGATTCTGACACCCATTCTCAACAAGGCATGCTAACGGCCGAGGCGGGGGCGGTCAAGCCGGCCGCGCCTCCCGGGCGCCCCCCGGGCGGCTCCCCGTTCCCCGTCCGGCCGGCAGAGGGTACCCTGCCCGCGTGGCTCGAGGGGGATGCGGGATCCGCGGCGCCGCGGCCGCCGCCGTGGCGGCGCTCCTCCTCTCGGGCGCTCTCCTCGTCCGGGGCCAGGACGCCGCTCCCGCGGCGGCCTTCCGCGAACGCGTGGCGCCGTTCTTCCGCGCGCGGTGCGTCACCTGCCATGGTCCCGAGAAGGCCGAGTCGGAGCTCCGGCTCGACCGGCTCGCCGATTCCGGGCCCGCGGCCGACCCCGCGGCCGACCGCGAGACGTGGGAGCGGGTGCGCGACAAGCTCTCCGAGGGGCTGATGCCTCCGGAGTCCGAACCCCGGCCGCCCGCCGAGGAGGTCGCCCGGGCCCTCGCGTGGATCGAGAGCCGCCTGAAGTCGGCCGCCCCTCCCGCCGGCCGCGACGACCCCGGCCGCGTCACGATGCGGCGGCTCAACCGGTTCGAGTACGAGAACACGGTCCGCGACCTGCTCGGCGTCTCCTACGACGCGCAGGCGCTCTTCCCCGCCGACGACGTGGGGTACGGCTTCGACTCGATCGGGGACGTGCTCTCGCTGCCGCCGCTGCTCATGGAGAAGTACCTCGACGCGGCCGAGAGGATCGCCGCCGAGGCGATCGTGGAACTGGACCCGGCGGAGCCCCCGGCGCGGCGCGTCCCCGGCAAGGACCT
>JAKEIC010000345.1 GCA_022614695.1 Planctomycetales bacterium | reverse complement strand
GGCGTGCGCGGCCGCGGGGGCCCTGGGCGACCGGGCCGCGGCGGGGGCGCTGGCGGCGGTCGCGCTCGGCGACGGCCCGGCGGCCGAGCGGGCGGCGGCCCTCGACGCGCTCGCGCGGCTGCGGCCCCCGCCCGAGGACCTGCCTGCGCTCTTGGGACCCCGCGTTCTGCACGCCGAGCCCGAGGTCGTGCGGGCGGCGCTCCGGGCCCTCTGGGTGGCCGGCGACGCGAGGGCCGGCGAGTGGTGGCGCGAGGCGCTGCACGGCTCCCCTCCCGACGAACGGGCGAGGGCCACCGCCCTCCTCGCGGGGGGAGGGATCGATCCCCGCGACCTCGAGGCGCTCTCGGAGGGGCTCTCCTCCCCGGCGGCCCCCGTCCGGACCGCGGCCGCGCTCGGGCTCGGCCTCCGCGCCGGAGCCGAGGCGGCCGCCCGCGTGCGCGGCCTCCTCGAGGACCCGGAGGAGGGGCCCCGCATCGCCGCGGCGCTCGCGCTCGGCGTCGCAGGGAGCCCGGGGTCGGTCGCCGACCTGGCCGCGACCCTCATGCCGGGGCGGCCGGCGGCCCGGGCGGCGGCTCTCCGGGCGCTCGCGCGCCTCGGGGCCCCGGCCGCGGCGGTCGCGTTCCGGGCCCTGCTTGCGGACCCCTCCCACGAGGTGCGGGCCGCGGCGGCGACCGGTCTCGGCGCGCGCGGCGAGCCGGCCGACGCGGCGCGTCTCGGAGCGCTCGCCGCCGAGGACCCCGAGACCGAGGTCCGCGTCGCGGCGTCGCTCGCTCTCGGCCGTCTCGGAGGGACACCAGCCGTGGAGGCGCTGCGGGCCGCGCAGGCCGCGGCGCGCGGGCTCGAGGAGCGCGTGGCCGTGCTCGCGGCCCTCGCCGCCTCCGGGGACCCGACGGCCCGGGCGGCCGGGGCCGCCGCCGCCGCGGAGGCGAGCCTTCCTCCCGGCGCCGCAGCCGACCTCTACAGGACCCTCGGGTGCCGCGAGGAGGCCCGCCGCGCCTACGAGGAGGCCGTCGCCTCCGCGAGGACTCCTTCCGAGGCCGAGCGGGCGCTGCGGGGGCTCGCCGAAGAGGCGGCCGCGGCCGGGGACCTCGCGGGAGCGGAGGCCGCCCTCGCCCGGCTCGCCGGGCTCGCGCCGCTCGACCTGCCCTCGCTCGCCGCGGGGACGGGCGGCGAGGACGCGCTCGCGACCCTGCTCGCGACCGACGCGGGCTTCCGCGCGCGGGCGGCGAAGCTGGTCCGGCCCGGCCGGGGGGATTCGAGCGTCCTCGACCGCTACAAGGGCCCCGCGGTCGTCCGGCTCTCCAACGGACAGACCCTCAAGGGGACGCTCGAGGGCTGGATCGGCGCGAGCCTGGCTCTCCGCGCCTACGGCGGACGCGTGCTCCTGCGGCGCGGGGAGATCCGGTCCGTGGACCTGGGACCGAAGGGCTAGTTCCGGAGAGTCGCCCGCACCGCGAGGGTCCGGCCCACCCAGTAACATCCGAAGCAGGCGATCGCCAGCGGGAGGTACGGGAAATCCGGGATCTCGCCGGTCATCACCCCGACCCAGCCGGCGGTCACCAGGACCATGCCGCCGAGCCCGGCCCCGACGAGGAGGCGCGCCAGTCGGGAGCGTTGGGAGGGCCGGGCCGCCTCGCCGTCTCCGCCGCGCGGGCCCTCCTCCAGGGCTGGTGCCGTACGGTCTCCCTCGCCGGGGAGGAGAACGCCGCCCTCCCGACCGAGCGGGTCTGGAGGGGGCGCGGCGCCGCGATCTTCGCCCTCTGGCATGACCGGCTCCTCTACATCATCCACTATTTCGCGATGCGGTACACGTACCGGCAGAGGCCCGTGGCGGTGCTCGTATCGTCGAGTGGGGACGGGCTCCTCGTCGGGCGCGTCATCGAGAGGCTCGCCGGCGGGGTCCTCTGGGGCTCGAGCACGCGCGGGGGGATCGAGGGCCTCCGGGGGGTGCTGCGCGCGGCCGCCAACGACCGCCGCCCGCGCCCGGCGTCGCCCATCTTCACGCTCGACGGCCCCCGCGGCCCGCGACACGTCGCGAAACCGGGCGCCCTCGCCGCCGCCCGCGCGACGGGTCTCCCGATCGTTCCGGTGACGGTCGCGTTCGGGCGGTGCCTGGTCCTCGCACGGTCCTGGGACCGGTTCGTGATCCCCTGCCCCGGGACGAGCGCCCGGGTGATCTACGGCGACCCGGTCTGGGTGCGCCGCGGAGACGACGAGGCCGAGCGGCTCGCGGCGTTGCAGGGGGGGATGGACCGAGTCACCGCCGCCGCGGAGGCGCGCGGGTGGGCGACGGTGATCGGGCAGCCGCGGCGTCCTTGATGGGCTTCCGCTACCGGGCTAGCATCCTCGCCCCCGTGGCGACTCGGACCGCGAAGAAGACGAGGCGCGCGAAACCTCCGGCGCCCGCGGGTCCCCGCCCCTTCGAGCCCTCGAAGCGGCTCCGGGACCTCGGCGCGTACGCCTTCGCCGAGGCGGACCGCCAGGTCGCGGAGCTGCGCGCCCGCGGGGTGAAGGTCCTCGACTTCGGGGTCGGCGACCCGACCGACCCGACGCCGGACCTCGTCCGCGAGGCGTGCCGGCGCGCCGTGGACGCCCACGCGCGCTCGGGCTACCCGTCCTACGTCGGCTCCCCCGGGTTCCGTCGCGCCGCGGCCGCCTGGATCGAGCGGCGGTTCGGCGTCCGGCTCGACCCCGAGACGGAGATCTCCGCGACGATCGGGTCCAAGGAGGCGATTTTCCACTTCGGGGAGGTCGTCCTCGACCCGGGAGACGTGGCGCTCTGCCCGAGCCCGGGCTACCCCCCCTACTCGCGGGGAAGCCGGTTCGCGGAGGGGAAGCCCTTCTTCCTGCCCCTCCGCGCCGAACGGGGCTTCCTCCCGGACCTGGGCGCGATCCCGCGCCCCGTCCTGCGGCGCGCGAGGATCCTCTGGGTGAATTACCCGAACAACCCCACCGGCGTCGTGGCTCCGCCGGCGTTCCTCGAGGAGGCCGTCGCGTTTGCCCGGCGGCATGGGATCGTCCTCGCGTCGGACGAGGCCTACTCGGAGATGTATTTCGGAGCCCCGCCCGGCAGCGCGCTCGAGCACGGGACCGAGGGGGTGATCGCGTTCTTCTCGCTCTCGAAGCGCAGCGCCATGACGGGCTACCGGGTGGGTTTCGTCGCCGGCGACCGGGCGATCGTCTCGGCGTTCAAGAAGCTCAAGACCAACGTGGACTCGGGGACCCCGAGCTTCATCCAGGACGCGGCGGTGGCCGCCCTCTCCGACGAGGGCCACGTCCAGGCGATGCGAGAGGCGTACCGGCGACGCCGCGACATCCTCTGCGACGCGCTCGTGGCGATCGGCGGCCCTCGCTGCGTCCCGGACGGCACGCTCTACGTCTGGCAACGCGTCCCGCGCGGCCCCTGGGGCCCCTGGGGAACGACGGGAGAGTCATTCGCCGAGCGCCTCCGCCGCGAGGACCTCGCGATCGTGGGGACCCCGGGCGCGTGGGTGAGCGAGTCCCTTCCGGACGGCTCGAACCCCGGCGCCGACTATGTCCGCTTCGCGCTCGTCCCCGGGGAGGACGAGTGCCGGGAGGCCGCGCGCCGGCTCGCGGCGTGGGGCGGGAAGAGGTAGCCTCGTGAACCCGATGCCGCGAGCGAGGCCGACGCGTCGTCCCGGGGTCCCTCGCCCCCCGGACCCGCTGGGTGCCGAGTTGAACCCCTGGTGGGAGGAGTGGATCCGGCTCCGCCCGTGGCAGAGGATCGTCCGCTCCTGGCGACTCCGGTCCCGGCTCCCCGACCCGGCCCGGGTCCACGATGAGAAGACTTATCCGGAGCTTTGAGCGCTCCGGGCTCGAGTGGCTCCTCGTCGGGGGCCAGGCCACGATCCTCTACGGGGCGGCGACGTTCTCGGAGGACGTGGATGTCTGGATCCGCCCGACGCCGGGAAACGTCCGGCGCCTCCTCCGGTCGCTCGCGAGCCTGAACGCCCGGGTCCACAAGCTCACGCCCCCGCTCACGGCGACCCACATCCGCGAGGGTCACGGCTTCCACTTCGTGGTCCCGGATCGCAGCGTTCCGACCTATCTGGACGTCCTCGGCCACCCCCCTCGCGCGGCCCGCTTCGCGGCCGCCCTCCCCCGATGCCGCCGGATCCAATCGCCTGAGGGTCCTGTGCCCGTCGCGGGGATGGAGGACCTCGTCCAGCAGAAGCGCACCCGTCGCCCGGGGGACTACGAGGTGATCTCGAACCTCGTCCGCATCCGACTCCTGGAGGAGACTCCCCCCCCCGCGCGTGTCGCCCGCTGGGCCATCCGAAACACGTTCCGCGCCGAGGACCTCGCGGAGTTCGTCTCCGCCTTCCCCGCCGCCGTCGGCTCCCGGCCCGCCGCGAGGCTCCTGCGCGCCCGACCCCGGGCGCTCGCCGCGGCGCGGGCGGCGCTCGCCAAGGAGATGGCAGCGGCCCAGTCCCGCGACGCGGCGTACTGGGGCCGGAGGGTCGCGGCGTTGCGCCGGCTCCGCCGGGCGGGGAGACTCCTCCCCGAGGGGCTCCCGGTCGAGCGACTCCTCGCGAGAAGGTAGGGGAGATGGCGGACGTCGGGAACGGGGTCAGCGTCGAGGCCGAGGGGCTGACGAAGCGCTTCGGCGACCTCGTCGCGGTGGACGGGGTGTCGCTCCGGGTGCGGCCGGGCGAGTTCTTCGGGTTCCTCGGACCGAACGGTGCGGGCAAGTCCACGACCCTCAAGATGCTGACCGGGCTCCTCCGGCCCGACGCGGGGTGGGCCCGGATCCTCGGCGAGGACGTCTGGGCGGACCCGGTCTCGGCGAAGCGGCTGCTGGGGGTCCTCCCCGAGGAGTCGCCCCTCCACGAGCGGCTGACGGGCTGGGAGCTGCTAGTCTTCACGGGCCGCGTCCACGGGCTCCCGCGCGACGAGGTCGAGCGGCGGGCCCGGGCCCTCTGCGACCTGATGGAGCTGGCGGAGAGCGACCGCCACCGGCTCGTCGTGGACTACTCGACGGGGATGGCCAAGAAGGTCTCGCTCGCGGCCGCCATGATCCACGCGCCGCGCGTCCTCTTCCTCGACGAACCCTTCAACGGGATAGACGCCCTCGCCGGGCGCGCCATCCGGGGGGCGCTCCGCGAGGCGGTGGCGCGCGGGGTGACCATCTTCTTCTCCTCCCACATCCTCGAGGTCGTCGAGAAGCTCTGCACCCGGATCGCGATCGTCGCGGGCGGCCAGGTGCGTGCCGAGGGGACCATGGCCGATCTGCGCGCCCTCTCGGGCCGGGCGGACGCGACCCTCGAGGACGTGTTCGTGCAGCTCCTCGGCGCGGCCCCGACCGAGGCGGACCTCTCCTGGCTGTGACGCACCTCCTCCTGCTCCTCCGGCTCCGGGCGCTGCTGTTCGTCCGCGCCTTCTCGGGACGGCCGGGGAGGGCCGCCGCGGGGATCGTGGCGCTGCTCTTCCTCGGGCCGGGGGCTGCGATCGCCGGCGTGGCGGTCTTCGCGGCCGTGCGCTCCTCCCCCCCGGCCCGGCTCGAGGCGTTCGCGATCGCCACGGCCTCGGGGACGTGCCTCCTCTTCCTCCTCGCGGGCGCCGCGGCCCGGCCGGCCGGGAGGCTCCCGCTCTCGCGCCTCCTCGCGCTCCCCCTGGCCCACCGGACCCTCCTGGGGGCCGGACTCCTCGGGGGATTCCTCGGCCTGCCCGGGGCGCTCGCCGTCCCGGCGCTCGCGGGGCTCGCCGCCGGGCTCCCGCCCGCGGGGGCGGGTCCGGTGGCGATCCGGGCGGGGATCGCGCTCCTTCTCCTCGGCCACGCGGTCGTCCTGGGCGGGCTCTTCGGGCTCTTGATGGCCTTCGCCATGCGCTCGCGGGTGCTGCGGGAGGCGGTGCTCGTGGCGAGCCCCGCCTTCGTGATCGGGCTCTGGCTCCTCCCGCAGCTTGCCGGAGGCGCCGGCGGGGGAGCGGGCCTCTCGTCCGTCCTCCGGTGGGTGGGGGCCGTCTTCCCGGCGGCCTGGGCCGGGCGGGCGATGGTCTCGCTCCCCGCCGGAGAGACGGCCGCGGCGCTCCCGTTCCTCGCCGGATTCGTCCCGGTCACGGCCCTCCTCCTCTGGGCCGACGTGCGCCTCTTCGCGCGGCTCGCGGCCGCGGAGGTGGAGGGCCCCCGACGCCGCCGGGGCCGCGCCGGACCGGCTCCGGGCCCCGGCCCCTGGACCGCCGCGCTCCCGGCCCCGGCGGGCGTCGTCGCCTGGCGCGAGGCGTTGCTGGCCGCCCGCGAGCCCGGCTACCGGCTGTTCCGTGTCCAGTTCCTGATGCTCGCGCTGCTCCCCATCGTCGCCCTGCTCGTGCTCGGGGAGGGGCCGGCGCGCCCCGCGGCCGGGCCGGCCGTCTGCGCCCTGCTCGCCTTCCTCGCGCTCGGGAAGGAGTGGGGCCTTCTCTCGAACCTCTTCGGCCTCGAGGGGCGGGGCCTCGGCCTGACGCTCTCCCTCCCCGTGCCCCGCGGCCGGCTGCTGCTCGGCAAGGCCGTCGCCCACGGGGCCATCTTCACCCTCGTGAACGTCGCGATCTTCGGGATCGTGGGAGCCGTGACGGGGGCCTACCGGTCCGCGCTCGTGGGCGCGGCGGCGACCGAGGCGGGGCTCCTGCCGCTCGTGGGCGCCGGGGCGCTCGTCACCGCCTACCTCCCCTTCCCGATGGCCGCGCGGGGGCGCCAGGCCCTCGAGCAGGGAGGCCGGGAGCCCGAGGACCTCGGGACAGGCTGCCTCCGGAGCCTCGCGGGCCAGGCCGCGTTCCTCGCGGCGCTCCCGGCGGGCGGCGCCGTGGTCGCGGCGGCGCTCCTCGGCCCGGGAGGCGTCGGGCTCCTCGCGCCCCGCGCCGCGGCCGCCTTCGCGGCCGCGTGTCTCGCCTTCGCCTTCGCCTACGGCGCCTCGGCGGCGGCCCTGGGCCTCGCGATCGCGGGGCGAGCACTGCCCCGACACGAGGAGAGGCTGCTCGAGGAGGCGGGCTAGACCTCGATCGCCATCCCGTCCCTCGCCACGACGATCCCGGGCCTCGTCCCGATCCGCAGCGGGTCCTCGAGGGCCCGCCCCGCGATCTGCTCGACGAGGGGGTTGTGGTGGACGAGCACCGTCCGCGCGGCGCCAGACTCCCACGAGAGCGCCAGGACCTCGGAGACCGTGCTGTGGAGCGACGCCTCGGCGAGCTCCCGCAGGTCGTCCGTGAAGTTGCACTCGTGGACGAGGGTGCGCACCCCCGCCACGAATCCGCGCGGGACGGCCGGGGCGCGGGTGTCGGTCACGTAGGCGAGGTCGCCCGCGAGGGCCGGGTGCGAGATCCGGTAGGCGGTCGAGCCGCCCGGGTGCGGGAGCGCGACGGTCCGGACCGTCGCGAGCCCCAGCGTGAACTCCGCCTCGACCGGCCGCATCTCGAAGGGGCACGGGAGCGGGAAGAGCGGGCCCCCGAAGAGCCCCGACCGGACCGCTTCGAGGTGGCGCGGGGCGCCGTGGAGGCGGAAGCGGTGCGTGAGCCCCCCCGGCGTGTCGGCGAGAGTCCCCGGGCGCGCCGCGTCGCGCGCGACGTCCAGGTAGTAGGTGAGCCCGATCGTGTGGTCCACGTGGGCGTGGGAGAGGAGGACGTCCACGACCCCGCCGGCGTAGCGCCGCAGGAGGTCGCGGAGCCGGAAGAACCCCGTCCCCGCGTCGAGGACGAACCCCAGCTCGGGCAGCGCGAGGCAGGTCGTGTGCCGCCACTCGTTCGGGTGGTAGCCGGCCGAGCCGAGGACGTGCAGCGTGGCCACGGCTAGAGGAGGATCTCGGTGGTGAAGTCCTCGGGCTCCTTCGCGGGCCTCCCCTCGAAGGCCGCGAGGACCCGGGGCAGGAGGTCGCGGGCGACCGACGCGCGCGGGAGCACCACCTCGTTCGCCCCGGCCTTCACGAGGTGCTTCACGTCGTCGATCCTCTCGCCCACCGCGATGATCCGCGCCCCCTTGGCCCGGGCGCGCGCCATCCTCACGAGACGGGCGTTGTCCACCCCCTTCAGCCTCGAGTCGGGGATCGTCGCGAGGACCACGCGGGCCCCCTCGAGGCCCGCGCGGTCGAGGGTCCGGGGATCTCCCAGGTCCCCGTAGGTCACGGCGATCCCCTTGGCGGCGAGGGCGCGGTGCGCGTCGAGGTTCCAGTCCACGACCCCGACGGCCTTCCGTACGTTTACCTGCGCCCGCTCCAGGTCGGCGAGGAGGCTCGAGGCGTACCGGTGGAACCCGAGGAAGACGACCGGCCTCGGGGGCGACTTCTCGGCCGAGACTGCCTCGCGCGAGACGGCGCGGGCGATCCGGGACGAGTGGCCGATCGCGTAGGTCGCGAGGATCGCGGCCACGGCGTAGACCGGCACGATGAGCGAGTTCCGAAGCTCCAGCGGGATGTGTCCCGGGTGCAGGTGGTGGCCGAGCGTCACGAGGACGAGCGAGAAGACCGACACCTGCGCGAGGTGGAGCGTCGAGAGGACCGCGGTGCGCCTCTCCCCCCCCGAGAGCCGCACGAGCGGATAGACCGTCGCGAGCCGGGTGAGGAGCACGACGCCGAGCGCGGTCGAGATCCCCCAGAGGAGCTCCGCGTCCGGCCGCGGGAGCGTCATCCCGAGCGCCACGAAGAACAGCATGTGGAAGAAGTCGCGCAGCGTCTGGAGCCGGATGGCCACCTGGAGTCCGACCGAGTGCGATGCGAGAGCGAAGCCCGCGAGCAGGGCGCCCATCTCCTTGCTCAGCCCGAAGTGCTCGGCCGCGCCGGCGAGCGAGAACCCCCACGCGATCGCGACGAGGAGGAGCAACTCCTGGCTCCGCCAGAGGAGCCGGAAGAGGAACGGGAGGACGAACCGGCCGGCGAGGGCCGCCACGGCCAGGGTCCCGGCCGCCGTGCCGGCCGATTCGAGGACCCGCCCCCGGTCCGACGCCTCGAGAGCCGGGAGCGCCGCCAGGATGGCGAGGACGTAGAGCGTCTTCCCCCCGAGCGCGGCCGTCGTGATCCGGCCCGACGAGGAGTCCAGCTCGAGCCGGTCGGCGAGGAGCTTCAGCACGATCTCGGCCGAGGGGATCGCAAGCGCGACGGCGAGCAGGAGCCTCACGTGCCAGTCGGGACAGAACCTCTCCAGGATCGGCGGGAGGGGGATGACGGCGAGGGCCCCGAAAGCCACCGCGGCGCAGAGCGGCACCTGGAGGACCGCGACGAGGAAGGGCCGGAACCCCTGCCCGAGGATCCGGCGCGGCTCGATCTCGAGCCCGACGAGGAAGAGGAGGAACAGGAGCCCGATCTCGGAGATCACCTCGATCGTGTCGCGATCCTGGACGAGCGTGTGGCCGCCGAAGACGTGGACGCCGAGGTTCGGGCCCACCAGGATCCCCGCGGCGATGTAGCCCACCATCAGCGGCTGGCGGAGCAGCCGCGCGGCGAGCCCGCCGAGCGTCGCGGCGATGGTCGCGGTGAGGACGTCGCGCAGGAGCCCCGCGCCGGCCGCGAGGGCAGGTCCGGCGGCCGGATGGGCCGCGTGCCCTTCCCCGCCGAGGAGGAGGTCCAGGATCACGCGGGGGTGATACGGGGACGCGCGGAGGAGGTCAAGGGCCCGTGACGAGCCCGCACCTCCTGAAGTGCCGCCGCAGCTCGGCGGCGGTGAAGCTGCCCCTCCGGACCTTCGCCACGTCGAGCGGGTGCCCTTCCCCGACGACGCGGCCGCCGGAGGCGCCGCCCTCGGGGCCCAGGTCCACCACCCAGTCGGCGCGGGCGACGATCTCGAGATTGTGCTCGATCACGACGACCGTGTCGCCGCGGTCGGCGAGGCCCCGGAGGACACGCGCGAGCCGCGCGGCGTCGGCGAGGTGGAGGCCGGTCGTCGGCTCGTCCAGCACGTAGAGGGTCCGCCCCCGGCCCGCGCGCGCCATCTCCGCCGCGAGCTTCACCCTCTCCGCCTCGCCGCCCGAGAGCGTGGGCGAGGACTGGCCGAGGGTCAGGTAGCCGAGGCCGAGCGCGTCGAGCACCTCGAGCGCGCGCCGGATCCCGGGCTGGTCCTCGAAGAAGGGGAGCGCCTCCCCGACCGTCATCCCGAGCACCTCCGCGATCGTCCGCCCCTTCCACCGG
>JAKEIC010000344.1 GCA_022614695.1 Planctomycetales bacterium | reverse complement strand
CTTCTCGAACAGCCCCGCCGCCTTCTCGGGCTCGCCCGGGCGCTCGCGGGCGGCGCGCTCCGCGTCGTCCCAGGCCCCGTCGGCCTGGCGCTCGAGGGCGGGATCCCCGAAGAGGCGGTCCCGCGCCTCGGTCCAGAGCCGCCTCGCCTCGTCCGGGTAGGCGAGCGCCGCCCCTCCGCCCGCCGCCGCGAGGAGGAGCGCCGCCGCCGCCGCGACGCGAAGCGCCCGCCGCGGGCGGCGGCGCGGGGCCGCGCGCACCGCGGCCGGGGCCTCCCCCCGGAGCAGCCTCTCCAGGTCCTCGAGGACCTCCTCGCAGGTGAGGTAGCGGTTCTCGGGGTCCTTCTCCATCATCCGCATCGCGACGGACTCGTGCTCGACCGGCACCCCCGGCGCGATCTCGCGGAGCGGCGGCGGCGGGTCGTAGAGGTGCTTCATGATGATCGCGATGGGCGTGGCCCCGGTGAACGGCTTCTGCCCCGAGAGGCAGTAGTAGAAGGTGATCCCGAGCGAGTAGATGTCGCTCCGGTGGTCCACCTTCTTCCCGTCGCCCTGCTCGGGGGACATGTAGTGCGGGGAGCCGAGGATCTGGCCCGCCCGCGAGATGTCGCCCTCGCCGCTCGTCTCCTTGGCTAGGCCGAAGTCGGCGATCTTCGCGGAGCCGTCGCCCGAGATCATGATGTTGCCCGGCTTCACGTCCCGGTGGATGACCCCCTGGCGGTGGGCCGCGGCGAGTCCCCGCGCCACGTCCCGGACGATCTCGGAGGCCCGGCGGGGCTCGAGCGCGCCTTTCTCCTCGACCACCGCCGAGAGGCTCCGCCCCTCGACGAACTGCATGACGATGAAGTGGTGGTGCGCGTCCCGGCCGACGTTCAGCACCTGGACGATGTTCGGGTGGTCGAGCTTTGCGGCCGCCCGGGCCTCCTGGAGGAACCGGCGGACGATCTCGGAGTTGGCGGTGAGGCTCGGGGCGAGGATCTTGAGGGCGACCCGCTTGTTCAGGCCGATGTGCTTCGCCTCGAAGACGGAGCCCATGCCGCCCTTGCCGATCTTCCGGATCACCTCGCAGCCGCCCACGACCTCGCCGATCTCGGGCTCGCGGCCGGGCCCTCCGGGGCGCGCGTAGGACTCTGTGAAGCCCTTCGGGAGGCCGCCCCGGCCGCCCATGCCTGAAGCGGGCGCGCCCGTGGCCGGTGACGCCTGCACGCGGACCGTGGGACCTTCGGCCGGGGAGGCGGGCGGCCCTCCGGCCGGGGCCTGCACGGGCGTGCGGCTCCCCGAGTCGGTCGTGAGGAGGCTCCCGGTCAGCTCGCCCGGACCCGGGTCGGCGATCTCCGTGAGCGGCCCCGCGCACTTCGGGCACTTCGGGAGGGGCGCCTCGATGCCCCCCTTGACCGTGAACACCTTCCGGCACTTCCCGCAGCGGGCCTGGCGCTTGTCCTGGCTCCCGAGGATCGCCTGGACCTGCGCGGGCTTGAGGAGCCCCCTCTCGACGAGGAGAGTCCCGAGCGGCCGCTCGCGCCCCTCGCGCCGGAGCCGGCGCTGGAACTCCAGGACCTCCCGGAGCTCTGCCTCGGTGACGTACCCCCTCGCGAGCGCGATCTTGCCGAAGAAGGGGACGTCGAGGGGTTCTTGACGAGCCGGTGGCATCCGGGAGGGGGCGGGGCGGCGCTTATCGTAGGTCACGCCGGGTGGTGGAGTCCACAGTCTGCCGAGCGAGGGCTCCGCCCCTCGCGCTCCCCGGGAGCCGGAGGGGCCCCGATTGATCGGCTCCCCCGGCCGGGCTACACTGGCGCGAGTCTCCGGGAGCGGAGCGGGAGGACCCATGGCCGAGACGAAGAAGCAGGCGGCGACGGGGGGCGGGGAGTCGGCGGGAGGCGTCGCCCTCACGCTCGCGGCTGACGTCGTCCAGCAGGCGCGCGAGATCGTCGGGCGCCGCGACCGCGTCCAGGGGCTCCTCGCCAAGGCCGAGTCCAACAAGGGCAAGGTGAAGGACAAGATCTACGCGCGGGTGAAGGCGGACTACGACGCCCAGCTCCGCGCGATCGGCCAGGAGTACTCCCCCGTCCGGGACCGCATCCTCCGCGACCTGAAGCAGATCCGCGCCGAGGAGAGGCGGCTGCGCGCCCGGCTCGACGTCGTGAACGAGGAGCTCGAGGAGCTGCGCTTCCGCTGCGAGGTGGGGGAGTTCCCGAAGGACGAGCTCTCCCAGCGCGAGAAGGAGAAGCTCGTCGCGGTCCAGGACCTGAACGACAAGCTCGGCACGATCTCCAAGACCTACGAGCTCTCGAAGCAGCTCCTCGGGGGCGACGCCGAGTCCGTCCTCGCGGGGCCCGCGGCCGGCTCGCCCGAGGAGTTCGCCGAGGAGGTCTCGATTGACGTGGGAGTCCACTCCGGGGTCCTCCCCGGGTCGCGCGGCGGCGGGAAGATGGCGGACGTCACGATCGAAGAGGCCTCCCCCGCGACGCGGGGCTCGGGTCCCCGAGGCGAGACGGCGCACCCCTCCTCCGACGCCGACCTGGAGGCCCTCCCCGAGATCCCCGAGGCCGGCTCGGCCACGGCCGTCGCGGAGCCCGAGGACTCCTTCGTCCCGCTCGGAGACCAGAAGACCGTCCAGCGCGACAAGGGCGCGCCGCCGGTCGCCGCCGCCCCCGGCCGGGCCTGGGACGGCACGATACGGCTCGAGGACCGCGCCATCCTCACGCTCAAGAACGAGTCCGGAGACGAGACCTTCGTCCTCGGGAGCGAGCCTCTGACCGTGGGCCGGAACCCCAAGAACGACATCGTCCTCCTGGACAAGACGATCTCGCGCCAGCACGCGAAGTTCTCGAAGTCGAGCGAGGGGTACGTCGTCGAGGATATCTCGAGCGGCTCCGGGGTGCTCGTGAACGGACGGAGGGAGAAGCGGTTCGTCCTCCAGTCCGGCGACAGCATAGAGATGGGCGAGTTCAGGTTCGTATTCGAGATACAGCCGAAGACGTAGCCAGACCGCCTCAGTCCGCTAACTTCGAGAAACACCCGCTGGTTCCAGCGCGGAACGTTTCGTAAACTGCGGGTTACGCTGCCCGGCGGCCGGACGCCCCGGACGCCTCAGCGCGTAAAGCCGCTTTCCTTGCTCGCCAGCTCCTTCAAGCCTGGACACCTCGTCAATAACCGCTACCGGGTCGTGCGCTCCCTCGGTCGCGGCGGCATGGGTGAGGTCTACCTCGTCGAGGACAACATCGAGGGGAACCGCCCCCTGGCCCTCAAGACGCTCAAGCCTGAGCACCGCCACGAGACCCTCCAGTACCTTCACCACGAGTTCAAGGCGCTCTCCCAGCTCCGCCACCCGAATCTCGCGGCGGTCTACGACTTCGGGGTCGTCGCGGGACCGGACCTCCCCTTCTTCACGTCCGAGTACGTCGTGGGCGAGGATCTTCTCGGGGTGGGGCCAGGCCTCGTTCCGGAGGCCCTCTACCCCCTCGTCGTGCAGGTCTGCCGGGCCCTCGAGTACATCCACTGCCGGGGCCTCATCCATCACGACGTGAAGCCGGAGAACATCCTCGTCTCCGCTCCCGCCGGCCCCGTCGGCGACGGGCGGGCCGGGGCGGGGGAGCGGGCGGTGAAGCTGATTGACTTCGGCCTCGTCGGCCGCGTCCGCAACGAGGACGGCGGCAAGATCCCGGGCACGGTCCACTACATCGCCCCCGAGATCATCCGCGGCCAGGCGGTGGACCGCCGCTCGGACCTCTACAGCCTCGGCGTGGTGCTCTACCAGATCCTCACGGGGACCCTGCCGTTCGACGGCCGGAACCAGCTCGAGATCGTCCGGGGCCACGTCGAAGGCATCCCCGCCCCCCCGCGGGAGCGGAACCCCCAGGTGCCGCAGCCCCTCGAGGAGATCGTCCTCAGGCTCCTCGCCAAGGAGCCCGCCGAGCGGTTCTCGAGCGCCAACGAGGTGATCGTCGCCCTCAACCGCGTCGTCCCCGCACCGTACGCGCTCGAGACCAAGGAGACGCGCGAGTCCTACATCCTCTCGGGCCGCTTCGTGGGGCGGGACGAGGAGTTCGCGACCCTCCGCGAAGCGATCTCGGCCGCGACGGGCGTGGCGCTCCAGTCCCCCGACGATCCCCGGATGCGCACCCGCGAGTCGTCCACGACCACCAGCCTCGACCTCGCGGCCCTCGAGCGGCCCCGGGTCCCCCCCGCGATCGCGGTCGTCGAGGGCGAGGCGGGAGTCGGGAAGAGCCGCCTGCTCTCGGAGATGCGGGTCGTCGTCCAGCTCGCGGGAGTCCCCTTCCTGCAGGGGTCCCCCGGGCAGGGGGGCGGGGCCGCATGGGGCCCCGTCGTGCAGGTCCTCCGCCAGGCGGTCCGGCTGGCCGAGGCGGGCCCGCTGCTCGACCGGCACGGGGCGGAGATCCGCCGGCTCGTCCCGGAGGCGGCCGAGGGCCGCTCGCTCCCCGCCCCCGTCCGGCTCCCGCCCGAGGAGGAGCGGGTCCGGCTCCTGCACACCGTCTCGCAGTTCCTCGTGGACCTCTCGCGCCGACGCCCGCTCGTGGTCCACCTGGCGGACCTGCACGCCGCCGACGCGGCCACGTGCGAGTTCTTCCTCTACCTCGCCCGCTACCTCCCGACGCTCGCCGAGGCGCGCACCCCGGTGGGGGCGCCCGCCCCGGGGCCCACGGGGCACTCGACTCACGGGGGGCCCCTCGGGCCGGGGGAGCGCGGGGCGGCCGAGGGGCCTGGGTCCTCGGCGGCCGGAGCCCCGCCCCGGCCCACGACCGACACCGCCGTCTCGATCTCGGTGGGGGACGCGGGCCCCGCGCGCCTCTTCCTCTGCGCGACCGGGCGACCCGACGAGATCGCGCCCGCGCTCCAGGCCGGGCTCGCGGAGATCGCCGGCGCGGCGGCCTTCCAGCGGATCTCGCTCAAGCCCCTCGCCCTCCCCGACGTGAAGCGACTCCTCGTCTCGATGCTGGGGATGTCCGACGACCCCGAGCCGCTCGCGCGGCGGCTGCACGAGGAGACGGCGGGCAACCCCTACCTCGTCGAGGAGGTGATGAAGGGGTTGGTGGAGGAGGGGCTCCTGTGGCAGGAGGACGGCCGGTGGGTGGCCGCCGCCGCCTCGCTCCAGGACCTGCCCATCTCGGCCCGGATCGCCGAGGCCGTCGGCCGGCGACTGTCGCGGCTCTCGCCCCCCGAGCGGGAGGCGCTCGGCGTCCTCGCCGCGCTGGGGCGGCCCGCGACGCTCGACCTCCTCGTGCGGCTCGTCGGGTCGGACGGCGACACGCTGTTGCCGGTCTGCGAGGGACTCGTCCGGCGCGGGCTCCTCGAGGTCGAGAGGCCCGAGGGGGCCGTCACCTACGGGATCCCGGCGAAGCCGCTCCGGGACGTGGCCTACGCGGAGATCCGGGGCGAGGCGCGGCGGGACCTCCACGCGCGGATCGCCGAGACGCTCGAACGGGGGCGCGCCGAGGTCCCCGAGGAGGAGGCGGAGGAACTGGCCCGCCACGCCCTCCTCGGCGAGGACCCGGTGCGCGGGCCGCGCTACGCCCTCCTTGCCGCGGCCCGCACGGCGAGGCTCTACGCCAACCGCCGGGCCATCGAGCTCTACGAGGGGGCCGAGCGGCTGCTGCCCGCGGGCGACCCGAGGCGCACCGAGGCGGCGGGCGGACTCGGGGAGCTCTACGCCCGCGTCGGGGAGTACGAGCGGGCCGTCGCGCGCTACCGGGGGCTGCTCGGGGAGGGCGCGGCGACCGCGCCGCCCGAGGAGGCCGCGCGGATCCACCGCTCCGTCGCCGAGATCGCCCGCAAGCGCGGCGACTTCGCGACCGCGCTCGCCGAGGTCGAGGCGGGCCGGTCCGCGCTCCCGGCCGGCGTCCCCTCGCGCGAGGCGGTGAAGCTCCTCCTCGTCGAGGGAACCGTGCGCACCCTCAAGGGGGAGCTCGACGCCGCGAGCGACTGCGCCACGCGCGGGCTCCTCGCGCTCGAGGCGCTCGGCGCGCGCGACGAGGCCGGGCCCGTCCTGAACGCGATCGGGAACGTCCACCTCGTGCGCGGCGACATCCGGGGGGCGATCGAGAACTACCGCAAGGCGGTCGAGGCCGCCGAGCGGGCGCGCGACCCCGACGCGACCGCCAATGCCTACCAGAACCTCGGCCAGGCCTACACGAAGGCGGGCGACTATCCCGCCGCGCTCGCCTACAACCGCCGGAGCCTCGAGATCAAGGAGAAGATCGGCGACATCTACCGGATCGCCGACTCGCTCAACAACCTCGGCGTCCTCTTCATCGAGATGGGGGACTTCCCGACCGCGCTCGAGTACCAGCGCCGCTCCCTCGCGATCCGCGAGCGGATCGGGGACGCCTACGGCCGGGCCCAGGCCTACTCGAACCTGGGGGTCCTCCACGGCGAGATGGGCAACACCCGCGAGGCCCTGCGGGCGTTCGAGCGCAGCCTCGAGATCCGGCAGGCGATCGGCGACCAGGACGGGACCGCGCTGGCGCTCGGGAACCTGGGGGTCGCCGCGCACGCCTCGGGCGACTTCGCCCGTGCCCTCGACTGCCTCGAGCGCTCGGTGCGGCTCCGCGAGACCGCGGGGAGGGTGGACGAGCTGACGACGACGCTCACGAACCTGGGCGACCTCTACCTCACGATCGGCTCCCTCGACCGGGCCTCGACCCACTTCGCCCGGGCCGAGGAGATCGCCGCCGGGAACGGCCTCCGGATGCACGCGGCGGTCGTCGAGACGGCGCTCGGGACCTTGTGCCGCCTGCGCGAGGACTGGGACGGCGCGGAGCGGAGGCTGCGCGGCGCACTCGAGACCTACAAGGAGATGGGCAATACCTACGGAATCTGCGAGGCGGAGGTGACCTACGCCGAGCTGACCCAGGACCTCGGGCAGGGCGACCGGGCCCAGAAGTTCGCCAAGGACGCGCTCAAGCTCGCCGAGGAGATCCGGAGCCGGAAGCTCCGGCTCCGGGGGCTCCTCGTGAAAGGCCGGATCGAGGCGGAGCTCGGACACGAGGCGACCGCGCTCGACCTCCTCACCGAGGCGCGCCGGCTCGCCGAGGAGGGCGGCCACCGGGAGAACGTCCGGGAGGCCCACCACGCGCTCGGGGCCCTGCACGCGGAGCTCGCCCGATTCGACGCGGCCGAGCAGCAGCTCCTCCGGGCGCGCGAGATCGCGGACGAGCTGTCGGCGGGGCTCCCCGAGGACCTGCGCGAGACCTACCGGGGGGACCGGCGCCGACGGCGCGTCGAGGACGACCTCGAGAAGCTCCATGCCCGGATGGCCGACACCCGCACCGAGATCACCGTCGAGCAACGGGGGACGCTCAAGCGCCGGATCACGGACCTCGAGACGAACCAGACGCGGCTCCTCCGGCTCCTCGAGATCAACAAGGCCCTGAACGGCGAGAGGCGACTCCCGGCCCTCCTCGACCTCATCATGGACTCGGTGATCGAACTGACGGACGCCGAGCGGGGCTTCCTGATCCTCCGGGAGGGGGAACGCCTCGAGGTCCGGGCGGCGCGGAACATCAACCGGGAAGAGATCCGCGGGCCCGAGTTCACCATCAGCCACTCGATCGCCGAGCAGACCATCGCCGCCGGCTCGCCCCTCATCGTCACCAACGCGCAGGAGGACGAGAGGTTCCGCGAGCAGGAGAGCGTCTCGGACCTGAAGCTCCGCTCGGTCGTCTGCGTCCCGCTCCGGGTGAAGGACCGGGTCCTCGGTGCGATGTACCTGGACAACCGCTTCCGCAAGGGCGTCTTCGGCGAGAGGGACCTGCGCCTGCTCGAGAGCTTCGGCGACCAGGCGGGGATCGCCATCGAGAACGCCCGGCTCGACGAGGAGTTGCTGCTCAAGTCCCGCTCCATCGAGGAGCTGAACCGCCAGCTCGCCCAGCGCCTCGAGTCGCAGGGGGCGGAGCTGGCCCAGGCGAAGGGCCGGCTCGACGCGAACCAGCGCGAGTGGGAGCTGGTCTACGACTACGAGAACCTCGTGGGCCGCGACGGCGGGCTGCGGGAGACCTGCCGTGCGCTCGATCGCGTGATCCCGACGGAGTGGTCGGTCCTCGTCCAGGGGGAGTCGGGGACGGGCAAGGAGCTGATCGCCCGGGCGATCCACTTCAACGGGGCGCGCAAGGAGGGGAAGTTCGTCTCGGAGAACTGCGCCGCGATCTCGGAGTCGCTGCTCGAGTCGGAGCTCTTCGGCCACGTGAAGGGCGCGTTCACGGGGGCGGGCCGCGACGCGGCCGGGCTCTTCGCCTCCGCCGACGGAGGGACGCTCTTCCTCGACGAGATCGGGGAGATGAGCCTCCGCATGCAATCCAAGCTCCTCCGCGTGCTCCAGGAGGGCGAGGTGAGGCCGGTGGGCGGCGAGGAGCCGGTGCGCGTAAACGTGCGCCTCGTCACCGCCACGAACCAGGACCTCCGGAGCCTCATCTCGCTCGGGCGCTTCCGGGAGGACCTCTACTACCGGATCGCGGTCGTCACGGTGAGCGTCCCTGCGCTGCGCAAGCGCCGGGAGGACATCCTCCCGCTGGTCCGCCACTTCCTCCCGGTCGCGGCGAAGGAGCTCGGGGTCCCGCCCCCGGAGCTGACGCGCGACGCGATGGCGGCGCTCCTCGACTACGACTGGCCGGGGAACGTCCGGGAGCTCGAGAACGAGATCCGGCGGCTCGTCACACTCGCCGAGGGGGGCGTGGTCGGGGTCGAGGCGGTGTCCCGGCGGATCCGCGGGTCCGACCCGGGGCGAAGGCTCGAGGGGCTGCGGCGGGGCTCCGGAGGCCTCCGCGAGGCCCTCGATGAGGTCGAGAAGGCGCTCATCATGGACACGCTGGAGAAGCACCGGTGGAACAAGACTGCCGCCGCGCAGGAGCTGGGGATCTCGCGGGTGGGATTCCACAAGAAGTGCAAGCGCTTCGGGATCAAGTGAGCGCGCGTCCGGATTCGGACGCCGATTCCTGGAGCGCGGACCCAGCCGTTGACCCGTCCGCGCGCTCCGTGTTAGATTCCCAAGGCTTTGCGTCGAGCCGGACGCGGCACCCCGGTTGCGCATACGGGGGTCGCGACCGGAAACGGACGCGTCTCCGTGAGCCACGGATGGGTCCCGGAGACACGCCGGCGGTCGAAAGGAGCACCGGATGACAGCGAGTCGCCGCGGGATGCTGGTTCGGATGGCGGTCGGGGTCGTGACGGGCGCGACGGGCCTCGTCGCCGCCCCCGAGCGGGCCCTGGCGCACGGGGGGAGCCACCCGACCCCCTGGCCGTCCCCGGGGACGCCGGCGCCGGACTCGGGGGGCACCCGTCCGAGCCGTCCCCCGAGCGGCAAGGCCCCCAGCGGGACCGGCGCGGGCCCGGCCCAGTCCAAGTCCTCGTGGGAGGAGTGGTGGACGCTCAACAAGTGGGAGTACACGTCCACCGGGCGCCGTGGCGCGACGATCACCGGGGCGGAG
>JAKEIC010000343.1 GCA_022614695.1 Planctomycetales bacterium | reverse complement strand
GGTCCCTCACTGACGAGAAGGAGCTTCAGGGTGTGCCTCGTCCTCGAGTGGAATCTCCTGCCCCGCGGGGACGTCGCGCAACAGCCCCTCTTCTCCGGCGTAGGCCCACCACTCGCCGAACTGGAATCCGCGGGCGCGTCTCCCCAAGACCTCGCCCACATCTACGGGCGTCGCAACGGCTACGCCGTCGGGCCCCCGTGCGAGTACCGTGACGCCCACCTTCGCAGAGGACTCCGCCGTGAGCCCGTCCAGGAGGTACGGCGAGTGGGTCGTCGCAATCACCTGCACGGCGCGCCGCCCGGGGCCGGGCTTCGCGAGCTGGAGAAGGAGCTTCAGGATCTCGTCGGCGCGGCGAGGGTGGACGCCGTTCTCGGGCTCTTCGATCAGGAATGCGCCGGGGGGGTCTGGCAAGTGCGCCATGAGCGCGAAGTACAGGAAGCGCAAGAAGCCGTCGGACATCTGGGCAGCTCCGACTCGGCGGCCCGTGGTCAGCTCGATCTCAAGGTGCCACGTGGTCTCGGGGTGCTGTCCCGAGCCGGACTCCTCGGGACGGGTGTACACATGCCGGACGTCCGGAAAGACTCTCGTACACTCCTCCTCGAGGGCATCGCGTTGGTCCTTGTATTGGAGTGCGAGCGCGGCCAGCGCGAGCGGGAGGCCATGACCTGATTCCGTGATCGCATCCACGCTCGGACTTCCGGAGACCGATCGGGCGAGGTTCGCTGGGTCAAGCCGAATCCGGGCAGCTCGGGGGAACCGCTTCAAGAACGTCTTGATAAACGTTGTATCGAGGGACTGGTGCTCGGGCAGGCTCAAGAGCGCTAGTCGGAATGGGTTCGCGTGCTCCGCGACTTCGTTCCCCTGGTAGCTCAGGCGTCGGCCCTGCCGCTTGAACACAGGCGGTCCATCTCCGAGTCCAAGAGTTTCCCAGACAATCGTACCGGGCTGCTGCCCGCTGCCCGGCGTGAGCTGCCCACCCGTAAGCTCCAGCTCATATCGACCGAGAGCGTCCGACATCCCGCAGTCGATAGTCCCGGCCCAGCGAATCCCACCTGACTCGGAGCTCACGTCGCGGATGTCGGGAAAGAGAGGCATCTGCCCGATGCGGCTGCGGTCGATCATGTCGGAGACGATCTCTGTCGCTACGAGCACGCTCGACTTGCCGCTGTTGTTCGGGCCGACAAGCAATGTGACCGGCTTCGTCTGGATGTCGACCGACCCCAGACACCGGAAGCCTGCGATCTCAAGTCGCCTGAACATGACCCGTATTCTACCGCTCCCCGACCATCACTGTGTGCAGCCGCACGATCCCGATCGGGTTGAGCGGGTAGCCGCGCACCTCGGCCCGCCGCGCGACCGTGAGCGGCATGTAGGCGAGCGGCACCATCGGGCAGTCGGCGTGGATCGCCTCCTGCGCCTGCCGGTAGAGGTTCCAGCGGCGGGCCTCGTCGGTCTCGCCCTGGGCCCTCACGAGGAGGGCCGTCACGACGTCGCTCCGGTAGAAGGAGACGTTCTGCGCGGGGGGCTGCGCCCGGTCCTTCGAGAGGAGGGCGTAGAGGAAGTTGTCGGGGTCGCCGTTGTCCGTCGTCCAGCCGAGGATGCACATCGGGTGCTCGCCCACCTTCGTGCGGTCGAGGTACTCGCTCCAGGGCGGGCTCTTGATCGTGACGCGGATGCCCACCGCCGCCAGGTCCTCCTTGAGTACCTGGGCGCACTCACGCGGCTTCGGGCAGTAGGGGCGCGGGTTCGGCATGGCCCAGAGGTCGGTGTCGAGGCCGCCGGGGAACCCGGCCTCGGCGAGAAGCGCCCGCGCCTTCGCCGGGTCGTGCGGGCGGTCGGCGAGTCCGTCGTGGTAGCCGGGGATGGTCGGGGGCATCGGGTTCGGGCCGGTCTTCCCGTAGCCGAAGTAGGCGAGCTTCAGGAGCTTCTGCTTGTCCACGGCGTGCGCGACGGCGCGCCGGACGCGGGCGTCGTCGAACGGCTTCCGGTCGTTGTTCATCGCGAGGTACGAGAAGTTCATCCCGGGCCGCATCTCCACCACGAGCCCGGGGACGGCGCGGATCGTCTCCACCATCGAGAAGTCCACGTTGTCCATGAGGTGCGCCTCGCCCCGCTTGAGCCGCTCGACGCGGGCCGACTGCTCCGGGACGGGGATGAAGATCGCGCGGCGGACCTTGGCCTTCTCTCCACAGTACCCGTCCCACCTCTCGAGGACGATCTTCTCGTTCGGGATCCACTCGACGAAGCGGAACGGGCCCGTGCCGACGGGGTTCCTCGCGATCTCGGCGCCATGCTTCCGGACCGCGGAGGGCGAGACGACCGAGGCGGGGAACATCGCGAGGTTCCGGAGGAGCACGGCGCTCGGGGTCTTGAGGACGAGCCGGACCTCGGTCGGGGAGACGACCTCGACGCGCTCGATGACGGCGTAGTCGCCCCCGTAGGGTTGGCTCGCGCCGTGGAGGTCGGGGTGCTTCGAGTCGCGCATCCGGTCGAGGCTCCACTTCACCGCATCGCCGTCGCACGGGGTCCCGTCGTGGAACCTCACGCCGGCCCGGAGCATGAACGTCCAGGCGAGGCCGTCCGCAGAGACCGTCCACGACTCGGCCAGGCCCGGGACGATCCTCGGGTCCTCGAGGTCGTACGTGACCAGGTTCTCGTAGATCTGGTTGCAGACCGAGGCCGACTCGCCGTCGTCAATGTCGTGGGGGTCGAGCTTCTTCGAGTCGGCGCCGCGGCAGTAGATGACGCTGGCGTCGGCGGAGGGGGCCCCGGGGCCTCCGCTCCCGCCCTGCCCCGAGCCCGTCGAGGGGCTCCCGCCCCCGCAGCCGCTCCCGACGAAGGCAACCCCGGCCAGGAGCGTCCTCAGGACCGTCGTGTTCACGCCATACCTCCTGCCCCGGCCGGAGCCTCGAGTTCCTCGCCCGCCACGTTCCGGCGACGCCTCGCCGACCGGACCGCCGCGCCCGCGCGGCTCCGCACCTGGATCCGCACGGGCACCTCGGGGAACGGCCCCCCGTCCCGGATCTTCCCCTCGAGGTAGCGCCGGTGGTCCCCCGGGAAGAGGACCGGATCGTTCACGAAGAGGACGATCGTCGGCGGCCGGATGGAGGCCTGCGTCGCGTAGTAGATCCGCCCGACCCGGTTCCGGGAGGGGGGCGGCGGCCGGCGGTCCATCGCGTCGGCGAGGACCTCGTTCAGGCGCGCCGTGGGGATCCGCGCGTCCGACTGCTTCATCAGGGCCCGGGCCAGGTCCACGGCCGCGAAGATGTTCTTCCCCTCGGTCGCCGTCGTGAAGACGATCGGCGCGAACGCGAGGACGGGGAGCTTCTTCCGGTAGTAGCGCCCGAAAGTCTCGGTGTCGGCCCTCTCGGGGGCGCGCTTCCGGACGAGGTCCCACTTGTTGACGACGACGACCGTCGGCCGGTGCTGCGCGTAGAGGGCGTCGGCGAGCTGCTTCTCGACCTGGCCGATGGGGAGCGTGGCGTCCAGCACGAAGAAGACGACATCCGCGCGACGGACGGCCGCCCGCGCCCGCGAGAGGGTGTACCACTCGAAGGTCCCCTCGACGGCGGCGCGCTTCCGGAGCCCGGCCGTGTCCACCACGACGAGGCTCCGCCCGTCCTTCTCGATCCGGACGTCTATCGAGTCGCGCGTCGTCCCCGGGACCTCGGAGACGATCACCCGCTCCTCGTGGGCGAGCGCGTTCACGAGCGTGGACTTTCCCACGTTCCGCCGCCCGACGACGGCGAGCCGGAAGTCCGGGTCGGCCTCCGCCGCCCGGGTCTCGCCGAGATGGGGGGCCAGACGCTCGAAGAGCTCGTCCAGGCCCCGGCCCTCCGTCGCCGACACCGGCACCGGGTCCCCGAACCCCAGGGCGTGGAAGGCGGCCGCCTCGGTGTCCAGCTTCGGAGCGTCGCACTTGTTGGCGGCGACGACGACCGGCTTCCGGAGCTTCCGGAGGCGCTCCGCCACGCGCCGGTCGGCGGCGGCGAGCCCCTCGCGGGCGTCCACGAGGAAGACGGCGACGGAGGAGGAGCGGATCGCCGCCTCGATCTGCTTCTCGATGGCCGGTCCGAGGTCGTCCCGGTCCACGATCCCGATGCCGCCCGTGTCCACCAGCTCGAACGTGCACCCGTCCCGGGTGACGATCGCGGAGACCCGGTCGCGCGTCACGCCCGGGGTCGGGTCCACGATGGAGATCCGCTGCCTGGCGATCCGGTTGAAGAGCGTGGACTTCCCCACGTTCGGCCGGCCGACGATGGCGATCTGGGGAGGAGGCATGGGACCGTCCACGCTCCACGGTCCACGGTCGTGGAGAGGGAAGCGCGCGGATTCTCGCCGCGCTCGCGAGGGGGCGCAAGGCGAGCGGGGGCTGCTACGATGGAGCCGTGCGGGGCGCATGTGTGCTCGGGATCGCGGCGGCCGTCGCGCTCGGAGGCTGCACGATGCCGGGCCGGAGCGGGCTCAAGCAGCCCGAGGCGCCGTGGAGGCCGTTCGTGTTCGCGCACGTCGTTCTGGACAACGACGAACGGGGACCGGAGTGGGCCGAGGAGGCAGAGCGAAAGGCCGGCAGAGTCCTCAAGGGTGCGCGGTATCTCGACTTCGTCTGCGTTGGCGGATACGGGCTGCGGACGGGGGTGGACGAGGCGGGACGGATTCTGGGGCTGAATGTTCCCGTCCTGACCGAGCTCGCGCTGATCCGGAACGGTGGCCATGTCAGGCTCGGGCTGCCACTGCCGGGCGTCCGGGTCGTCTGCTTCGTGGAAGGGAACCCGCGCGTTCCGATGCCCATGGCAGGGAGGCTTCGCGAGGAGGTCGCCCTCGCCCACGGAGAGATCGTCATCACCAAGTGCGAGGGGGCGCTTGCCGAAGCGCTCGTCGCCTCGATCGGGGGCCAGCCTCTGCCCTTCAGGCCATCGGGGCCCGTCCCGGAGTCCCCGCGGGAAGTGCAGGAGATGCTCTCCGTCCGAGACCCCGCCCGGTTCGACAGCCTCATCTATGAGATCGAGGCGACGCCGCGCATCCGGGTAGTTGTCGCTCCAGGCACAGAGGCCGCCGTCCTCCGTCGCGCAGGTCTCGTCTACCTGATCACTCCCCCCGTCACCGGGGGCAAGATCCGCCTCGGCTCCGTCGAGGGCTACCGCCTCCGGACCTGGCTCCGCTCCATCGAGACCGGCGAGGACGAGCCGGCGGCGGAATTCCCCCTCCGCGGGCCCTAGCGCCCCCCTTGCGATCTAGGACCATTCCGGTACCATACCCCCCGACGCGGACGGGGTGCCCGCGGCTCTCGTTCTCAAGGGCCCTGCGCCGCAAGACGATAGATCGCGTATGCGGGTCCTCCTCATCTACCCGGCCATAGACTGCCCCGCGGGGATGAACCACGGGATCATCTCGCTCTCGGGCGTGCTCAAGCACGGCGGACACGAGGTGAAGCTCGTCTACGCCAACGAGCAGGTGGGCCCGATCCCGACCCTCGACGAGATCACCGAGACCGTGCGCGAGTGGAAGCCGGGTCTCATCGGCTACTCGGTGATGAGCCAGCAGTACGCGTGGTCCATCGAGGTGGCGAAGCACGTGAAGTCGCTCTTCCCCGCGATCCCGAGCATCATCGGCGGCGTCCACTGCACGATGGTGCCCGACGAGGTCGTGAACGAGAACCACTTCGACTACGTCTGCCCGGGCGAGGGCGAGTACGCCCTCCTCGAGCTGGTGAACCGGCTCGAGAAGGGCGAGGACACGACGCGGGTCCCGAACCTCCGCATGGTCCGGAACGGCAAGAAGATCGTGAACCCGGTCGGCCCCTTCCCCGACCTCGCGAAGCTCCCGCCGCTCGACTACGACATCTTCGACGTCGGCCACATGGTGACCGTGAAGAAGGGCTGGCTGGGGCTCCTCGCCTCGCGCGGCTGCCCCTACAAGTGCACCTACTGCTTCAACAAGGAGATCGTGGACCTCTACCTCGAGGAGGGCGGCGCGAAGAAGTCCAAGGACTACCTGCGCGTCTTCCCGATCGAGCGGGTCATGGAGGACATCCAGCTCCTCAAGCGGAAGCACCCCCACATCTCGACGATCATCTTCGACGACGACCTCTTCACGCTGAACAAGAAGTTCGTGCTCGACTTCTGCAAGGCCTACAAGGAGAGCAAGATCGAGCTGCCCTTCGTCGTGAACGCGCACGTCCAGGTCTTCGACGAGGACATGGCGTTCGCGCTGAAGGACGCCGGTTGCATGATCCTGAAGTGGGGCCTCGAGAGCGGCTCCTACCGCATCCGCAAGGAGATCCTCTGGCGGTTCATGAGCAACGACCAGATCCTGCGGTCGTTCGAGGTCGCCCACCGCTACAACCTGCACACCTCGGCCTTCATCATGTTCGGGCTCCCCGACGAGAGCCGCGCGGAGGTCTTCGAGACCCTCAAGATCTGCGCGCAGGCGAAGATGGGCCGGTTCCGCTGGGCGATCTTCTACCCGTTCCCGGGGACGGCCGGGTACACGATCGCTAAGGACCGGGGCCTCATAGACTGGGACAAGGCGAAGGGAATGGGGAACTACTTCGACGCCTCGTGCCTCAAGTTCTCGCCCGAGCACGACCTGTTCCTCGAGAAGCTCGGCAAGGTCGCCCACTGGTGGGTGAACTCGCTCTCCGACTGGCCGAGCGCGCCGACCTACAAGAAGCTCGTGGACGAGGTCGAGTCGTGGGACCGCGACACGTGGGAAGCCCGAAAGAACGAGCTGGCCCACCGCGACCGCGACCTCTCCGAGAAGCTGCTGGCGGCGGACGTCCCGCACTACTCGCTCCGCTATACCCACGTCATGGGCGTCCACTCCGACTTCGTGAAGTGGGAGCGCGCCCAGAAGGCGCGCGGCGAGCAGGCGGTCGGGGCCAACTACCGCCTCGACGACTGACCGATCGCCGGGGAGGCGGCGGGGGCGTGAGGGGACGGTTCGCGAGCCCGATCCTCGCGGCGGCGGCCGGCCTCGGCGCGCTCGCCGGCGCGGGGGCGGCCTCGGCGCAGGAGACCGCGCCCCCGGCGGACGAGCCCGTCGAGTTCGCCATCCCGGACAGCGCGGGCCCGGAGGAGCCGGCCGACCGGGGCGGGAAGCCCCCCGAGAAGCGGCGCTCGGAGGTGCGGCTCGCGCTCTGGTACGCCGCGGCGCGCGGCGGCATCGAGAGCGACGACCCGATGCTCACCGCCGACTGGATCCCGCTCCGGGACCTCGGCGTCGGGGACTACGAGTGGAACGGCTTCCTCGACGCCTCGTTCGCCGTCAGCCGCCGCCACGCGATCGCCCTCGAGCTCCTCTATGCGGGCCACGGCGGGAGGGAGGTCCTCTCGCAGACCCTGAACTTCGACGGCATCACGTTCCCGGCCGGGGCGGGGACCTCGACCTTCATTGACCTCGCCCTCGTGACCGGCCTCTGGCGGCTGACCGCCTCGGCGGGCGCCCGGGCCGCGTTCGATCTGGAGGTCGGGTTCAACTCGTGGAGCGTCGAGGGGCGCGTGCGCTCGCCCGCCGGGCTGTTCGGGACCCGGGGCGAGATCTCGATCGAGGGGTTCCAGCTCGTCCTGGGAGTGGTGCTGACGGTCCGGCTCGGGTACGGATTCGAGCTCGAGGGAGGCGCGCGGATGGGTTCGTTCTGGGACTCCGGGGACCGGAGCTCTCTCCTCGACGGACGGCTCGGGACGCGGCTCGCGTTGCCGGTGGACGATAGCCTCCCCGAGCGGCTCCAGGTGTCGGTCGGATACCGATACCTGTGGTTGAGCGCGGAGGAGGACCACCCTCAGCCCGGGTTCACTCTTCGGGACGAGGTCGAGCTGAACTACTGGGGACCCTGGCTCGGCGCAGTGGTCCGGTTCTAGCTCGCGCCATTCGCGCGATGGCAGGACCGGAGCGCGAATGGCGCGAGTTACGCCGCCAGCTCCGACTCGTTCTGCTTGAGGAGCTGGGAGACCTGGTCCGCGGTGGTGGCGGCGAGCAGTTTCTCCGCGAGCTCGGGGCGCTGGAGGAGCCGCGTGATCTGGGCGAGGGCCGCGACGTGGATCTTGGAGGTCGAGAAGTCGGAGACCATCAGCACGATCAGCTTCGCGGGCTTCGCGTCGGGGGCCTGGAAGTCCACGCCCTCGCGGCAGATCGCGAGCAGGCCGAGGACGCCCGTCACGCACTCGTTCTTGCCGTGGGGCACCGCCACGCCGCGCCCGATCCCCGTGGGCTTCTGGGCCTCCCGGGCGAGGATCGCTTCCTCCACGGCCTCGCGCTTCTCCTCGTCGAGGGCGTAGGCCTTCGCGAGGGAACCCACCAGGTCCCGGATCACCTGCGCCTTGCGGCGGCCCCCGGCCGGGTAGGCCGGCAGGATCGCCTCGCGCCGGATGATCTCGCTCAACTTCATGTCGCCTCCTGATCGGGTAGACTAGCCCGCGGCATTCCCGAGGACAAGTCCCCTCGTGAAATCCAACCCCAGGCGGCCAGCGCCGCCCCTCCCGATGGCAAACACGTTTCCATTGGACATCTGCGAGCCATGGGTGTCGGGGGAGGGAGACGATCGGAGAGACTCTTGACGTCGCAACCCCAGTCGGCGCAGGAGGCTCGGCCGGGGGTGGTCACTCGGTTGCCCGCGGTCTCCGGAACGAGCTTTGCTCGGGGGGACATCGCCCGCTGACGATGGAATCCTCCACCCCAGATCCGGTCGCGTCGAGCCCCCCTGAGCGGCCGCTCCCCTCGGCGGAGAGACGCCCCCTCCCTCGCCGGATCCTCACGATCGGGCGCTCCCGGCGAGCCGACATCCGGATCCGGGACACGGCGCTCTCGCGGAAGCACTGCCAGCTCATCCCGCTCGGCGACACCTTCCTCGTCGCCGACCTGGGGAGCCGGAACGGCACCCACGTGAACGGCCTCCCCGTCAGCAAGCAGCTCCTCAAACCCGGGGACAGGATCATCCTCGGCGGCTTCCGTCTCGATTTCCTCGGCGACGCGATCGTGATCGCGCCGGCCGACCCGGCGGAGATCTCTGCGTCGGAGCAGCGGGCGGCCGAGCTCCGGGAGTTGGCTCCTCGCCCGGCGCCGCAGGGCGCGCTCCCCGAGGCTCCTGCGCCGGCTCCCCCCGCCGCCCCCGGACTCGACAGGTTCGTCTCGTACCTTCGCGGTCTCGGGGCCGACGAGGCTCTCCTCGCCAAGGCGCTGGCCCACGTCGCGGCGCCCGGGGAACCGGCCCCGGCGGCCACCGCCGAGGCTCCGTCGCCCGCCGCCCCCCCGGCTCCGGGCGCCCCCCCGGTCCCGGCCGCCGCCACGGTCCCGGCCACCCAGGCCGGATCCACGGCAGTCCTCGCCCCGCCCGAGGGGATGGCGCCGGCGGCGCTCGACGCGCCCACCGTGCGTCTCCCGATCCTCCGCCTCCTCCCGGCGACCATCCTGCGGGAGGCCTTCCGCCGCTCCGGCGCCGTCGGAGTCTCGGTCGTCGCGCACGCGGCCGTCCTCCTCATCCTGGTGGCGGTGCTCGTCTCCACGCCGCCCCGCGAGGAGGTCCCCGTGAACGTGGACATCCAGGCGGCCGGAGATCGCTTCGAGGCCGCGCCGCCGGACGACCCCGAGGCCCGGCCCGATCTCGCCGACGCCGACCCGGTCGAGACGGACCGGTCCCCGGCCCCCGGCGCCGACGTCGAGGCCGGCTGGATCGGCGTCGCGGGCGCCGAGACGCGGCCGATCGCCGCGGTCGAGGTCGGCGAGGCCCCCGCGGGGACGGGCGCCACGGCGATGTCCGACCGGTCGGCCGGCGGTTCGCTCCGGGACCGCTCCGAGGTCCCCTCGCTCTTCTCGGTCCGGGTCGGCGCCGAGCGGGAAAAGGCGCTCCGGCGCGAGGGCGGGGGCTCCCCCGACGCCGAGAAGGCCGTGGGGGCCGCCCTCGACTGGCTCGCGCGGCACCAGCGGGAGGACGGCGGATTCCCCGCGGACGGCCTCGCGGCCGCCTGCCGGGACCACGACTGCGGCGGCGCGGGGGCCGCCGGCTACGAGGCCGGACTCACCGGGCTCGCCCTGCTCGCGTTCCTCGGGCGTGGCGAGGGGAGGCAGGGCACCCGCCACGCGGCCGTCGTCTCGCGCGGGCTGGCGGCGCTCGCCGGGCTCCAGGAGGAGGACGGCTTCATCGGCTCCCGGAAGTCCAAGGGGATCTACAACCACCTCCTGGCGACGGCGGCCGCCGTCGAGGCCGCGGGGCTCACCGGGCGCCCGCAGGCGCGCGAGCTGGCCCGGCGCGCCCTGCGCGCCGCCGAGGCGCTCCGCGGAGGAGGCGGGGGGTGGCGGTACAGGAAGGAGAAGGCCGACGCGGACACGGCTGTCACGAGCTGGGCCGGGACGGCCCTCGCGATCGCCTCGCGCACCGGGCTCGAGGCGTCCCCGGAGGCCCTCGGTGGCGCCGTGGACTGGATCCGGCGGACGGCCGACCCCTCCTCGGGCCGGATCGGCTACGTCCTGCCGGGCGACGCGGGCGCCCGGCTGCCGGACCTCGTGGACCGCTTCCCGCCGGCCGGGGCGATGACGGCGGCCGGGGCCCTGACGCTCCTCCTCGCGGGGGTGTCGTCCGAGGAGCCCGTGGTGGCCGGCGCGCTCGGGGAGGTCGGGAAGAACCTCCCCGACGCCAGGGTGCCGGACCTCTACGCCTGGATGTGGGGCTCGGCCGCGGCCTTCCAGGCGGGTGGGAACGAGTGGCGCGACTACTGGAACGCGCTCCGGAAGGCGCTGATCCCGCGGCAGAAGACGGACGGGCCCTCCGCCGGCTCCTTCGACCCCGACGACCCGTGGGGTCGGACCGGGGGACGCGTCTACGCGACGGCCGCGGCGGCGCTGGCGCTGGAGGCGCCCTACCGGTACGCGCGCGTGACGGGGAAGGCGGCGGGCCGATGAGCCGGCGCGCGGTCGCGCTGGGGACGGTCCTCCTCGCGGGGGCGGCGGCCTCGCCCGGGGGCGCGACCCCCCACAGCGCGCTCCTCTCGAGCACGACCCCCCGGGCCTGGTGGGACAACACCCGCGCCGCCTTCGGCTACGGGCCGAAGGGGACCGCGATCACGCCCGAGGACCCTGACCAGGAGGTGGGGAAGGACCTCACCGTCGCGCGCGGTCCCGCCGGCCCCTCCCCGGCCCAGAGGCAGTCCCTCCAGGGCATCGTCGCCGAGTACGTGATCTACCTGAAGTACCTCTCGCTCCGGAACTTCCTCGAGGGCCCCGTGGACTGGCGGAGCGAGAGGTTCCTCTACGCCTCGCTCGTGCCGCTCCGCGACCTGAACCGGCCCGACGCGCCGTTCCGGGCGGACCCCGAGCGGATCGCGTCGGCGATCCGGGAGATCCGGGGGATCCTCTCGGAGATCGGGGAGCCGGCGGTGCCGCTCCTGGTCGAGGCTCTCAAGAATGACGTGCTCTACGGGGGCGCGGCGAAGCGGCGGGCGCCGCCGCTCAACTACCGGCAGGCGGCCGGGGTCGAGGACAGCGACTACAACGTGCGCGCCCTCGAGCAGTTCGACGACATCGGCTACGGGCTCGGGAACTTCGCGGGCTGGATCGAGGGGAACGGGCTCGTGCGGAACGCCGAATACCGGAACTGGTCCGAGGAGATCCTCCTGCGGATCGGCCGGCCCGCGCTCCCGGAGATCGAGAAGGCGGCCCGCCACGAGGACGCGCGGGTGCACGACGCCTTCGCCCGGCTCTCGGACCGGATCCGCGCCGGCGAGGGGCCCGCCCCCGAGGGCGGCGGCCCGTCTCTCGCCCCGCCCCAGGACCCGGAGACGGCGGCCCGGGCCGAGCGCGAGAGGAAGGACGAGGAGAGGCTCGGAAGGCTCTACGCGCTCTGGAACGAGGCCGAGTCCGCCCGCGAGAAGGGGGACCGCGAGAAGGCCCTCGAGATCTACCGGAAGATCCTCTCGAGCCGACCCACGCCGCCCTACGAGAAGGCGGCGAGGGAGCGGATCGGGGAGCTCGTGCCCAAGCCGAAGGATCCCGACACGCGGCGCGACGACGGGGAGATCCGCGAGTCGGCGGGGCGGTAAGGGCTCGTGTCGAAATAAGGGATGGAGCCGCGCAGAGCGCCGGGGGTGCAGCGGCGAGGCGTCGCCGACGAGGCGTACTGACGGAGAAGTACGCCGACGGAGGCGCAACGAAGCGGATGCGCCCCCGCCGCCTGCGCGGCGACCGTCAGTTGTTTTGACACGAGCCCTAACGGCCCGTCCCGGGAGGTCGGCTACTTCTTGGTCCCGGAGGACGGGGTGTCGGTCCGGCCGAGCTTCACCTCCCGGGTGGTCGGCCGGTCCCGGCGGTGGAGGATCTTCCGGATCTGCTCGATCAGTTGGAGGTCCGGGGGATCCTTCACGGCCCCCTTCTCGTAGGCGTCCTTCCAGGCCTCGAGCTCCGCGAGCTGCGCCTTGAGCTGCACAATGTTGCTGGTCTCGGGCGGACGCGCGCGCTCGGGGCCCACGGCCGCACACTAGCACGGCGTCGGGACCGGATCAACGGGGGGCTCGGTCGTAGAATGCCGGACCTCCCCATGGCTACCAGGGCCACTCGCCCGCCGAGCGACTTCCGGAGCGACACCGTCACCCGTCCATCCGCCGAGATGCGGAAGGCCATGGCGGAGGCCGAGGTGGGCGACGACGGCTTCGGGGACGACCCGACCGTGCGGCGGCTCGAGGAGCGGGTCGCCGAGACCCTCGGGAAGGAAGCGGCCGTCTTCGTCCCGTCGGGGACGATGGGGAACCAGGTCGCGATCCGCGTGCTCACCTCGCCGGGGGACGAGGTCGTGGTCGAGGCGGAGAGCCACACGGTCCTCTACGAGCTGGCGGGGCCCGCGGTCATCTCGGGAGTGCAGCTCCGCCCGGTCCCGGGGGAGGGCGGGGTCCTCGCCCCGGACGCCGTCGAGGCGGCCTTCCGGCCCGCCGACGCGCACGCCCCGCCGACGAGCCTGCTCGTGGTCGAGAACACGCACACCGTGGCGGGGGGACGGATCGTCCCGCTCGAGCGGTTCCGGGCCCTCGTGGGGGTGGCGCGCCGCCGGGGCGCCCGCGTCCACCTGGACGGGGCCCGCCTCTGGAACGCCGAGGCGGCGACGGGGGTCCCGGCCCGCGAGTGGGCGGCTCTCGCCGACACCGCCATGGTCTCGATGAGCAAGGGGCTCGGGGCCCCCGTCGGGTCGCTGCTCGCCGGCTCGCGCGAGACGATCGCGGCGGCCCGCCGCGTGCGGAAGATGCTGGGGGGAGGGATGCGCCAGGCCGGGGTCCTCGCGGCCGCGGCGCTCGTCGGCCTCGAGCGGAACCGGCCCCGCCTCGGCGAGGACCACGCCCGCGCGAGGCGCCTGGCGGCGGGGCTCGCGGACGTCGCGGGCTGCCGCGCCGACCCGGGCGCGGTCGAGACGAACATCGTGCTCGCCCGCACGGCCACCGGCGCAGCCCCCGGAGTCGTCCAGGGGCTCGCCGCCCGCGGCGTCCTCGCCGTCCCGATGGGGCCGGAGACGGTCCGGTTCGTCACCCACGTGGACGTCGGGGACGTGGACGTCGAGCGCGCGATCGCCGAGGCGCGGGACACGGCGCGGCGGTAGGCTCTGTCTGGTAATCCGCTGCCGTCACGAGGCGCGGGAGACCCGAGCCTGGCGAGGCGCGACGACGAAGGCGTACCAACGGAGAGGTACGCCGAGGAGGGGTAACGAAGCCAGGCGACGGGGATCGCGCGCCGCAGTAGGCATGGGATTGCCAGACAGAGCCCAGGGCCGGGCCGCTTCCGCCTCCCGTGGATTCCCGCTAGACTCCGCCCTTCCCGGGGCCCTCCAGCGCGCTCCGGGGGCGCATGCCGATCGCCGGCGACTTCGCAAAGATCCCCGCCGGTTCGGTCCTCGCCCTCGTCCGCGACCAGGGCCGCGCCGGCCTCCTGACGGTCCGCACCGACTCGAAGGAGGTCACCCTCTACCTGAACGGCGAGGGGGCGCGCCTCTTCTCGGTGGACGGCCAGAAGGCCGTCCGCATCGGCGACGTGCTCCTCGAGATGGAGCGGGTCACGGAGTTCCAGTTGAAGCACGCCCTCGAGCGCCAGGCCGAGAGCAAGAGGCTCCTCGGGGAGATCCTGGTCGAGCTGGGGCTCGTCACGGAGCAGGAGATCCAGCAGGCGATCAAGCTCCAGGTGGAGGAGGAGTTCTTCGAGCTGCTCGCGCTCCCCGCCGGGCAGTTCCAGTTCACGGAGCAGGAGCTGCCGGAGAGCGACTACCGGCCCGACCCGAAGGCTCCGGACCACTTCTTCCCGCTCGACTACCTCCTCGGGGACCTCGCCCGGCGGGTGGAGGAGTGGCGGAAGCACTCGTCGGAGTTCCAGGGCGACGGCGACGTCTTCCTCGTCCCGTCCTCCGCGAAGGGCCCTGTCGCCGCGCTCGGGGAAGGGAGCCGCCGCAAGCTCGCCGACTTGCTCGACGGGGAGAACACCCTCGGGGACCTGGTCCACCGGATGATGCTCCCGCGCGACCGGATCTACCGGCTGCTCGTCGAGCTGGTGCGCGACGGGATCGCGCGGCGCGCGACCGCCGACGAGCTCCGGAAGGCGGCGCGGGGTCTCCGCGAGGAGAAGAAGGTCAAGCAGTCGGTGAAGCTCCTCGAGAGGGCCTTCTCGATGGCCCCGGACGACGCCGAGGTCGTCCGCGAGCTGGCGGAGCTCTACGAGGGCATCGGCGACAAGAAGCGGGCGGGTTCCTTCTCGAAGGTCCTGGCCGACCTCCTGTGGGAGAGGGGCGACCGCGAGTCGGCCGTGCTCCTCTGCCAGAAGGTGATCGAGTTCCTCCCGAGCGACCCCTACCCCTTCGAGAGGATCGTCGAGCACACCGTGGAGCAGGGGCTCCACGAGCGCGCCCTCGAGGCGGCGAAGACCCTTCTCCGCCTCTACCAGCAGGACGGGAAGATCGAGAAGGCGACCGAGCTCACGACCACGTTCCTCGGGATGTTCCCCGAGGACCTCGCGCTCCACGAGCGGATGGTCAACCTGCACGTCGCCGCGAACCGCAAGAAGGAGGCCGTGGCCGAGTACGACGCGATGGCGAAGCTCCTCGCCGCGGACTCGGCCCGCGAGCCCGCCGTGCGGGACCGCGACCTGCTCGAGATCTACCAGAAGATCGCCCTCCTCGATCCCGGTCGGCCCGAGATCCAGAAGGAGATCGAGCGGCTCTCGGGGGGGACCGCCGAGGTGGCGCAGCGGCGGCGCTCGCTCCGCCGCAGGCTCCTCGTCGGGGTCGGGCTCCTCCTGCTCGTCCTGGGCGGGCTCGGGGGGCTTTACGAGGCGCGAGGCCGGTCCGAGTTCGCCGACGCGGAGGGCGAGGCCCGCCGGCTCGAGGAGTCGTCGGAACTCGACGAGGCCCGGAGCGTCTACAACCGCTTCCTCGCCCTCTACCGCTGGTCGAGCCGGGCCGGAGAGGTGGAGCGCCGGGTGGCCGACCTGACCGCGAAGATCGAGGAGCGTGACCGGCGACTCCGGGAGAGGGCGAGGCAGCTCGACGAGATCCTCCAGAGCGGCGAGAAGGACCTCCGCGACGGGAAGCTCGACGAGGCGGAGAAGACCTTCCAGTCCGTGGCCGAGCAGGATCGCGACGGGGATCACGGGCGCCGGGCCGCCGCGAAGCTGCGCGAGGTCGCCGAGAAGCGCCGGCTGGCCAAGCGGGAACGGATCGCCGCGATCCTCGCGGGCGCGGCGGCCGCGGAGCGGGAGGCCGTCCGGGAGAGGCTCTTCGGCGGGCGCGACCAGTTGAAAGGCGCCCTCGCGCTCGAGCCCGATCCCGATCAGTCGCGCCAGCTCCAGGAGGCGCTGGACCGGCTCGGGGTCAAGATCCGGGAGCTGCTCTTCGGCGATGCGCAGAGGCACTACGACGCCGGACTCGCCGCCGAGCGCGAGACCCGCTTCGAGGATGCCGTCAACGCCTACACGCTCGCGAAGACGGCCCTCCTCCACGAGGTCTTCACGGGGAGCGAGGACGGCAGGAGCCTGCGCGAGGCGGTGACCCACCGGGAGGGGGATCTCGCGCGGCAAATCACGCTCGGGCGGGAGCGACTGAGCCGCGCGCGCGGCCTCGAGGCCGAGGGCAAGTACGACGACGCCCTCGCGATCTTGAACCTCGTCCTCGCGGAGAATCCCTTCCTCCAGGAGGTCCGGGAGAGGAAGCTCGCCCTCCCGCTGCGGATCGAGTCCGTCCCGGCCGGCGCGACGGTCCGCCGCGGGTCCGAGAAGCTCGGCGTCACGCCCTGCGTCGTCCACTACCAGGCGCCCGTCTCGCCGCCGGGAGCGGCCTTCGAAGTGGAGCTGGCGGGCTACCGCACGGCCACGGTGCGGGGAGACACCACACGCGCGGTCGTGAGCCTCACGCTCGAGAAGACCTGGCTCTGGAGCCTCCGGGCCAAGGGGCCCGTCCTGGCGGCGCCCCTGGTCGGGAGGGACCGCGTCTACTTCGGGGCCGACAACACGCTCCACGCCCTGGACTTCTCGCGCGCGGTCGCCCCCGGGGCGGCGCCGCCGGAAGCCTGGACCCACTCGGCGGGAGGGATCGGGCTCTTCGCGGCGACCCCGTGCCTGCGGGACGGGGTCCTCTACGCCCCCTGCCGCAACGAGAACACGCTGCACGCCGTGGGCGAGGACGGGAGCCTCCGCTGGAAGAGCGAGAAGCTCCCGAGGAGGCCCCTGGGACCGGCCCTCCCCGTGCCCGGGGGCCGGATCGCGGTCCTCCTCGAGGACGGGCGCGTCCTCGGCCTCGGCGCGGGGGACGGCGTCCGCGCGTGGGCCGGGCAGCTCCCGACCGGCCCCGCGCAGCCCGCGGTCGAAGCCGGAGGCTTGCTGGTCGCCGCCGGCGATGACCGCCAGCTGCACGCGCTCGACGGACGCACGGGGGAGCGGGGCTGGGCGGCGCCCCTGCCCGGGGGCGTGTCGGGCCCGCTCGCGACGCTCGGCGACCGGGTTCTCGTGCCCGCCGGCCCTGCCCTCGCGGTGGTGGTCGTGCCGGCCGCGGGCGATCCGCCGCCGCCCGCCGTCCACCGGCTCGAGGGCGGCGACGTCCGGGGCGTGGCCGGTGCCGGGGATGCGGTGGTGCTCACGACCTCGGGCGGGTTCCTCGTCGCCCGCGCGCTCGCGGACCCCGCCGCCGCGCCCCGGTGGAGGATCCCGCTCGGGGGCGGCCTGTCCGTCCCGGCGATCCTCGGCGGGGACGTGGTCGTCGGGACCCGCAAGGGCGAGGTGCACTGCCGCGCCCTCGCCGACGGCGCCGCGCGCTGGGTCGTCAAGCTCCCGCGTGCCGTCGTGGCCCCGTCCGCCGCGTGGGGCAACCTGATCCTCGTCCCGTGCGAGGACGGGAATCTGTACGCGATCGAACGCTAGAACTGGAACCCGCGGCTGATCTTCGGCCTCGGCGCCTCGGCCGCAGGGGCGGCGGCGGGGGCGGGGGTGCCCGCCGGGCGCGGCGTGGGGACCGAGGGCCGCGCGGGGGGCGGGGCCACCGGCGCGGGCGGCTGGATCGAGACGGCCGCCTGGGCCGTCTCCCCGGCCGGGCGGATCCCCTTGAGGAGGAGCCTCAGGTCGTCGGGGTTCGGGCTCGTCTCGAGCGCCTCCTCCTCGGAGACGGTCTTCGCGAAGACGAGGTGCGCGAGGGCCTGGTTGAAGGTCTGCATCCGGTAGTAGGTCGTCGAGGTCGCGATCGCCTTCTCGATCTCGAGAGTCTTGCCCTCCTCGAGGAGCTGCCGGATGTTCGGGGAGTTGATCATGATCTCGAGGGCGGCGACGCGGCCGTGGCCGTCGGAGCGCCGGAGCAGCCGCTGCGAGATGATCGCGGCGAGGGAGAGCGAGAGCATCTTCAGGAGCTGCTTGTGGCCCTCGCCCGGGAACGAGTCCACGATCCGGTCCACCGACTGCTTCGCGTCGTTCGTGTGCAGCGTCGAGAAGACGAGGTGGCCCGTCTCGGCCGCGTGGAGAGCCATCTCCATGGTGGCCCGGTCGCGCATCTCGCCGAGCAGGATCACGTCGGGGTCCTGCCGGAGCACGCGTCGCAGCGCCTCGTGGAGGTTCGGCGTGTCGGTCCCGAGCTGGCGCTGGTTCACCGTGGCGACCCCGTCGTAGTAGACGAACTCGATCGGGTCCTCCACGGTCATGACGTGCACCGCGCGCGTCTTCACGATGTGGTCAATGAGCGCCGCGAGCGTGGTCGTCTTGCCCGAGCCCGTCGGGCCCGTGACGATCACGAGCCCCTGCGGCTTCTGGCAGATGTCCTTGAGGACCGGGGGCAGTTTCAGCGAGTCCACCGTCGGGATCGTGAGCGGGATCAGGCGGAAGACCGCGCCGAGCTTCCCCCGCTGGTGGAAGGCGTTCACGCGGAAGCGCGCCTTCCCGGGGAGCGAGTGGGAGAAGTCGCAGTCGAGCTCCTCGGCGAGCGCGCGCTTCTGGGCCGGGCTCATGATCTCGTCGAGGGCCGCCGAGATCTCCTCCTCCTCGAGAGACGGGTACTCCGTCGGGAGCAGCTCCCCCGAGACGCGGAAGAGGGGGGGGCGCCCCACCTTCAGGTGGCAGTCGGAGGCCCGCCTCGTGATCATCGCCTCGAGGATCTCGTCGAGATTCATCGCTTCCTCGGCTTCTCGGCTGCCGACTCCGCCGCCGCCGCCTTCTCGCGGAGCTCGAACCCCACGGCGACGAGCTTGCTCGCGAGGTCGGCGACCCGCATCCCCGCGTCCACCTCGTCCTTGGCGAAGTCGGCGCTCTTCCTCTTGTTCAGGACCTCGATCACCCCGAGCACCCCCGGCCCGTCCCGCATCGGGAGGGCGAGGAGACAGGAGACAGGGTAGCCGACCTGCTTCGAGACCTCCTGGTAGAAGCGCGGCTCGCTCGCCACGTCGGAGACCGCGATGGGCTTCCGCTCCCGGGCGCAGGCGCCGGCGATCCCCTTGTCCACGGGGAACCGGATCTTCATCAGCTTGTCGGAAGCGGGCCCGCGCGCCGCGGCGAACCAGAACGAGCGGGTCGGACCGTCTATGAGCATCACGGAGCCCGCTTCGACGTCCATTTCCTCCATCAGGATGTCGAGCACCTTCTCGAGGTTCAGCTCGATGTCGGCCGGGGTGTCGAACAGCGCGTGGATCCGCTCGAACATCCGCGTCCGCTGGTGGAGCTGGGAATGGACGCGCGTGAGCACCTCCATGTCCCGGCGCTTCTGCTCGAGCTCGGCCTCGAGCTTCCGGACGCGTTCCTCGAGCGACTCGGGCTTTCCCACTCGGCCTCCACTCCGGCGATGCGGAGGGCGGATTCTGACACGGGTCGGAGCGGCGGTCAAACCGGGGGGCGGGCACCGTTCCGGCGAGCTCACCTACCGGGGGGGGGACGCGAGCTTCCTCAACTCCGCCTCGATCTGCTCCACGACGATGGAGCCGGGGCGGCCGGCCGCGGCGCCTTCGGAGAGGACCTGGCGCGCCTCCTCGACGCGACCGGCGGTCGCGAGGGAGCGGCCCCAGTCGAGGGCCGCGCCGGCGTGCCAGGGGGCGCGGGCGAGCGCGGCGGCATAGTCCGATCGGGCGCCGGCGACGTCTCCCGCCGCCTCGCGGGCCCGGGCCCGCACGTGCCAGGGGTCGGGCCGGGACGGGTCGGCGGCGAGTGCCTCCTCGGCGGCCGTCCGCGCGCGGTCGGCCCGGCCGGCGAGGAGCAGCAGGCGGGCGCGGGCCTCGAGCGCCTCCGGCGCCGCGGCTCCGCGGAGAGCGGCCCGCTCCGCGTCCGCGAGCGCGCCTTCGGCGTCCTCCCGTCCCCAGCGGAGCCAGGCGCGGGCGACGCGGGCCCGGACGAAGCGGGCGTCCAGCTCGAGCGCCCGGGCGAGGTCCGCCTCCGCGCCGTCGAGGTCGCCCGTGTCGCGGCGGAGGATCCCCCGCTCCGTGAGCAGCACGGGATCGGCCTCCCCGCGGGAGGCCGCCTCGGCGAGCGCCCGTCGCGCCCGGTCGGGGTCCGGACGGCGCGCCCGGGCCGCCACGAAGGCCCGCGGGAGCGGATCCCCCGGCCGGAAGCGCAGGGTCGGGTCCCCGAGGAGCGACGCGAGGGGACCGGGGAACTCCGCGGCGAGCCGGTCGGCGGCCGCCTCGGGCTCCCCCTCGACCGCCGCGATCCGGGCGAGGAGGGTCCCCTCGGCCACCCGTCCCTCCCCCCGCAGCGCCGCGAGGAGGGCCTCCGCCCGATCCCGGCCAGTCCCACGGAGGTCCGGGAGGGTCCGCTCGATCTCCCCGGCCGCCGCCTCGCCCCCGCCCCGAAGACCGAGCGCCGCGCGCCCGCGCTCGGCGGGATCCGCGGAGCCGAGGCGCCGCGCGAGCCCCCCGAGGTCGGGACCGTCGAGGGCGAGGAGGACGCCCGCCGCCAGGGCCGCCGTCCGGATCACGGGGCCATCATAGGGCCTGTCGAGGCCGGCGTATTTCCTTGTCCGTCGCCTCCCCCCGTCCTATAGTCCGCCGCGTGGAGCCCCGCACGGTCCTCGTGGCGGACAGCCTTCCCCCGGTCGTCGGGGAGATACTCGGGTCCGAGCCCTCGATCCGCGTGGTCGTGAAGACCGGTCTCCCAGAGGAGGCGCTCGTCCGCGAGATGCGCGGGGTCGCCGGCCTCGTGGTCCGGAGCGCCACGAAGGTGACCGCGCCGATCCTCGAGTCGGCCGACCGGTTGGAGCTGGTCGTCCGCGCGGGGACCGGCGTGGACAACATTGACGTCGAGGCGGCGACGCGACGCGGGGTCGTGGTGATGAACGTCCCCGGCGAGAACACCGTGTCCGCCGCCGAGCACACGCTGGCCCTCCTCCTCTCCCTCGTGAGGAAGGTCCCGGCGGCCGACGGGGCGCTCAAGGCGGGCCGCTGGGAGCGCGGGCTCCAGGGGACGGAGCTGCAGGGCAAGACCCTCGGTCTCGTCGGCTGCGGCCGCGTCGGGAAGGAGGTCGCCGCGCGGGCCGCCGCGTTCGGGATGCGGGTGATCGCGCACGACCCCTACCTCCCCGAGGAGACCGCGCGCCGCATGGGAGTGACGCTGGCGGACCTCCCGGCGCTCCTCTCGGAGAGCGACGTCGTCTCGATCCACGCCCCGCTCACCGACTCGACGCGGAAGCTCCTCGGGCGCCCGGAGATCGCGCAGATGCGGCCCGGGGCGATCCTCGTGAACTGCGCGCGCGGCGGGCTCGTGGACGAGGAGGCGCTCGCCGAGGCGCTGGCCGCCGGCCGGATCGGGGGAGCCGCCCTCGACGTGTTCGAGAAGGAGCCGCCCGGGGCGACGCCGCTCGTCGCCTCCCCGAAGACCGTCTGCACCCCGCACCTCGGCGCGAGCACGAGCGAGGCGCAGGAACGGGTCGCCCGCCGGACGGCCGAGCAGGTGCTCGCCTTCTTCCGCACGGGCGCGGCGGAGAACGCCGTGAACGTCCCGGGGGTCCCGACAGGGGCCTGGCCCCGGCTCGCCCCGTGGGTGGGGCTCGCCGAGAGGCTC
>JAKEIC010000342.1 GCA_022614695.1 Planctomycetales bacterium | reverse complement strand
GGCGACCCGCACGTGGAGTTCGGCTGCGGCGTGATCCCGGAGATCGTCCCGGAGACGTTCGAGTACGTCCCCGAGTAGCAGACGGGCCCGAGGAAGTTGAAGGTCTTTCCCGTGCCCCCGTCATTGAGGGTGAGGTTCACGACGTAGAGGTTCTGGGCCGTGGGCGTCCCGCCCGAGGAGGTCGCCCTCCAGATGTCCACGGTGTTCGCCGTGGCCGTGTCGGGGTTCGCGGCCGTGAGCACCAGAGTCGAGGTCCCCCCCGAAGGCGCCTGGAGGTCGAACTGCGGCGAGGTCCCGCCCGTGTCGTCGGTGATCTTCAGGGACCCTCCGATCGTGAGGGTCCCCCCCGAGATGAACTCGTTCGAGAAGCGGTTCCAGACGAACGCCCGGTCCACCGTAAGCTGCGCCCCCGTCCCCATCCGGAGAGCCGGATTCGTCGCCCCCGCGATCCCGCCGTTCGTCGAGATCAGGTCCCCCTGGCCCGAGGGCGTCGCGCCCAGGCGCTGGACGCGGAAGCTCCGCTCATGAACGTCCAGCTCGCCGTGGAAGAGGTCCGCGTGCGAGCATCGGATGAATGTCGGGTTCACCATCGAGAGCACCGAGACCTGGACGTCCGCCCAGGAGACACCGTCCGCGACCCGCACGATGTCGGTGCCTGCCGTGCCCCCCGCCGTGTACGTCCCGACGGCCGGGGAACCGCTCTGCGTGAGCGACGCCCCCGACAGGTTGCTCTGGATCGTGTAGGTGTAGGTCCCCGTCCCGCCCAGCGAGGTGAACCGGAGGATCGCCCCCGGGAACACGGACGCCTGGGCGGGCGAAACCAGGATGCGCGGGGGCTGGACCTTGTAGAGCGAGGTGTAGCTGGACGGCCCGGAGGCGCAGCGGATCGAGTCGGTCACGTTCCCCGTGTTCCCCGCCGTCCAGATGGCCGTCGCGCCGGACGAGTTCAGGGTGCCGCCCGAGTTGTTCGTGGGGTAGCTCCACGCGGGACTCCCGAGCCCCACGGCCGTGATCAGGACCGTCTGACCCGGGTCGAACCCGTTGCGGGTCTTGCCGAGCCCCGTGTTGATGTCCCACCAGGCCCACAGGGGGTACACGTAGGGGTTGAGGTTCCAGACCAAGACCCAGGCGACGTCGGCGTCGCCCGCGCCGTCGGCGACGAGGATCTTGTCCGTCGCGAAGTTGCCCGCGGGGCCGGCGGTGTAGAGTCCGGTCCCGGAGACGGACCCGCCGGACTGGTTCTGCGAGAGCTGCCAGCTGTTGCCTCCCACGCCGCCGGTGGCCCGGAACTGGAACGACTGCCCGGGGTAGAAGTGGTAGATGTACCGGGGTCGGATCTCGAGGGCCGCGGACCCCCCCGCCGAGACCACGTTCACCGTCGCGCGGGCGATCTTCCCGTTCGCGTCCTGGACCTGGACCGTGTCCGCGCGGTTCACGGTGGCGCCGGCCGTGTACACCCCCGTCGAGGAGTTGATCGTCGCCCCCGAGTTGTTGGTCGTGATCGAGTAGGTGTACGGCGTCGCGCCGCCCGACGCCGTGAACGTCTGGGTGGTGCCGTTCATCATCGTGAGGAGGATCGGCGAGATCTCGACCGAGGCCGCGAAGACCCTGTAACCCGTTGAGAGGGTCTTCAGCACCTGCAACGTCCCGAAGTCGTCGTTCGCGTCCGCGAAGACCATCTGGTCCACGGAGTTGACGGACGAGTTGGTGAAGATCGTCCTGGCCCCCGGGACCGCGACGTAGCCGTTCCCGGTCGGGGGAGGCGGCACGGACTTGTTCACGGTGCAGAGGTCCGTGATACCGGTGGCGTCGCGGAGCATGACGACGTCGGTCGCCGAAGACCCGGCGCCCGCGGTGTAGGCGCCCCCGGGGGTGATGCTCGAGACGGCCCCGTTCAAGAAGAGCGAGAAGGTGTAGGGCGTGTTCCCGCCGCCGCCCGTGAACGTGTACGAGGCCCCCGGGAGCCAGCCGTCGAACCGGGTCGGGCTGATCGTGATGTTGTTGGTCGGAAGAGCGGTCGTGTAGAACCAGAACGTGCCCGTCAGCCCTCCCCCGGTCACGGTCCCGTAGTTGTAGATCGTGTACGGGGCCGTCCCGCCGAGGGAGCCGGGGTTGAGCGTGACGCTCGTCCCCGTCGCGCTCGCCCCGCCGTTCAGGGTGGCGTTGGATCCGTTGGAGGTGAACGTCCACGTCCCGCTCGCTCCCGGCCTCGAGAACGTCTGCAAGTCCCCGACGCGCAGGTGATAGCAGCCGAATGGGATCGGATAGGTCGTCCCGTACGACGCGAAGTTGTACACGTAGAAGTAGCAGGTCCGGGACCCGCCCGCGCCGCCGTCGGAGAGGGTCACCGTCGCGACCGTGAAGACGGGCGCGGCGAGAGTCCCTCCGCCGGCCGCGGTGTATCGGATGGACTGGCCCGAAGCCCCCGAGAGCGTCCCGGCGGCGCCGCTCGCCGGGACGATGCTCCAGGTGTAGTTCCCCGTCCCGCCGTAGGCCCGCAGGTTGAAGGTCGAACCCAGGTCTCCCCGCATGTAGTAGCAGTACCCCGGGTACGTGGTGTTCTCGTAGCCCGGGGAGATCATCAGATTGGCCGTCGCGCTCCCCGCGTTCACCCCCTTGTAGGTCACCACCGCGTCCACCGTCTGCGCCGGACTCGCCGTGTCCGTCACCCGGATGATCGCCGTCCCCGTCCCCGAACTCGGCGCGGTGTACGTCGCCCCCGACAGCGATCCGCTTCCCGACACCAGCGAGTAAGCGTACGGCGCCACCCCGTTCGACGCCTGGAACGTCACCGTCCGCCCGTGGAGCAGGTTCGTCACCTTGCTCGGGTGGATCCGCAGCGTCACCGAGGACGAATGCCACTTCTCCCCGATGAACACCACGATGTTCCGCTCGTTGCTGGACAGCAGCGTCCCGTTGTCGTCAATCGAGACGTTGCCGAGAGGCGCCTGCCGAGCCAGCTGCGGCACCCCCGAGACGTTGCTCGGCGGGATCGTCCCCTGACCGAGCAGACGCAGCGTGCTCTCCTCGCCCGCGTTGTTGTTCGTCGCGATCCGGTACACCCCGCCCCCTGTCACCTGGAAGTTTCCGTTGACGTCCACGACCCCGATCGAGCCGTCCGCCGGGAGGTTCCCCGGCCGCTTGCTCTGCGTGAACGTCGCCCCCCCCGACAGGAACAGGTTCCCGCCCCCCCCGTTGATCGCCGCCCGGTTGCCATTCACCGACAGAGCCGAGCTGTCCAAGGTCCAGTCCGTCCCCGTGCCCCCGACCGAGAGGTTCGTCTGGTTCGTGATCGTGACCGTGCTCATCCCCCACTGGTAGCTCCCGAGCCCGACCTGCACCGAGTGCAGGCCCCAGGCGCTGCCCGGGTTCCCACCCGTGGACGAGAACTTGAAGCTGTCGAAGACGTTCACACCCCCCTGGTGGGCGAGGGTCGAGTTCGTGAGCGTCCACCCCGCCGTGTTCGTGCCGGGCGTGGTCCCGCCGGCCGTCCCGTGCCAATCGGACGCCGGCAGGTAGGCGTTGCCCCCCCCCGCACCGGACTGGACGAGGACCACCGGGAAGCCCGTGGCCCCGTGGTTGCCGCTCTGCGTGATGAGGGCCGCCGAGGGGCCCGGAGGCGCCGCCGCCGAGTCCTCGAACGACAGGTCCTGCCCCACTTGGAGCACGGAGTTCGTCGGGTTGTTCGGGCTGCCCGGCACGACGATGTCTACCCTCGTCGTGCCTGCCAGCATCAGGTTCCCGACGATCCAGAACGTGGGCGCCGCCCCGTTCTGCAGCGACGCCGGGATCGTCGGCTCGCTGTGGATGTTGATCCGCGCCGATCCGTACGCCGCCACCGCCACCCCCAGCGCCGCCGACCCGTGGGAGCCGGTCGGGATCTCGATCAGGGCCCCGTTGGCGAGCTTGACCGCCGGCCCGGCCGTGATCCGGAACTGCGGCCAGGTCCCGATGTTCGAGGTCCCGGTCCCGTCGTTGATCCGCAGGATCGAGTTGCCCGACTGGGTCCCGCTGTCGGGACCGACGTGCAGGGGACCCTGGGCCATGAGCCGGTAGCCGTCGAGGACGAGCGACCCACCGGCCTCGATCCGGGACTCGAAAGAGAAGAACTCGAGGTCGCTGCCGAGCTTGTAGTTCCCGTTGATGTAGACCCGCGGCAGAGCGTCGAGGCTGGCGTTGAAGGGCGCCGAGTTGATGTTGACGCCCGCCGCCTGCGTGAGCACGTGGGGGCTCGGGAGGGTCCCCCCGTTCAGGTTCAGGCAGATCCCCGGAGTCGAGTCGCCGTCGCTCCCCCCGTGCCCGTGGGCCCACGACTGCCCGGCGTGGCTCACGTTGTTCCAGCCCCACGAGAAGCCTCCCATCTGCTGGGAGGTCCGGCTCGTGATCGAGGAGCCGTCGGTGTGGACCGGCCCGTTCGCCTCGATGAACGTGCTCGAGTTCACCTGGTTGTGGATCAGGCCGCGGTTCAGGATCGAGTATCCCGTGGGACCGGTGCCCGTGCACCGCAGGCCGCACTGGAAGGTGCCGGTGGTCCCGGGGTTGTAGCGCTGGAGCCGGCCGTTGGCGCGGACCTCGAGGGAGCGGACCACGTAGGTGACCCGGACCGTCGTGTTCCCCATTTCGACGACGTGGCTCGGGGCGATGATGACGTCGTCGGTGGAGGAGGGGGCCCCGCTCGGGCTCCAGGTGCTGCTGGTCTCCCACGGCCCGCTCTGGTTCGAGATCTTGGTCGCTCCCGCGGCGGTGCCCGCGGCCAACAGTGGGAGAGCGATGGAAACCGATGTCCGCACGAGCCAGGAGAGCAACGGGAGACTTCGCATGGAGCCACCTCCCGCAATGCGCAAGGCAAAGTGCGTTCCCGAGCGCTCGGAAGCGCGGGAGACGCCGTCGGACGCGGCCGTCCGATCTCGCCGCAACCCATGGCGGCGCCGCCGCTTGAGTGGGGGGTACGTCAGGCGTTCCGTCGCCGCCGGACGGGCCTAGCACGGGAACCAGTCCGGCGTATACGCCGGTTTACTGACAGGTATCGGGACTAACCGACGGAGCGGGTCGCGGAGTGATCACCGACTTCGCGCGCCTCGACCCCGCAGACCTCTGAGGATCCCGAGGTCGCGTCGGAACCCTGCCGGTCCCCCCGGCGTCTCGAGGACCATCGGGAGCCCCGCGAATCGCTCGTCGTTCAGCAGAAGCCGGAAGGGCTCGATCCCGAGGTGTCCCCGTCCGAGGTTCGCGTGCCGATCCACGCGGGAGCCCCTCTCCCGCTTGGAGTCGTTCAGGTGGAACGCCTTCACGTGCGCGAGACCGACCGTCCGGTCCAGCTCCCGCATCGTCGCCTGGTAGCCCGATGGGGTCCGCAGCTCGTACCCCGCCGCGAAGACGTGGCAGGTGTCAAAGCAGACTCCCACCCGCCGCGCCGGCCGCATCCCTCGGAGCATCTCGCCGAGTTCCTCGAATCGCCACCCGACCGCGGTCCCCTGCCCGGCCGCCGTCTCGAGGAGGACGCCGGTCCTCGAGTCCCGCGTCTCGGCGAGGAGCCCCGCGACCGTCTCGCGGATCCGCGAGATCGCCGCCGCCGCCCCCCCGCCCATATGCGCGCCCGGATGGAAGACGACCCAGGGGATCCCGAGCGCCTCGGCCCGCGCCAGCTCCTCCCGGAACGCCTCTCGGGACCGCGCGTGCAACCGCCTGCGGCCGCTCCCGAGGTTGATCAGGTAGGAGTCGTGGGAGAGCGCCACGCGGATGCGCGAGCCCGCCATCCGCTCCCGGAAGAGGGCGACGTCCGGGTCCGAGAGCGGCCGCGCCCGCCACTGCCTCTGGCCGCGCGCAAAGACCTGTATCGCATCGCAGCCGAGCGCCTCTCCGTTCGGGATCGCCTCGGGGAGCCCGCCGGCCGTCGAGACGTGGGCGCCGAGGAGCGGCGGCTCGCGCGACATCGGTACGATTCTCAGGCCATGGCCGGGCCGTCGCCACCGCCGTCTCCGCGCCGCCCTCGCCCCCTCCAGCGCGCGCGCCGGTTCGTCGCCGCGGCCCTCGCCCGCGCCGGGATCGCCCTCTTCTCGCGGCTCCCCCGCGCGCTGGGGCAGCCGCTCGGCGCCGCGCTCGGCCACCTGGGCTACTACGCGAACGGCCGCGAGCGCCGCCGCGCGGTGGCCCACCTCGGGGCGGCGTTCCCCGACTGGCCCCCGGCCCGACACCGCGCCGTCGCGCGGGCGATGTTCCGGCACGTGGGGCGCTCGGCCGCGGACGTCGTCCGGGCGACGCGGCTCCCCGCCGAGAAGTTGAGGGCGCTCGTAGTGAATGTGGATGACCTCGCACGGACGATCCTGGCCGACGCCGACGAGGGGGCGGGGCTCGTCGTCCTCACGGCACACTTCGGGAACTGGGAGCTGATCGGGGCCGTCGGGAACCGCATACGCCCGCTCACGGTCGTCGCGCGCCGCCCGCACGACCCGCGCCTCTCCGCCATCGCCGAGAGCCTGCGCGCGCGGCTCGGGTTCCGCGTCGTGTACCAGGACGACTCCCCGCGGGAACTCCTCCGCGTCCTCAGGGAACGCCAGTTCGTCGGGATCCTCCCCGACCAGGACGTGCGGGACCTGCCGGGGGTCTTCGTCCCCTACTTCGGGACGGAGGCCTGGACTCCGGTCGCCCCGCTTTCCGTCGCGCGGGCGGCGGGGGCGGCGCTCCGGCCGATCTTCCTCGTCCGCGAGGGGAGCCGGTACCGGGCCCTGATCCACGAGAGGATCCCGGTCCCCCCGCGCGAGGCGGGCGAGGAGGGGCTCCGCGCCGCGACGCTCGCCTGGACGCGCGTCCTCGAGGCCGACGTCCGGGAGCGGCCCGAGCAGTGGATGTGGATGCACCGGCGGTGGCGGACGAGACCGGGAGACGTCCAACCGAGGGCGCAGGCGCCGGGTTAGGATCCTGGAGGAGGTCTCCATGTCGCTCGTCTCTCGCCTCGCGTTCCTCCCCGCCGCCCTCGCGGCCGGGGCTCTTCTCCCAGCCCTCGCCCAGGACGGGGGCGCGCCAGGGGCATTCTCCTGGCGCGCCGACCTGACTCTCGCGCGCGCCGAGGCCGCCCAGTCCGGGAAGCCTCTCCTTGCCGTCTTCCGCTGAGAGCCCTGAAAGGACTGCCAGTCCTGGGACGGGCGGTTGGTCCGTCCCCCCGCGGAGTTCGTCGAGGCGGCAAAGGACTACGTCTGCGTCCGCGTCCTCGACATGGCCGGGGTGGACCTCGGCGTCTTCCGCTTCGACTACGACCTCACGTTCGCCGCGCTCCTCATGAACGGCGACGGGACCATCTACCGCCAGTACGGCGGCCGCGACGGGGGTCCCGCCGAGGCGCGGCTCTCGATCGCGTCGCTCGTGCGCGCGATGAAGGAGACGCTCGCCGACCACGAGGAGTACGGGAAGAGCCCGCGGCCTCCGAAGCCCGCCCCCGTCCGCGCCATCGAACAGATCCCCGCGATGGCGAGGCAGATCAAGGCCGGGAAGGCTCCCAAGTGCTTCCACTGCCACATGGTGAACGAGTCGGAGCGGCGGACGGCGCAGGACGCGAAGCGCTGGTCCCGCGACTCGATCTGGCTCTGGCCCGATCCCGCCCGCGTGGGGCTCGCGCTGGACCCCGCCGACCAGACTCTCGTGAAGGAGATTGCCGCCCGGTCGCCGGCTGCGGCCGCCGGGCTCCGCGCCGGGGACCGTCTCGCGCGCGTTGGGGGGCGACGCGTGCGGACGATCGCCGACGTGCAGTGGGTCCTGGAGGAGACCCCGTTCGCGGGGGGGACGCTCCCCCTCGCCTGGGAGCGCGGCGGCGAGGCGAAGGAGGGGAAGGTCGCGCTGCGCCCCGGCTGGCGAGTCGGGTCCCCCCTCGACCTCTCCTGGCGGGCCTCGATGTGGGGGCTCTCCCCGAAGCCCGGGTTCGGGGGACCGAGACTCTCCCCCGAGGACGTCGCCAAGGCCGGCCTCCCCGCCGGCGCGTTCGCGTTCCGGGTCCAGTACATCGTGGACTGGGGGGACGAGGCCCACACGGGCCGGAACGCCGCGAAAGCCGGCATCAAGAAGGGCGACCTGGTCCTCTCGGCCGCCGCGAAGGCCGACTTCGAGAGCGAACTGCATTTCCAGGCCTGGTTCCGGCTGACGCAGCAGGCGGGCAAGACCTGCGAGATCGAGGTGCTGCGCGGCGGGAAGAGGGAGAAGATCCGGCTGCCGGTGGTGGAGTGATCGGGTCCTAGGACTCGCCCCGCCGGCGCCGAGGCGTCCGGCGCTCGGGGCTCCCGGCGCGCCTCCGCGCTCGCGGGCCCGGCTCGCGGCCGTCGCCGCCGACGAAGCGGACGGCGTCGCGGGCCGTCCGGTCCACTCGGAGCGAGAAGACGTCCGGGCGCGCGTAGTGGCCGGCCACGTCGAGGATCTGGCGCTCCTCGGGGATCCGGTCGAGGTCCAGGTCCGCGACGAGGACCTCCTCCCGGTCGTAGACCGGACCTGCCAGGACCGTCCCGTCCGGCGCCACGATCGCGGTCCCGCCGCGCACCTGCGCCTCGGGCTCGCGCGCCCAGGCGGGGTCGTTCCGGAGGGGGAAGTCCGCGGGGAACGAGGACTTCCTTTGCAGGATGCAGGGCGAGATCACGTAGGCCCGCGCCTCCTGCGCGAGGTGGCTGAGGGAGTGCTGCCACGCCTCGCGGTCGTCGGCGGTCGGGGCGAGGTAGACCTCCACTCCCTGGGCGTAGAGGGAGAACCGGGCGAGAGGCATGTAGTTCTCGAAGCAGAGAAGCCCGCCGACGCGGGCGCCCGCGAGCGTCACCGGCGCGAGAGTGCTCCCGTCGCCGGGGCTCCAGACGGTCCTCTCGTGGTGGGTCGGGACAAGCTTCCGGTGCAACCCGGCGAGTCTCCCGTCGTTCCCGATGTAGACGAGGCTGTTGTAGAGGACCGTCCCGTGACCCGCCCGCTCGTTCACGCCGATCGCGACCGCCAGACCCCGCTCCCGCGCGGCCGCGCCGAGCCGCTCCGTCTCGGGTCCCGGGACGCGGGGCGACTCCTCGAGGAGCCTCCGATGCGCCCGCTTCGCGGCCGGGTCGTCGAAGGGGCTCGCGTGGGCCCACGCCGGATAGGCGCAGAGGAACGTCTCCGGGAAGACCGCGAGTCGCGCCCCGCGGGCCGCCGCCTCGTCGAGGAGGCCCACGGCCTTCTCGACCGAGGCCGCAAGGCGGAGGACCTCCGGCTCGGCCTGGATCGCGGCGACGCGAAGGAGTCGGGCCACGGGCCGGACGCTACCGAATCCCGGATCCCCACGCAAACCATTCCCGCGGAACGAGAAGAGGCAGGGGAACCGGAGCGGAAGGAGCCCCGTCCCAGGGAGTGAGGGCCCGGTCCGGTCGTCAGTAACCCTGGGCCCGGGTAGACTTCCCCGCGAATTCAGAGGAGGAGTGAGGGGTGGCCGCGTCCACGTGCAGCCGGTGCGGAGCCGCGCTCCCCGACGGGGGAGCCGGGGCGCCCGCCTCCGGGACGGGCCTCTGCCCCCGCTGCTCGTTCGCCGAGGCGCCGACGGTGGAGACGCCCGCGACGCCCGTCCCCGCCGCCGCCGAGCCGCGGCCGACCCACGCGCGCGGCGGGCTGATCGTGGGGACCCGCGTAGGCGCCTACACGGTCGTGGGGGAGATCGGCCGGGGCGGGATGGCGGTCGTCTACCGGGCCCGCCAGGCCGGGCTGGAACGCGACGTGGCGCTCAAGGTGCTCCACGAGGGACCCGAGGGGGGCGCGCCGGCGCGCGACCGGGTGGAGAGGTTCCTCCGCGAGGCGCGGGCGGCTGCGAAGCTCTCGCACCCGAACATCGTGCCCGTGCACGAGGTGGGCGAGTCGGGGGGGCTCAGGTACTTCGCCATGGAGTTCGTCCCCGGACGGGGGCTCGACCAGGCGATCCGGGAGGAGACTCTCGACTGGCGCCGGGCGACGGCGATCGTCCGCGACGTCGCGCGGGCGATCCACTACGCGCACGGCCAGGGGATCATCCACCGGGACCTGAAGCCGGCGAACATCCTGCTGCAGCCCGAGGGGGCCGGGCTCCGGCCGCGGGTCACGGACTTCGGGCTCGCGCGCCTCGAGGGCGCCTCCGGGCTCACCCGCGAGGGGACCGCGATCGGGACGCCCCAGTACATGGCCCCCGAGCAGGCGGCCGGGGACCACCGCGCGGTCGGCCCGGCAACCGACGTCTACGCGCTCGGCGCCGTGCTCTACGAGTGCCTCACGGGGCGCCCCCCCGCCGTGGGGGAGACCGTGCTCGAGATCCTCAAGTCGGTGCAGGTGGACGAGCCGCCGTCCGTCCGCCACTACCGGAACGACGTGCCGGCGGACCTCGGGACCGTGGTGGAGAAGGCGCTCCGGAAGGACTTCCGCGAGCGCTACCCCTCGGCCGAGGATCTCGCGGGCGACCTCGACCGGGTCCTGGAGGGAGCCCCGATCTCGGCGCGGCCCCTCGGGACCCTCGGCCGGGCGTGGCGCGGCGCGCGCCGTCACCCGGTCGCCGTGGCAGGAGGCGTCGCGCTCCTCCTCGGCTCCCTGGCGCTCGCCGCCGGGCTCACGACCGCGGGGAAGGCGAAGAAGGAGATGGCGCGCGTCCGGAGCGCCAGCGCCGAGGAGGTCGCGCACGCCGCGGCGGCCGGGCGCTCGGCCGAAGCGCGCCGCGAGGCGCGACCGGCCTACGAGCGGGCCTGCGCCCGGCTCTCCTTCGCCGAGAAGGCGCGCCGCTCGGGGGACGCCGCCGCGGCCCGCGCGGCGCTCGCCGAGGCGATCGCCGCCGCCGACGAGGCTCTCGGGAAGGCCCCGGGGTACCCGGAGTGCCTCCTGACGCGCGCCCGGGCCCGCGCGCTGGTAGGGGACCCGACCGGGGCGCTCTCGGACTACGACGCGGCGGTCCGCGAGGATCGGGACCTCGCCGACGCCTACTACGAGCGGGCGCGGCTCCGGTTCGACCGGGCGTTCACGCGCCAGACCGGGAGCGGGATCCAGGGGGGGCCGGAGGTCGCCGCGATCCACGCCGACCTCGAGCGGCTCTCCGCGCTCGGCACCCGCGAGGAGCGCGCGCTCGCCGCGCGGGCGATGCTGCTCCTCCTCGCGTGGGACTTCGACGGCGCGCTCGAGGCGCTGGACCGCGCCCTCGCCGCCGACCGCTACTTCGCCGACGCCTACGCGCTCCGCGCCGCCGCGCGCATCGGCCGCGGGCACATGGAGTCCGGCGAGGGGAACGTCCGCGGAGGACGCTCGCGCTTCAAAGAGGCGCTCGCCGACTACGGCCGGGCGGTGGAGTACGGCGCCGATCCCGACTCGATCCTCGCGGGGCGGTCCGAGGCGAACCTGCTGCTCGGGCACGGCCGCGAGGCGCTCGCGGACGCGGAGCGGCTCGTCGCGCTCGATCCGGGCGACCCGGCGCGGCTTCTGCACCGCGCGCGGGTCCACCAGGCCCGGGGGAACCGCGAGTCGGCCCGCCGCGACCTCGAGGAGGCGCGCCGGCTCGGGGGCGACTCCCCCGAGATCCGGCTCGGCGCGGCCGCGGTCCACATGACGGACGTGATCCCGGGCGCGCGGGGACCGAGCGCGCCGACGCCGGAGGACCTCGCCGCCGCGCGCGAGCAGCTCGACTGGCTGGTGCAGAACGCCAAGGACCAGCCGGTCGCGCACTTCTACCGGGCCCTCGTGAACCAGCACGAGGCGAACTTCACGGGGGTGGCCGACGACCTGCGCGCGTTCCTGAAGGAGATCCCCGAGGACTCGGGCTTCCGCCGGAAGGCGCAGGCGTGGCTCTCGGGGATGGAGGTCGGCGCCGCGGCCGCGAAGGCCGAGGCGCTGGCCCCGGGGACGCTGCGCTTCTGGCGCGGGTGGAGCCAACTGACAGAAGCCGACCGGATGCTGGACCAGGACGGGGACCTGGGCCATTGCGAGGCCCTCTACCGGCAGGCCCTCGCGGACCTCGAGTCCGGCGAGCCGGCTGGCGGGATCGTGATCGAGCAGGTCGTGGCGGAGCCGGGAGCCGCCGCGCCGGACCGCGGGAAGGGCCCCGCCCAGGCCCGCGAAGTCCTCCGCAAGCTGGGGGAAAAGGGCCGGCTCCTCGACAACCTGAAGAAGGCCTCCGCCCCCTGGGCGAAGGAGTTCCGCACCGAGGCGCTCCAGAGGGCGCGCTACAACCTCGCCTGCGCGCTCTCGAAGCAGTGCTGCGAGAAGGACTGCGCGGCCGACCGGGCGGCGGCGCTGCGATCCGAGGCTCTGGAGAACCTCGAGAAGGCGGTGGGGCTCGGCTACAAGGACCGCGACCACATGCGGAATGACGAAGACCTCCAAGCGCTGCGGGGCGAGGAGAAGTTCCGGAAGCTCGTCGAGGAGCCGGCGGCGGGCGGGAACTAGCGGGGGGGACCGAGGAGCCTCTCCCGGTCCCGGGAGACCTGCACGACGACGCTCTTGAGAGCGTCCGTCGAGCAGGAGGCGAGCGCGCCCGCGTTCCAGGCCGCGAGCAGGAGGAGGTGAGCGACCTGCGTCACCTCGGCCCGGCCCTGGTAGGTGGCGAGCGTCTTCCCGTCCGGGCCGATCGCCTCGCACTCCGCCTCGACCTCGACGCCGCCGAAGAAGGGCACGAGCCCGAGGCTCGCGAAGGTGATGGTGGCCATCGTCCGGGACCCCTTCTCGCGCTCCGTCACGACCACGCGCAGCACCAGGTCAGCGAACCCGACCCCTGGACCCGCCTCGGAGACGAGGTTCGCCTCGAGGAGGAGCCGCGAGAGAGTCTCCGTTGCGGCCGTCGTGCGCTCGGGGTCGAGCGCGGGGACCTCCTCGCCGCGGGCCTGGCGCCGGAGCACGAGCGAGACCCGCGCCCGGGCGGGGGACCTCCCGGCCGCCCGCGCCGACTCGGGCCACTCGGCGACCCCAGGGTCCACGTGCGACCGCCACGCGATGCAGCCGGGGGAGGAGACGATCGTTGCGAGCGCGGCCGCAAGGACTCTCACGGGCTCGATGATAGCCGCCGCGAGGAGGGGTTACTTCGCCGACGGTGCGGCGAAGGGGCCCGGGAGCAGATCGGCGGGGATCTGTGAGAGCGGGAGCTTCCGTCCACCACGGAGCACGAGTTCCTTGGCGGTGAGGAATTGCAGCCAGCCCTGGCTGAGCGTGGAGCGCAACTCGGGGGGAACAACGAACCAGACCGCTTGGCCCCGCGGCCAACCCCCGTGGACGAAGCTGATGACCTGCGAGAGTCCCTGGTGACTGGACTCGGCCGCCCCGATGCGCTCCGCCCACACGACCACCGGCTCGTAGTCTGCGTCGATGTTCGCCAGCGCCCCAGCGGCCGCGTTGACGACGGCATCGTTCGAAGTTGCACGCATGGCCGTGAGAAGCTCCTTGCGGGCCCCCGGCCAACGAAGGCGGGCGACGGCCCCGCAGGCGGCGACCTGCACGCGCAAGTCGGGATCACCGACGCTCTCCGCGACCCGCGAGAGCAGCGGCTCAGGCGCGGGGAAGTGGATCGCGTCCAGCGCCCGCTCCCGGACATGTGCCTGGGGGTGGCGGAGGGCGGCGCACCACCGGGTGACCGAGTCCGCTGAGCGGGCCGAGTCGCGTCCCCAGCGATCCAGCAGGACGACGAGCCCGGCGCCAGTCTCCGTCCCCGCGGGCACGGGGGCTCCGCGGTAAAGCAAGGCGTGAGCCGCGGCCTCCAACTCGAGAATCTCCTCCGGCGTTTCGGGCAGGAATCCGGGTACGCAGCGCCGCTTCATGGGTCTGGCCATGGCCGCGTCGAGCGCGCGGAGGACTACGCAAAGGTCGTCGGCCGTGCCGACACAGCTCAACATGTACGCGCCAAGCTCCACAGAGAGCGGATGATCAGACGCCACGTAGGCGCGAGCTTGCCGGCGCACCGCAGGCGCCAGGCGCGGCTCCCACGCCTGCTCCCGGAGGTAGTCTTCGTTTCGTCCGTAGGTCGACAGGATGGCGCGCCACCGCCGCCGATCTTCGGGGGGGGGCGGCAGTCGCAAGACGAGCGCTCGGCCCGCGAGAGTGCCCTCGGGTATGCCCGCGCGGCCCTCGAGCAGGGCGGTGAGCCTCTCCGTCACTTGCGGCGTCGCGATCTCTGAGAGGCCCAGGGTGGCGGACTTGAACTGGTCTCGCAACAGTCCTACGAGAGCCGGTACGTAGACCGGGTGTCGCAAGCGCCAGAACGGGCTGGACAATTCCCAGTCATCGGCTGCCCTGCCCGGATTGGCCCGGTCCCACTCCGCGCAGGCGGCGACGATGCCCTGTGCCTCCTCCGGCGTCGGCACCGCGATCTCCACGCTCGTCGTGGCGGCCGGAGGGATCGAGGAGCCACCCGGCGGCCATCCGAGGTTGTGCGACACGGTGATCGAGTACCTCCCGGCCCGCACGAATCGGCAGTATTCGTTCAACTCGAACCACTGGCTCCTGAGGTCACCGGGTTCGAGCGTCTCTGTGATCTCCAGTCCACCAGTGCAGCCCCTCTCGGGACTCCGGACGGGGTCCGGGACCGCGACCTCGTCTCTGTCGCGCGCCCTCACGCTGAACTGGAGCCCGCGGAACGCCCGATCGCTGCTGAAGGTGACCTGGAATGGTTGGCGGCCCGTGTTCTCGAGGACGTATTGGACCGGGATGCTCTGCCCGATCAGGAAACGCCGTTCGCCGAGCCGCAGTGTCGCGCGCGCATTCGGACTCGTCTCTTGCGGCGCCGCGGCGATCGGCGGCGCGCCGAGGGTGGCGACCACAACCACGATCAATCCCCGCCGGTGCATCCCTCCTCCCTATTCGGATCAACGGGTGGAGGGACCCGATGGTTCACGGCGATCTCCGGCCGCCGCCAGGGCTACGCGTACCTCTCCCACCTCTCGACCGAGAGGTCGGCCCGGTGCCAGAACTTCGCCGAGACGACGCCGTCGCCCGGCTCGAAGAGCCAGGGGGTGAAGACCCGATCGGCGTCCGGGATCGGGAGGGCTCCCGAGAGCAGCTCCGCGACCGGCACCCAGCGGAACTCGCCCTCCCGGCAGCGCGCGGGCGGCTCCCCCGAGAACTCGCGGGCGAGGAAGCCGAAGAGCATCCAGCGCTCCTCGGGGTCGTCGGCGGTCTGCGTGATCACCGCCCGGAGCCGGGGCGCCCGCACGGTCAGCCCCGCCTCCTCGGCGATCTCTCGCGCCACGCACTCCTCGGGCGACTCGCCCGGGGCGATCTTCCCCCCGGGCGCGGTCCAGAGGCCGAGGTTCGGTTGCTTCGTCCGGCGCATGAGCAGGACGGAGTCCCCGCGCAGGACGTAGCCGAGCGTCGTGAGGCGGAACCCGCTCACCGGCCGGGCCTTGTCGCACGTCCTCGCGGTCGGTTCAACACCGGACGATCCTAGAATCTCCGCGTGGCCGCCGCCCCCCCCGCCCGCCCCTGCCCCGCCTGCGGGGGAGCCGCGAGCCTCCCCGGCCCCCGGCTTCCGACCCTCGCCCTCGTCCGCTGCGCCGCGTGCGGGCTGCTCTACGTCCCCGAGGCGCCGACGCGCGACGGGCTCCTCGCCTTCTACGGCGAGGCGTACTTCCGAAGCGCCGACTCCCGCGAGGTGGGCTACACCGACTACCTCGCCGACGAGGGGAACATCCGCGCGACGTTCCGGAGGCGTCTCCGGGACCTCGTGCGGCTCGCCCCGCCCGGCCGGGTGCTCTCCGTCGGCGAGGCCCACGGCTTCTTCCTCGACGAGGCGCGGCGACTCGGGTTCGTCGGGACGGGGATCGAGCTCTCCGACACCGCCGCCCGCCACGCGCGGGAGGGGCTCGGGCTCGACGTCCGGACGGGGCCGCTGGAGGACGCCTCCCTCCCGCCGGCCTCGTTCGACTGGGCGGTCCTCTACGACGTGGTGGAGCACTTCGCCGACCCGGCGGCCGCCCTCGTGCGCGTCGCCTCGGCGCTCCGGCCTGGGGGGCTGTGCGTCCTCACGACCCCGGACGTCGAGGCCCCCACGGCCCGGGCGACCGGCGCCTCCTGGATGGGGTGGAAGAGCCCCGGCGAACACTTGAGCTACTTCTCGCGCCGGACCCTCCGCGGGCTGCTGCGCCGCTCCGGGCTCCGGCCGATCCGCGAGCGCTACGTCGGGAAGTTCGTGACGGGCGACCTCTTCGTGCGCCGGATCCGGCTCTACCTGCCCGGCCTCGCCCGGGCGTTCGCGTCGGCGGGCCGGCTCCTCGGGCTCCCCGGGCGGGTCTACGTGAACCCCTACGACATCATCGAGGTGGTGGCGCGGCGGGCGTGAGGGCGGGCGCGCCCGCGACCCCCGGTGGCCCGGAGCGCCGCCGGCCGCGCCAGGCGATCGCCAGAAGGGCGAGGACTCCCGCGCCGCCAAGCCCCGCCAGCCCGAGCCCCCTCCGGAACGGAGCGCATCGGTAGACGAACTCGACGCGGTGAGTCCCCGGTGAGAGCCGGACTCCCCGGAAGGCGTGGTCGGCGCGGTGGATCGGCGCCGGCTCGCCGTCCACGGTCGCCTCCCAGCCCGGGTACCAGGAATCGAGCAGGACGAGGAGCGACGGGACGGCCGCCTCCGCCTCCACCACGACCCGGTGCGGCAGGTCCTCCACGATCCGGGCGGGCCCCGGGGCGGCGGCCGGCAGCCCGTCGAGCGCGGCCCCGGCCTCCTCGACGACCGCCTCGAGACCCGGCCGGAACGACGAGTCGGAGAGCCGCGCGAGCACCGCGTCGCGCCCCTCGGCGACCCGGGCCCGCCGGACGAGATACGCCCGCGGGAGCGGCGCCACCGGCATCTCGTACACCCGGAGCCCCTCGGCCGAGCAGACTTCCCGCCACGCCGACGAGAGCGGCGCCCGGGCGAAGACGTACCGGCACGAGAGGAGCGGCGTCAGGTGCGTGATCCTCTCGATCACGGAGACGAACCGCGGCCGCTCGGCCGGCTCGCCGTTCGCCAGGTTGTAGACCTCCATCGTTCGGCGGAGCACGGCCGGGTCGTAGCCCCCGCAGGAGCGGAAGCCGTTCCGGACCGGCTCGTTCGGGCGCACGCGGTAGTCGGCCGGGCCCATCGCCACGTCCACGCGCCAGCCGCCCGTCTCGCGCTCGAGGAACTGCCGCGCGCCGGGCGCCCAGAGAGTGTCGGAGGGGGCGATGGGGCCGACGAACGGTCGTGCGAAGAAGAAGAGCTCGAGGACGAGGAGCCCCGCGAGGGCCGGCACCGCCGCGCGCGCACCGGCGGGGGCCTTGCGGAGCCCGAGCGCCAGCGCGGCGAAGAGGAGCGCGGGGACCCACGCCATGGCGAGCGAGTCTTCTTGCCCCTCGCCCTCGATGGGCGGCGAGCCAATCGTCGCCCGGGTCACGCCGGGGAGCAGGGCGGTGACGACGAGGAGCACGATTCCGAGACCGATCGCGACGGGCCACGCCCGTCGCCGCGCCAGGTCCCCGGCCGTCCCTTCGGCCCGGAGCGCCGCCAGCCCCTCCGCCGCGGCCATCGCGAGCGCGAACCCCGCGAGGATCAGGAGCCGGCCCGGGACCCGGAAGAGCCGGAACCCCGGGAGGAGCTCGTAGGCCCAGCGGTAGAACGGGAGCGTGTAGGCGAGGCTCCCCACGACCGCGGCCGCGGCGAGGGCCGCCCAGAACCTCCCGCGACGCGACGCGACCGCGACCCCCGCGAGGGCGAGCGCGGTCACCCCGACGAATCCGGAGAGCTCCCAGTAGGGCACGAGGCCCTCGTTCACCGCGTCTCCCGGCGCCCCGCGGACCATGGGATTCCCGTGGAGTCCGCTCGGATCCCCGGACGCGAACGGGAACAGGTAGTAGGCGAGGTGCGCCGGACCCACCGAGCCGTAGAGGGCGTTCGCGACGTCGAGACCCTCATGGCGCACCGACTCGCGGGCGTACTCGAACCCGGGGAGGAGCTGCGGGGAGGAGAGGAGGACCCCGAGCACGCCGCCGAGCACGGCCCAGGCGACCGGCCGCGCGCTCGCGGGCCACGGGGCGCCCTGCCGGCGGGCGGCGAGGGCGCCGGCGAGGAGCCGCGCCCCGAGGACGAGCGCCCCGAGGTACGCGAGCTGGGGAGTGCCACCTACGACCAGGAGGGCGGTCGAGAGGGCGACGAGCGCCGCCGCGCCGGCCCCGCCCCCTGAAAGGAGCATCTCCGCCCCGAGGAGCAGGAACGGGAGGGCCGCGAGGGTCCCGAGGACCGTCACGTGGCCGGCAAGGACCCGCGTGACGACGGAGCCCCCGAAGGCGAAGACCGAGCCGGCCACCGCCGCGGCCACGGGGTCCCGTGTCCGCCACCAGGCGAGGAGCGCCGCGCCCGAGAAGGCGAGCCAGAGGGCCAGGACGACCTGGAGCGTGATGGCGGTCTCGAGCGGGAGCGGCACCGTGAGGAGCGAGAGCGGAGCCAGCGCCCCGAGGTTCGCCGGGGCGAGGTAGGGGGTCCCGCACCAGACCGAGGGATTCCAGAAGGGCGGCTCGCCGCGCGACCAGCACTCGCGCCCGAGCCGGCCGAGCGGGTGGAGCTGCAGGGCCACGTCGTGGCCGTGCACCATCGTGTCCTCCCCGAGGGTCCCCCAGAAGAGGACCACGACGGGAAGGACCCCCGCGGCCGCCACCCCGAGGAGGGCCCGACGCCCGTGGCTCACTTCGTGCCCCGAGGGGCCACCGTCGCCACGACCAGGCGCGACGGGTCGAGGAGCGTCTTCGCGAGTGCGGCGGCCGACTCGGGCGTCACCCTCTCGAGGCGATAGAAGTAGGCCTCGTCCGCGTCGGGCCGCCCCGCCCGCATCACCGAGCGGCCGAGGGCGGCGACGCGCGCGGCGCGCAGTTCGAGCCCCAGCACGCTCGCGCCGGCCATCCAAGACCGGGTCTCCTCGATCTCCGGGAGGGGCAGCCCGGCCTCCCGGAGCCGCGCGAGGTGGCGCTCGGCCGCGGCCCGGACCTCCGCCAGCCGCCCCGGCCCGGCGCGGAGCAGCACGAACATCGCGCCGCCGTCGGGGAGCCCCTCGCGCTCGACCGAGGCCTCCGCCGCCGTCCCCGCTCCCTCGACGAGGTCGCGGCGGAGCCTCCACGCGAGCGCGGAGGCGAGGAGCGAGCCCGCCGCGTACTCCGGGGACCCGAAGCGCGGCCACGGGAGGGCGAGCGCCACGGCGCCCTCCGGCCGGTCGCTCACCCCCGCGACCTCGCCGGGGAGGGCGGCTCCCGGCGCGGGCGGGCGCGCCTCGGGGAGCCCGGGGGGAGCCCGCCACGAGCCGAAGGCCCGCGCGGCCGCCGCGAGCGCCTCGGCAGGCGACACGTCCCCGACGACCGCCAGCACCGACCGGTCGGGCCGCAGCGCGCGCCAGAGGAAGGGGACGCCGTCCCCGAAGCGCGTCGAGGTGGCCAGTCCCCCGGGAGTCCCGTTCGCCGGGAGGCCGCAGGCGTGGCCGCCGTACACGCGGGCCCGGGCGAGGTGGCACGCCGCCTCCCGCGGCGGCGCCTCCCGCGCCTCCGCGAGGAGACCCGCCCGCGCCGTCTCCCACTCGGCGTCGTAGAGGACCGGATCGGTGACGCACGAGGCGAGGAGCCCGAGGAGGCCCTCCAGCTCCTCCGCGGGCGCGGCGGCGATCGCCGAGGCGTAGTCGGGGAGGACGCGGACCTCGAGCGGCGCCCCGAACCTCTCCACCGCCGCCTCGATCGCCGCCCGGGAGAGCTCCCGTGAGCCCCGGAAGAGGGTCCGGAGGACGAGGGCGGCCGTCCCGGAAGCCTGCGGGGGCTCCGCCTCGGTCCCTCCCGGGAAGAAGAGCCCGCACGCCACGACCGGGAGGGAGCGGTCCGTCCGGACGACCACCCGGAGGCCGTTCGCGAGGGTCGCTGGGGCAGGCGTCGCCGACTCGGTCGGTCCTTCGCCCGCAGGGACCGGCGGCGCCTCGCCGGCGGCGGTGGGGGAGAACGTCGCCCGCCCGAGATCGAGCCCGGCCGGGGTCGCCTCCTCCCCGAGGCGCCCCCGGGCGTTCACGAGCCGGATGCGCAGGTCCGGATCCGGCTCGCCTTCGCCCGGAGGGACCACGCGCACGACGGCGAGGTTCGGGAGCTGGAGGTAGCGCTCCGCCGCCTTGCGGACCTCGGCGAGAGTCGTCTGGCGGACCCTCTGCCGCCAGGTGACGGCATGGCGGAGCCCCCCGCAGAGTTCGGCGCGGGCGAGGCGGTAGGCGCGACCGAGCGCGGACTCCGATCCGTGAAGATCCTCCCGCTCGAGGCGGAGCCGCACGCGCTCGAACTCCTCCGGCTTGATCTCGCACCGTCGGACCTCGCCGAGAGCCTCGGTCAGGAGGATCTCGAGTCGGGTGAGGCCCCCGGGCACGGGCGGCAAGGGCGGCACGGCCGCCGCGGAGAGGAGCCCGAGGTCCGCGTGGGGCTCGTACCCGGCCCAGGCGCTCGACGCGAGCCGGTCGCGAGCGACGCCGTAGCTGTAGACCCGGGCGTTCCAGAGGCGCGCCAGGATCTCGCACGCCGGCGCGTCGGGGTGACGACGGCCCGGGACGAGGAGGCCGAACCGGAGCGCGGGCGCGGGCCCCACGAGAGCCTTCGCGCGGGCGCCGGGGAACCCGCGGGGGAGCGGGGGGGGCGCGGGCGCCGGCGCGGCCGCGAGCGGGCCGACGGCCGCCTTCGCCGCCGCGAGCGCCTCGGCGGCGGGGATGTCCCCCGAGACCACCAGCACGACGGCCCCGCCCGCCGTCGCGCGGGCGGCCGCCGAGACGAGCGACGCGCGGTCGGTCGCACGGAGCCCCTCGGGAGACCCGGCGAGCGGGCGGGCGTAGGGGTGGTCCGCGAACGCGAGGGCACGGAGGTCGCCGGCGGCCCGCTCCGAGGGATCGGCGGCCCGGCGCGCCGCCTCCGCCGAGAGGAGCCCGCGCGCGGCGGCCACCTCGGCCTCGGCGAAGGCGGGCCGGCGGAGGGCGTCCCCCACGACGTCGAGGGCGATCCGTGCGTGCGCGGCCCGCGCGGTCGCGGAGATCCAGCAGGCGTCCGCCTCGGCCCCGGCCTGGAGCTCGCCACCGACGCGGACGAGGGCCGCGGCCGCCCCGCCCCCGGGATACCTCTCGGACCCCCGGATCATCGAGTGGACCATCAGGCGCGCCGCCCCCGGCCTCGTCGGGTCCTCGGCGGCGACCCCGCCCCGGAGGAGCGCGATCACGGCGACGGCGCCGCCCCCGCGGACCTCCTGGACGAGGACGGTCGCCCCGTTCGGGAGGACCTCGCGGAGGAGCCTTCCGGCCGCTTGCGGGGGCGCGGCGGAGCCCGGGGCGGCCCCGAAGGCGGCCGCGAGGAACGCGAGCGGGCGGGCCGTGCGCATGGAAACCGGCGCACTATACTGGACCCCGGTGCGCCGGCAGCGAAGGAGGCCGAGATGATCCCCTGGACCGAGAGCTGGGACCAGGCCCGCAAGAGGGCGAAGGAGACCGGGAAGCCGATCTTCCTCTTCCTGCACAGCCCGACGTGACTCGGCTGCAAGACGATGGATGCCGTGACGTATCCAGACCCGGCCGTCGAGAAGGAGATCTCGGAGAGGTTCGTCCCCGCGAGGCTCGAGAGCGGGAAGCACATCGAGCTGTCCAAGAAGCTGAACGTGCGCTGGCTCCCCGGGCTCGTCGTGACGGATGCCGACGAGAGGCCGGCGCACCTCGTGGTCGGGTACCTCCCCCCGCGCGACCTCCTGCCGGAGCTCACGTTCGGCCGCGCGATCCTCGCGATGGGCGAGAAGCGCTACGACGAGGCGCACGAGCTGTTCCGGCAGGTGGCCGACGCCCCCGGCGCCGAGCGGGCCCCCGAGGCCTGCTACTGGTGGGGGATCAGCCGCGTGCGGCAGAAGAAGGAGCTGGACGCGGCGAAAGAGCCGTGGCGTCGGATCATGGACCGCTGGCCCGAGTCCCAGTGGGCGCGGAAGGTGGGCTACGTCCTGGGCCAACCGGCCCTCTGATCCCCTGGTATACTCCCCCGTCCTCACTGCCCGGAGAGGTGGCAGAGTGGTCGAATGCGGCGGCTTGCTAAGCCGTTAGGCGGGTTATACCTGCCTCCGGGGTTCGAATCCCCGCCTCTCCGCCAACCCGAAGGAGGCGCCCGTGCCCAAGCGTGATCTCGCCACCATCCGCACGGATCTCGAGGAGCTTCTCCGCGACCTCGTGGAACACGACTCGGAGCTGCGCCACGTGGACGTGTCGGCCGAGTCGGGCCTCGTCGGGAAGCACCTCCGGGAGATGCGGCTTCCGAAGGACGCCCTGATCATCTCGATCCGACGCGGGCGGGACCTGCTCATCCCGGACGGGGCGACCGTCCTGGCGGAGGGCGATCGCGTGACACTCATCGGCCGCCGCGGGGACGTCGAGAAGGCCGGAGAGCAGCTCGCGGAGTAGCGCCATCGAGCGCGCGCGCGACGTCGCCAACGCCCTGGCCGCGTCGCCGGCTTGCCCTGAGCCCCTCGAAGGGGCTCCTCGCATCGAGCCTTGCGCCTTCCTCACCGACTTCGGCCTCGCGAAGTCCGTCGCGACCGGCTCGAGATTCACCCGGAGCGGCCAGGCGCTCGGGACCCCGAGCTACATGTCTCCCGAGCAGGCTCGCGGCGATGTCTCGAGCCTCGGCCCCGGGACGGACGTCTGGAGTCTCGGGGTCGTCCTCTACGAGTCGCTCGCCGGTCGGCCGCCGTGGGGCGGGGAGACGACGGCGGCCGTGATCGGCGGGATCCTGACGAGGGAGCCGGCCCCGATCCGGAGGACCCGCCCGGACGTCCCCGCCGCCCTCGACCGGCTGCTGCGCGTGGCCCTTGCGAGGGGCGTTCGTTCGCGGTTCCCAGACGCGGGAGCCCTCCGCGACGACCTCGAACGCTTGCTCCGCGGAGAGCGCCCGCGCGCGCGGCCGCCGGGGGCGGGCCGCCGGATCCTCGGGGCGGCGGTGCTTCTCACGGTCGCGGTGTCGGCCGCGGCCGCCCTTCGACCGACGCCGGTCGCTCCTCCGGCGGACCGGGGCCCCGATCGGCGTCCTACCGAGGCCGAGGCCCTTGTCGAGCGCGCCGGGGCCCTCCGGGCGAGCGACCCGTCGGCCGGCGCCGAGTGCCTGGGCCGCGCCCTCACCCTCGAGCCCGCCCACGCCGGGCGGAACGCTTGGCTCGTCGAGCGGGGCCGCCTCCTCTGGGCCGCGGGACGGTCGGCGGAGGCCCAGGACGCGTGGGGCCGGGTCTCGGACGACGCCCCGGAGGCTACCGAGGCGCGCTTCTGGCGCGCGTTCGAGCGCTTCACGCGGTGGGCGGGCGGGATCGAGGACCCCGACCTCGCGGCGGCGGCGAAGGGCGAGGGACGTTGGGGACGGCTCGCTCGCGCCCTCGTCCTGGGCGACTCCGGACGATCGGACGAGGGCCTTCGCCTCCTCGCGGCGGAGGAGGGCTGGGAAGCGGCGGCGCTCCGGGGGTGGCTCCTGCGGCTGCAGGACCGGGAGGACCGCACGGGCGAGTTGCGGGAGTTCGAGCGGGCCCTGGCGATCGGGATTCCCTTCTCCTGGGCCTACGTCGCTTGTGCGGAGGCGCGGAACAGCCTCGGGGACCCGGCGGGGGGCCTGCGCGAGGCGGACGCCGCCCTTCGGCTCGCCCCCGGGGCTCCCGAGGCGCTGCTCGCGCGCGCGATCGCTCTCGAGGCCCTCGGCGACCGGGCCGGAGCTCTCGCCGACATGGACGCCGCCATCCGGCGGTCGCCCGACTGGGCCGACGCCCTCGCGAACCGCGGCGCGCTCCGGTTCCGGGCGGGCGACATGGAGGGCGCCCTGGCGGACGCGGAGGCCGCCCTCGCGCGGATCTCAGGCTTCCCGTTCGCCCGCTACGTCCGGGGGAACGTGCGGAAGGCCCGGGGCGACCTTCCGGGCGCGCTCGAGGACTTCGACGCGGCGGTGCGGCGCGACCCCCGGCTCGTCGAGGCCCTGGTGAACCGGGGGATCACGCGAGGGGAACTGGGCGACCCGGAGGCGGGCCTCGCCGACATCGAGGCTTCCCTCCGGATGGCCCCGGGCCACGGGGTCGCCCTGACTCACCGGGGCATCGCCCGAGCGAACGCCGGGGATCCCGAGGGCGCGATCGCCGACTGGGAGGGGGCGCTGCGCGCGCTTCCCGAGGCGCCGCCGGTGCTCGCGAACCTGGGGCGCGCCCTGGCCGAGCGGGGCGGCCCGGGCGACCGGGAACGCGCGAGCGGGCTCCTCCGGTCCTTCCTGCGCCTCGCCCCGGAGCACCCACGGTCCGACGAGATCCGCGCCCTCCTCGCGGAGTGCGAGGGAGAATCGGCCGCCCCGCGGCGGTGACCTCGAGGTACACTGCCGTCGTGGGCGAAAGGCGCGTCACGATCCGGGTCCGCGGGGTGAAGCCCGCGCTCGAGACGACGGTCATCCTCTCCGCGCACGAGCGGACGACCCGCTGGGTCGTCTCGGTCCGGTTCCCCCCGGACGTGAAGGACGCGGCGCGCTGGCCGGGGCTCGGCTCCCCCGCCCGGACCGAGATGTTCTGGATCGGCCCCTCCGAGGACGAGGCGTTCCGGACCGCCGAGTCCTGGTTCCGGGAGCACTACGACGTCGTGGGGGGCCCGCCGCCGCAGGGGTAGACAAGGCGTTCCCGAACGCCAGGGGAGGCTTCGCCTCCCCCGGACCCCCTCCCCGCCGAGGGCCTTCCGGGGTCACCCCCCCGACAACGCCCCCAGGATGTGGACCTCCGCCCCAGGCGGGACGGGGACCGAGAGGTCGGGCGCGGCCTCCTCCCCGACGAAGAAGCGGATGTGCGGCCGGATCCCGCCCTGCTCGTCCACGATCCGGAACCGGAGCCCGGGGAACCGCGCCTCGAGCGCGTCCACGACGTCCGAGAGGGTCTTCCCGCCGGCCTCGACCGTCGCCTTGCCGCCGGTGTAGTCCCGGAGGTGCGAGGAGAGGTGGATCCTCACCCGTGCATGGACTTCATCTTGCGGAAGTCCGGCGCCCCCGGCTCCGGCTTGAGCCCCTTCACGAACTCGATCCACTCCTTCTCGAAGTCGGCGAGGTCTTGCCCGGGGCGCAGGAAGAATTTCTTGAACGTGGCGACCGTCTCCGGGCCCCGCTTGAGCGGGTTCATGGCCTGGCGCGAGTCGCGGAGCGCCTTGAGGAACGCCCCGAACTGGAGGCCCCACTTCCCCCCGTCGCGCTTCTGGAGGAAGAGGACGATGGACCAGCCCTGGTCGTAGGCGCCCGCGAGCCCCTCCTGCGCCAGGAACTTCGGGAGCGGCGAGTGCGAGCCCGCGGTCACCATCTTCTGGATCTTCTCGAGCCGGTCGTTCAGCACGTGGCCGAAGCTGTAGCGGCCGGTCTTGTAGTCGAGCTTGCTCCCTCCGAAGTACTCGGCCATCCCCTCGTTCAGCCAGTTCGGGTAGTGGAACGCCTTGTTGTTGTTCGTGAGGTTCACGAACATATGCGTCCCCTCGTGGAAGAAGATCCGGCGGGCCTGGAAGAAGTCGGGGTCGTCGAAGAAGTGGAAGTCTCGTCCCCCGGGGCTGTAGAAGCCGCCCGTCCCCGGGGGGCCGCCCGAGATCGTGTGGTACTCGGACTTCGTCGCGTAGACGTTCACGTGGTACTTGGAGGTGAGCTCCACGTGAAACGTCGCCTCCATCTCGCGCTTGAAGTCCATGAAGACCTTGAAGTACTTCTCGGACTTCGAGCGCGAGGTGTTGGTGTCGAGGTCCACCCCCGCCCGCTCGATCCTCCAGGCCTTGCCCCAGTCGCTGCGACGGACGTGCTCGGCGTAGTCCTCCTTCGTGAGCCACTCGCCGTGGTACTCGACGAGCCCGGCGGCCTTGGCCCCCTCCGGGGTGATCCACTTCCCCTGGTGGAACACCTCGCCGAGGATCTCGTGCGCGAGCGCGTTCTTGCCCCCGGAGAGCTCGAGGACGACCTTCGCGTGCCGGGCGCCCGCCTCGGCCTGCCCCGTCGAGCGCGCCAGGTCGGCGAGCTCGAGGTGGCCCCAGAGATCGTCGGCCTTGAGCTCCTTCTCCCGCCGGGCGACGTAGGCCTCCGGCGTCTCGCCGCCCCCGGAGTCCGCGGAGGGGTTCGGGTCCTGCGCGGGAGCCCACGTCGCCGCGAGGACGAGAGAGAGCGCCGCCGCCCAACGGGATCGGGTCATGGACGGCGCGATTCTACCTCGCCGACTCAGTGCCGGTGGCGTTCTTCGGCCGGGGCGTGGACCACGGCCACGGGGATCACGATGTCGGAGACGCAACACGGGCCCATCACCGCGACCACGAGGAGCAGGAGCACCGGTCCCACGGTCAGGGCCGAGAGCGTGAAGCCGAACGAGACGAGGTAGAGGAGGCTCGCGAGCGCCGAGACGAAGACGTGGGCCCCGTGCGAGTAGCGGGTCGTCCGGTCCACGAACCTCGGGGCCACGAGGCCCGTCGCGACGCCGAGGGCGACGAAGGGAGTGATGAGCACCGGCTCCTCGAGGAGGCAGACGTGGATGTGCATGTCCTGGCCGATGGCGAGCCCCCCGACGTAGGGGATCAGGATGTCGCTCATGGTGCAGACCGGGGCGCTCCCGAGGAGTCCCCAGAGCACCGCCCACGCGGGCCGGCCCCCGTAGAGTCCGACCATGGCCGTGGTGGCCGTGGCCGAGAGCAGGAGGTGGGCGGGGTGCAGGAGGTGGAAGAGCGCCTCGTTGCGGGCCGCCGTGAGCAGCCCCAGCCCGTCGAGCGCCCCGACGAGTACGAGCGCGAGGAGGACGCCGAAGACCGAGTAGGGGAGGTGGTGTCCCAGCTCCCCGATCACTCCCTCGCGGGCGGCGCCGGTCGGCGAGCGGGGGCGCGGCGCAGGCTCGGGGCCCCGGTCCATCGGAGGAGAGGCCGCGGCAGGCGGGATCACAGGACCCGGAACCCGACCAGCGTGATGTCGTCCTCCTGCTCGGCCCCGTCGAGGAAGGAGGCGAAGTCCTCGATCGAGGCGCCGAAGGTCTCGGCCATCCTCTTGCGGCCGTGCTCCTGCAGGAGGCGGATCATCCGCTCCTTGCCGTACTCGACGCCGGCGGCGTTCTTGGCCTCGATGATCCCGTCGGTGTACAGGACGACGGTGTCGCCCACCTGTAGAGGCGTCTTCACCTCCTCGGTGCACTTCAGGAACGACTCCCCCCTTTGCATCCCGACCACGATCCCGCGGGGCCGCAGCTCCTCCACCGGCTTCGGCCGGTCCGGGTTGAGGAGGATCGTCGGGTTGTGGCCCGCGCGGACGTGCGAGAGGACCTTCGTCCTCCGGTCGAGGATCCCGTAGAAGACCGAGACGAACGTCATCTCATCCAAGTCCGCGTGGAGGTTCTCGTTCGCCGCGGCCAGCACCTCGCGCGGGGAGGACTTCCCCTGGCCGAGGATGCTGATGGCCTTCTTCGCGGCCGCCATGATGAACGCCGCTTCGAGCCCGTGACCCGTCACGTCCCCCACGACGATCCCGAGCTCGTGCTCGGAGACCGGGATGAAATCGAAGAAGTCGCCGGAGAGCGTCGCGGCCGGGTTATAGTAGCAGGCGAAGTCGTAGCCCGGGACCTGCGGCGGGTCCGGGAGCATCTTGAACTGCTTGCGCCGGGTGGCCGCGAAGGAGTGCTCGACCTCCTCCTTCTGCTGGATGGAGCGGGCGAGCGCCCGCAGCCGGTCCGTCGCGCGCCGGGAGAATGTCTCGCGATCGGCGATGCGTCACCTCCCCGCACTCGCCCCGCGGGGGGGCGGGAGTCTACCACCGGACCCGGGGGCTCTCCACACGCTCGGCACGCGCACCCTCATTCCCGCCCTCCCCCACCGACCCTCGCCCGGCCGAGGGTGGCCTCGATCCGCTCGAGGCGCTTGCGGGCCCGCTCGTCGGCACCGTCCAGCTCCACCGCGAACCTGAGGAACGTCGCCGCGGCCGGGAGGTCGTTCGCGAGGTAGGCCTCCTCGCCCCGCCGGCGGCACTCCTCCGGCTCGAGCGGGCGGATCACGTCGTTCCGGATCAGCCGGAGGAACGCCGCGAGGGCCTCGTAGCGGGGGACCCCCGCCCGGGCGCAGACCTCGGCGACCGACCGGCGCCCGGTGATGTGCGCGAGGACGGGGTTCTTCGCCCCGCCCGTCCCTCCGGCCTCCCCTCGGCGCGCCTCCCCGCCGCCCGCCGGCCGGTCCTTGCGCCCGAAGATCGCGTTCCCCGAGGGGATGGTCGTCGCGATGTCGGGCCAGGTCCTCTCCCGCTCGAGGGCCTCGGCGATCAGGGCCGCCGCGTCCCCCTCCCAGGCCGCGACCGGCGCCCCGGCCGCCGTCATCTCCGCGGGCGGGTCCCCCGCGGCGAAGCGCACGACGGCGTCCTCCCAGGAATAGAGCTCGTGGAGGTCCTCCAGGATCTTCTCGCGGACCATCGCCACCAGGTCGCGCTCGCCGAGGACCCCCTGGAGCACGAGGATCTCCCCGAGGCGCTTCTTGAGCCGGGGCTGCGCGGCCAGCGCCTTCTCGATCTGGGCGGGGGTGGCCCGCAGGGCCTCGACGAGAATCTCGCCGAGGCGGCGACCGGGCCGGCTCCCGCGCGAGAGTAGAGTCACCCGGTCCTCCGCGAAGTGGACCCAGCGCACCGAGTCCTGCACGGTCGCCTCGAGCGTCCCCCATCGCGCGTCGCGCCGGACCGCCTCGAGGATCGCCGAGAGGTCCTTGTTGCGGCCGAACTCCTCGGTGAGGCGCCGCCGCACCTGCGTCTCCTGGCCGCGCCGCAGCAGCTCGAGCCTCCGCAGCACCTCGGCGTTGCCGCGGTCCACCTCGAGGGCGTGCTCGTAGAAGGCCTCGCAGGCGGGGAGGTCCTTGAAGACCCAGGCGTTCTCGGCGGCCTTCACCGACTCTTCCGCCGTGAGGGCCCGGACGACCCGGCCCGTCACCAGGTCGTGGAGGGAGCGGAAGGCGTCGAACTCGGAGAGGCCCGACTCGCGGACCACTTGCGCGACCGTCCGCCGGCCGTCCACGAGGGGCAGCGTCGGGTTCTCCTTGTGGCGGCGGAGCAGCGGCGCCCCCCTCTCGCGCTCGGCGGCGACGAGGATGAGCCTCTCGGAGGGGAGGGCATTCCGGTAGCGGTCCCACTCCTCGCGCCGCTCGGCGAGCCCGGAGAGGAGGTCGGCCACGGGGAGGGCCGCCCGCGAGACCGGGAGCGAGGCCTCGTCGAGCCGGAGCGGGTAGCTCGAGCGCTCGAACTCGATCGAGGCCTCGCGCCAGGAGAAGAGGTCCCAGAGCATGGCGCGGGCGGCCTCGGACCGCGCCTCCTGGCCCGCCTCCGGGGTGAGCGCCCCCTGCTTCTCGAGCACCTCGAGGAGGTCGCGGCCGGTCCGCTTCTGGAACTCGACCGCCCGGGTCAGCGCCTTCTCCGGCACGCGCCCGCCCTGCCGGAGCACGTCGGCGAGCGACGGCCCCTCCCGCGGTCCCTCGTCGAGCCACGCCACCTCGCCCTGCCCGAGGTAGACGAGCCGGCTGCTCGCCCCGTCCCGCACCGAGAGTGTCCCCGTGGCGCTCCCCCGGACGATCGTCCGGAAGAGGTTCACGAGGTCGAAGGGCTTCATCCGCACCCGCATCGCGTCGAACTGCGAGAGGTTGCCCTTGGCCTCGGCGATGTAGCGCTTGAGGAACTCGTTCCCCTCGTCGAGCTGCAGCGCGTACTCGTAGTACTTCACGCACCGTTCGAAGTCGCGCTCCTCGAACGCCCGCTCGGCCTCGGCGTTCACCTCGTCGAGGACGAGCGGCCGGACGAGGTTCGCGCGCTTGAGCTCCGCGAGAGCCTGGGCGGCGGCGAAGCGGCCCGCCGGCGACTCCTCGAGCAGCTCCTCGACGGTCCGCCGCCCGTCCACAGGCTCGAGGAGGACCCGCGCCCGGCGGGAGAGCTCGGGTCCCGGCGCGACGCCCGTGCGGCGGTAGACCGCCTTCACGCTCGAGAGCTCCCGCGTGAGCTCCTCCCACTTCTCAATGCGCGAGATGGCCGCCATGAGGGTGCGCGTCGTGTCGAGCGCGAGGCGCGTCACCGGGGCGTCTGGGTTCGTGAACTCGTCCGGGAAGTAGTTCTTCAGGAACTCGAACGTGGCGTTTCGCCAGAGGAACACGTCGAACAGCTCGTCCCGGACCTTCTCCTCGACCGCCTCCTGGATGTCCTCCTCGGTCGCGAGCCCGCGCTCCACCAGCAGCTCGCCGAGGCGCTTGCCCGTCCCCTGCTGCTCCTCGAGGGCGCGCTCGACGTCGTACTCGGAGACCTTCCCGGCGTCCACCAGGATCTCGCCGAGGCGCGAGACTTCCTGGTGGCCGCGCGTGAGGAGCGAGATCGTGCCCTGCGCGAAGTAGACGATCTTCTCGCGCCGGCCGTCCTTCACGCGCAACGTGCCCGAGTGCTTGTTCAGGTAGAGGGACTGCACGAGCTCGGCCAGGCTGAAGCTCTCAAGGTCCCCCTCGAGCCGGTACTCGCGCGTGGCCTCCCCCGCGTCGGGGCGGCGGGCCTGCGCCTCCTCGAAGATCGTCTTGAGCCCCGGGTCGTCGGGCGCGAGCTCCTGCCCGTGGGCGCACATCTTGAGGCCGATCTCCACCTGGCCCTCGGCGAGCGCCGCCTCGGCCGCCTCACGGGCCTCCGCGAGCGTGAGCGGCCGGACCGCCCCTTGGTTCATGAGGGCGTAGAGCACCTCGCAGACCTCGGCCGAGGAGCGGGGCGTGAGCCGGAAGATGTCGCCGACGGTCCGGACGCCGTTCACGAGCGCGAGCACGTCCTCCTCGGTCGTGCGGCCCCGGGAGTGGCGGCCCTCCTTGCGGACGGGCGTCAGGATCGCCCGCGAGGAGGAGACCTTGGCGAGGATGTCCCCCGCCCTCACGATCCGGGCGACCAGCTCCTTGAGCGTCCCCCCCGAGAGGGCGAGCCGGACGGGCCTCGCCCCGGGCGCCGTGAGCTCCTCGGCCCGGGTCCGGGTGGTGAACTCGAAGTAGGCGTTCCGCCAGAGGAACAGGTCGAAGAGCTCCTGGACCGCCTTCGTGAGGACGGCCTCCTCGACCTCCTCGGTCCGGAGGACCCCGCGGTCCACGAGGATCTCGCCGAGCCGACGGGGGTCCTCGCGCTGCACCGTCAGCGCCCGGTCCAGGTCGGTGGGCGTGAGCTTCTCCGCGCGCAGGAGCACCTGCCCGAGCTTGGGGGTCTCGCGCGGGCCTCGGGAGAGGAGCATGACCTCCTCCGGGGAGACGTAGAGGATCCTCTCGCTCTCGATGTCGCGCACCCGGAGCGTCCCCGTGAGGCGTCTCAGGAGCACGGCGTGGAGGAAGCCCGGGAGGTCGAAGCGCTCGACCGTCCCGGTCAGCCGGCACGGGTCGGGCGCGGCCCCGACGCCCCGCTCGCCGAGGTATGCCTTCACCATCCGTTCGCGGACGTCCCTCGCCTGGCCCCCCAGGTCCATCGCGTACTCGATGTAGCGCGCCCCGAGGTCGTAGCGGGAGCCGCGGAGCGCGTCCTGGAACGCGAGGTCCAGGTCCCCCGCGGGGAGCGGCGAGACCTCCTCCACGCGGACCAGGGCGTCGAGGCTCTTGCAGACGTCGAACTTCGAGACCGCGCAGGCCTCGATCAGGTCCCGGACGGCGTTCTCGCGCTTGAGCAGAGGCCAGAGGCGGGCGGGCGGGATCGGGCACTCCCCGACGGGGCGCTCCGGCGCGGCCTCGGCCCGCGGGACGAAGATCATCCGGAGGGTCGGCACGCTCTCGGTGATCCGCCCCCACTCGTCCACGCGGCGGACCGCCTCCATGAGGATCGTGCTCGTGTTGAACGTGAGCGCGGTGCCGGTCTCCGACCGTTCGGGCGCGGCCGCCCCGGCCGCCGGGGCCGCCCCCGCCGCCTCCGTGCCCTCCGGGAACTGGTCCTTCTTGAACTCGAAGAAGGCGTTCTTCCAGAGGAAGAGGTCGTAGATCTCCTCCTCGAGCTTCTCGCGGACCGCCTCGCGGATCTGCTTCTCGGTGACGATCTTCTCGCGGACCAGCACCTCGCCGAGGAGCCCCCCGCTCTCCTTCTGGAGGGCGAGGGCCTTCGCGAGGGCCTCCTCCCCGATCACGTTCTTGCGCAGGAGGAACTCCCCGAGCTTCGGGACGTAGGCGCGCCCGTGGCCGACGAGGGAGAGGACGCCGTTGCGGAAGACCAGCAGCCGCCGGTTCTCCCCGTCGCTCACCATGAGGGTGCCGGAGGACTGGTTCATGGATAGGGACTGGAATATCTCGGCGAGGCTGAAGCTGGCGAGATCGCCGCGGAGCGGCATGGTTCGGGCGCTAACCTCCCGAGGCTATTATCGTAGCGGCGCCGGGAGGGTCAATTGCGCACATGTGATTTCCTATCGCGCCTCCACCTCGATAGGGTCGGCAAGGCCGGATAGGGACCAGAGCACCCGGTCGTCCGGACTCACCCGCAGCACCCGCCCGGTCCCGCCTCCGGGCCCGCGGGCCGAGTCCGCGATCAGGACGGAGCCGTCGGCGAGGAGGTCCACGTCGAAGGGAAGCGAGAGCGGGACCCTCGCACCGGGCCCCCCGATCGTGCGGCGGACGGTCCCGTCGCGGTCGAGGAACACGACCCGCGGGTCGTCCCTGTCCGCGACGACCACCCCGCCATCGGGCAGCGCCTCGGCGTCGGCGGGATACCGGAACCCTCCCCACCGGGAGAGGATCGAGCCGTCCCGGGCCCGGATCGTGACCCGCTTCCGCGCCGGATCTCCCGAGTCCCAGGCCGTCTCGCAGACCAGCATCTCCCCGCCGGGAAGGAGGTCGGCCTCGGTGGGGCAATCCAGCCGTTCGAGCGACCAGACCGACTCCCCGGCCGGCGTGACCTCGGTCACGGCCCCGCTGAGCGGGACCGGGTTCTGCTCCCCCCCGAGGCGGAACCGGGTGACCGCAGTGTTTCCCCCGGGGAACCTCGTCGCGGAGACGGGGTCCTCCGCCTCGATCGCCCAGACCTCGTCGCCCAACGCCGAGACCTCGATCACCCGGCCCCCCGCGCGGTCGGTGAGAAGAAGCCCTCCCTCGGGCAGGACCTCGGCGTCGAGGAGGAGGCCCTGCACGCCCGCGCTCCACTCGGGCTCACGCGTCGGGCCGAATTCCCTCGCGAGCCCGCGGCCGAACTCCACCGCGAGCACCCGGTCGGTCGCCCGCGGCGGGACGGCCCGGACCTCGCTCACCCGGGACCAGGGGACCTGACGCAGACCGAGGAGCGGCGTACGCATCTCCGCGACGCCCGGCCTCGCGTCCCGCGGCGCGGCGGTCCGGAGCGCCGAGCCTCCCCGAAGCTTCGCCCAGAAGGCGGTCGCGCGGGCCCGAGGGACGGGGGGGGAGGGGGGGTAGAAGATCGCGGCGCCCACGGCGAGCTTCACTCCGCTCGCGGGCAGGATCGGCGCGGCGACCCGTCCCAAGCCCTTCGGCCGAGGGGGCAGAGGCCCCTCCCCGAGCCGGATCCACACGACGGACTCGGCGGGGAGCCGGATCGGCCCGAGGTCCGGCTCATCGAGGCGCAGCGCCCCGCCCTCCCCCTCGCCCTCGACCCGGAGCGCCGCGAGGACCGTCCCGTCCCGCAGGAGGACGCGGAGGGCGGCCACGGCGACGAGAGGGTCGGCGACCGGCGGCGAGTCCCCCAGCCGCAGCCAGGCCACCTCCTCCCAGAAGGTCTCCCCCCCGCCGCCCCGATCGTCCGGCCTTGAGTACCGGAGCCCCCCGTCCCCCGTGGCCCCGTGGAACCGGACGGCGAGGGTCTCGCCGCCCGCGAGGACGATGCGGGCGGGGACGCCGCCCGGATCCTCCGCGCGCGAGGCCGAGCCCACGAGCAGGAGGGCGAGCGCCGGCCCGGCCACGCGGTCGCCGCGTCGGCCCAAGGGGCCTACTTCCCCCGGAGCGCCTGGAGCCTCTCCGTCGCGAACCGGTGGTTCGGGACGAGGGCGACCACGCGCTCGTAGTCGGCGAGCGCCTTCGCCGGCGCCCCGGAGCTCTCGTGGAGCCAGCCCCGGACGACCCTCCCCTCGACGGCCCACCGCCCCCGGTCGTCGTCGGCGACCCCCCGGAGGAACTCGTCGAGGACCGCGATCCCCTCGACGGCGCGCTTCCTCTGGTCGAGCACCATCGCGAGGTTCACCGCCGCGCGGGCAGCCTGCAGGCGGTCCACCGACTTCCGCGCGAGTTCCCAGGCGGCCCGGAATTCGGCCTCCGCCCTCTCGAGGCACTTCCCGGCGCCCTCGCCTCCTTCGGAGCCCACGAGGAATTGCGCCCATCCCCGCGCGTACGGCACCGCCGGCTCCCCCGGGGGGGCGAGGCGTGCCGCCTCGTCGCAGGCGGCGAGGGCCTCGGCGATCTTCCCGACGTCGGCGAGGGCGACGGCGTACCAGGCGTGGGAGGCCCCGTCGCGCGGCTCGTGCTCGATCGCCTTGCGGAGGTCCCAGAGGGTCTCGTCGGCCCCCGGCCACGGGCGCGACTTCACCGACCAGCCCCGGAGCGCGCGGAGCTTGCCGCGAAGCGCGAAGGCCCTCCCGTTCCGAGAGTCCACCTCGACGGCGCGGGCGAGGTCGGCGAGCGCGGCGCTGTACTCGGCCTCCGCCCATTCGGCCTCGGCCCCGCGCGACGCGGCTCGGTCCACGTGCACGTCGGAGAGGCGCCGGCGCACGTCGGAGAGCTTCCCCTCGACGTCGGCGAGCTTCCGGAGCCCCTCGTCGGACGCGATCCTCTTGCGCGTGTCGGGGTCGCGCCTCGCGAGCTCGAGCAGGTCGGCGTACTGGAGGTACGCGGCCTTGAGCGCGCTCTCGCGCGCCTCGAAGTCGGCCGCGGGCGCCGCGAGGGCCCGGGCCGTGGCGGCCTCCGCCGCGGCGTGGCGGGTCCGGAAGACGCCGGCCAGGTCCAGGGCCGGGGCCTCGGGGACCCTCTCCGCCGCGGAGGAGCCCCCCGCCGAGGCCGGCCTCCCCGCCTTCCCGCCGGGGCCGGCCCCGCCCCCGCCGCCGCCGAGGAGGAGCCCGGTGGCGATCGAGCCCGCCGCGCACGCCGCCACGCCGACGCCGAGCGTCACCTGGAGCGTCCGGTCCCGCCGGAGCCTCCGCAGGAGGTCCCGGAGCGGGCTCGGCGCCGCGGCCTCCACCGGCTCGCCGGCGAGGTACCGCTCCAGGTCCTCCGCCATCTCGCCCGCGGTCGCGTAGCGGTCCCCCGGACGCTTCTCGAGCGCCCGGCGCGCGATCGCGTCCAGATCCCGGGGGACCGCCGGGTTCACGCGGCTCGGGGGCTCCGGGTCCCGCGAGACGACGTTCGCCATGGTCTTCATGGAGGTCTTCGCCAAGAACGGCGGCCGCCCGGCGAGCGCGTGGTAGAGGACCGCGCCGAGCGAGAAGACGTCGCTGCGCGCGTCCACCTTGCGGGCCTGCCCGCGGGCCTGCTCCGGGGACATGTAGTCCGGCGTCCCGAGGATCGCGCCGGCTCCCGTGAGGCCCTTCTCGGAGGTGAGGTCCTTCGCGAGACCGAAGTCGGTGAGGAACGGGTTGCCGTCCTTGTCGAGGAGGACGTTCGCCGGCTTCAAGTCCCGGTGCACGATCCCCTCGCCGTGCGCGTAGGAGAGGGCCTCGGCGAGGTCGCGGGCGAGCTCGGCGGCGCGCCTCGGCGACACGTGGCCCTGCTCCTTCAGGACCTTCTCGAGGGTCTCCCCCTCGATCAGGTCCATCGAGATGTAGTGCGACCCCTCGTGGACCCCGACGTCGTGGACGGCGACGATGCGGGGGTGGCGGAGCTTGGCGGCCGCCTGCGCCTCGTGGTGCAGGCGCGCGACCATCTCCTCGGTCGCCCCCTCGCCCGCGAGGAGCACCTTCAGCGCCACCGTCCGCCCGAGCCGCCTCTGGCGCGCCACGTAGATGATCCCCATCCCCCCCCGGGCCAGCTCCCGCACGATCTCGTAGTCGCCGAACGCCCGTTTCTCCTCGAGCCTCGTCCGCCCGGGCGGCGGCCGACCCTTCGGCCGGGCCTCCTCCAGCGCCTCGATCGAGGGGAGCATGAGGGTGTCCTCGACGTCCACCGGGGCCCCGGCGTCGGTCGTCGCGAGCGTACGGTGGCAGCGGGGGCAGTCCACCTTGCGGCCCGGGGCGAATCCGAAGACGTTCCACCGGGCGTGGCACTCGGGACAGGCGAGGATCGCCTCCTCCTTGGCCGCGAGCACGTCGCGCACCTGCGCCGGCGTCAAGTCGCCGCGGCCGACGAGGAGCGCCCCGAGGCGCTTCTTCAGGCCCCGCTCGAGGAGCGACCGCTGGGAGGCGAGCGCCTCCTCGAGCGCCTCGCGCTTGAGCAGGCCGCGCGCCACGGCCAGCTCCCCGAACTTCTGGTCCTCGCGCAGGATCCGCCGGGTGGCGACCTTCTTCGCCTGGACGGCGAGGGCGTCGAGCTCGGCTCGCTGCTCCCCGTCGAGTCTCGCCTCGGCGGCGAGCGCCTCGGAGAAGGGCGGTTCAGCGGCCCCCTCCTCGCGCGCCGCGAGGCACCTCTCGACGGTCTCCGCAGGGACGAGCCCCTTCTCGACCGCGAGCCGTCCGAGGACGAGGTCTTCGGCGGAGGGCACCGGAGTCGAGGGTAGCGGACTGGGGAGGGCTCGACAAGTTGACCGGCCGCTACGGCATCTCGAAGAGCGCCCCGGGGAGGTCCTCGTTCGCAACGACCTTCACGGTCCGGATCTCCTTCGTGACGACGCCTCCGGTCGAGATCCGGACCTCGTGGGGCCAGAGGAGGCTCCCGACCCGCCTCCAGTCGCCGTAGGAGTACTCGACCTCGGGCGTCCCGGGCGCCTCGGGCCGTGCGACGACCGCGGCGAGGAGGCCGGTCTCCGCGTCGAGGAGGAAGCGCCGCGCGCGGCCGCGGGCATCGCGCGCAAGGATCGCGTCGCAAGAGCGTCCCCCCCGGGTCTCGCGCGGGAGGGCTTCCAGGGCGTCCCCCTCCGCCCCGAGGAGCGGGACCCAGTTCTTTCGCAGCTCGCGCAGGAGCGCGGCGTCCTCGGGCGCGAGCGGTCCCGCGAGAGGGCCTTGGCGGAAGACCGCCCGGTCGCCCACCAGGACCGAGGTCCCCTCGTAGCCCTCGCCGCGGACCTCCTGGCGGAGGGAGTCCGGGAACCGGAGGTAGGTGGTCACGGAGAGGTCCCGGCCCCGCCACGTGACGCGGGCTTCCTCGACGAGGGTCCTCACGGCGCCGAGCGCCTCGCGTCCCCCTTGCGCCGCGAGTCCCCGCTCGAGGAGGGCGCGGGGGCGGTCCTCGCCGGCCGGAGCGGCCGCGGCGCAACCGGCCGCAACGAGGCAGACGCCCGCCGCGACGGAAGGGCTACCCGCCGGACACCTTCGGCCTGGCGTTCGTCATGTCCGAAGCCTTCCGCACGATCCTCTGCTCGGTGATCTTCTGCTTCAGGTCGAGCGCCCGCTTGTTGGTGGGGTCGAGCTGGAGAGCGAGGTTCACGTACTCCCAGCCGCGCTCGAAGTTGCGCTGGACCGTGTGCAGGTTCGCGAGGTTCAGGTAGACGAGGACGAGGTAGGCGTTGATGGCCTCGGTCTTCTTCTGGGCCTCCTCGAGGACGGCGAGGTCGGTCGCGTAGTACTGGACGCCGGCGGTCTTGCCGAGCGCGTTCTTGGCGCGGAGCGAGAGGTCCACGGCCTCCTCGTAGCCGCGGGAGGCGCGGGTGACGTTCCCCTTGGCGTCCCACTCGAGCCCCTCGCGGTTCTTCTTGTCGGCGTCGGCCGACCAGTCCTCGGCCTTCTTGCGCAGCGTCTTGACGAGGGTCTCGATCCGGAGCTTCTGGGCCTCCTCCCGCGTGAGGCGCCTCTTCACTTCCGGCGCCCCGGACGCCGTCGCGGGGGCCGTCGGCCCGCTCCCCGCCGCGGGCGCGGGGGCCGCCGGCGCCGCCTTCTTCTGGGCCTCGGCCTTCTCCAGCTCGGCGAGCGCCCGGGCCTGCAGCTCCTTCGCCTTCTCGGCCCACTCGCTCTCGGCGAACTTGTCGGCGACGAAGCGGAAGGCGTCCACCGCCTTGGTCCAGTCCGCCGCGAGCATCGCCTCGAGGCCCTGGTTGTAGACCCCCTGGGCCTGCAGGTGGTAGACCTCGCGGAGCCGCGCCTCGACCCGGTCCCGGAACGAGGCGTCGAGGGAGCGCGCGGCCTCGAACTCGCCGCGGGCCTCCTCGTAGGCGCCGTAGCGGGCGCAGGTCTCGCCGAGCTGGAACCGAGCCTCGGCGTTCTTCGCGTCGGTCCGCGGCGCGAGGAGCTTGTAGAGGCTCCCCGGCTCGACCTGGGCGAACTCGACCGTGAGGAGCGCCCCCTCGGTCCGGAACTTCACCACCGCCCCGCCGACTTCGGCGACCTCGCCGGTGAAGGTCTTCCCGCTGCGCAGGACGAGGGTCTCGTCGGCAGCCGCGCCCGTGGCGAGCGGACCGAGCACGAGGGCGCTCGCCAGGAGAGTGGCACATCGGGACTTGGCGCGATTCACGGATACCTCCCGTTGCCCCGGGTCAGGGGACACTATCTCTGATGGAGTGGCTCCGCAACCCCCGTACCAGGACCGGCGTTCAGAGCCCGGGCCGTGACCCCTCCAACCTCAAGGCGGATAGCGTCTTGGGACGTATCGAGGTGAGCCGTGCGCCGGGGGAGGGGCCTTGGGGCATATCAAGTAGCCAGCACCGGATACCGCGTGGGCGTCCGTCCGCTTTGGGGACAGTGCCCGGCTGTGTCCCCCGGGAGAGCGCCCGGCGCTGTCCCCCTAGAAGGGGAGGGCCGCCCTGGCCCGGTCGCACTTGGCGGCGAGGACGAAGTCGCTCTCGGTGAGGCCGTTTATCTTGTGAGTCCAGATCTTCACCTCGACCATCCCCCAGCCGAGACGGAGTTCCGGGTGGTGCTTCTGCTGCTCGGCCACGGCGCCGATCTTCACCGTGAGGTCGAGGGCTTGCGCGAAGTTCTTGAGGGGGAAGGCGCGGAGGAGGTGTCGGCTCTCGACCACCTTCCAGCCCGGGAGCTCCGCGAGGAGCGGCGCGATCTGCTCGGGCGTGAGCGGCGGCACCCCGCCCTTGCAGGGGACGCAGTCCTGGTCCGCGAGCGTCGTCCCTACTCTCCCGCCTGCACCCACCGCGCGCCGGGCACCCGGATCGGCCGCCACGTGAGCGGGGTGACGAGAGCCTGGGCGGGCGGGGGCGGCACCTGGTTGTTGAAGGCCGTCAGGGCCGCCCTCACGGCGCCCATCGAGAACTGCGTCGTCCGGTTGCCGTTGTTCTTGTAGAAGTCGTCCGACCCGCCACCGTAGTTCACGGCCCCCTTCGCGTAGACGATGACCGACCCGATCTGCCCCGGAGTCGAGCCCGCCCCGACCGCCTTCACGAAGCCGTTCGTGTTCGTGGTGGCGGTCCCCTTGATCCGCACGATCACGACCCCCTCCCAGGTGCTGTTGCTGCCGGAGAACTGGAGAGGAGGGCTGCTCGCGTTGGTCACGTCCACGACCAGGATCCCGTAGCCCGGGCCGGAGGCGCCGCCGATCGTCAGCGAGCCGTTCGCGTCCGCGTCGTGGTAGACGAGGCGCAGGTTGCTCGGGGAGCCGAGGCTCTGGTTGTTGGCGTCGCTGCTCGGGTTCCCGCTCGTGTCGCGGGCCGCGAGCTTCACGCCGTCGGCGATCGTGTCCACGATGTTCCCGATGTACGTGCCGCTGTTGTTGAACGAGGGGGTCCCGCCGGTCCCGGTCACGCCCGAGGTGTTGTTGGACGTGAGGGAGAGGGAGGCGCCGTTCGCGGCGAGCTGGACCCCGGTCGTGTTGTTCGTGGCGCTCGGAGCCTGCGCGCCCGTGATGCTCGTCGGGTTGTCGAACCCCGAGACGCTGTTGGCGGCCGAGGGGTTGAAGATGTTCACGTTGTTGGCCCCCCCCGTGTAGCCGCCCGCCGCGACCTGGATCGAGATCGCCGAGAGCATCCCGGCCGGCGGGCTGCTGGGGTTGATCGGGGGCTGGGGCGGGTCGCGCGTCACGACCGACTCGAGCTCGGCGTACTGGCCCTGGAAGAGCCCCGCCGCCCGGATCGTGTAGGTACGAGTCTCGTTGATGTCGGTGTCCACCTGGCCATCGTTGTTGTTGTCCACGCCGTCGCCGCCCCACCACCGGGCGTGGAGGGTCCAGTTGTGGTCGTCCGCGGCGCCGACCGAGTTCACGGTGCCGAGCGGGACCGGCGTGATGTTCGGCTCGCCCGGGGCCGCGGTCCCGCGCGCCGGGTAGGGCGGGGTCGGGTAGCCGTCATTCTCGCCGTAGTCGTTGGTGGCGGACTGCCCGTCGAGCCCCACGTCGTCGTTCGTCGGGTTCCAGGCGCCGGTCCCGCCCGTCGTCGAGAGGAGCGACGACCACGCCGTCCCGTTCGCCGAGGTGACCCCGGAGGGCGGGGTGCCCTGGAGGAGGGAGCGGGCGCGGTCAATCCCCGTCTCCGCCAGCTCGAGCGACTTGGCCTGGTACCAGGCGCTCTCGGCGGTCTTCGCCTGCGCCATCGCCACGTGCAGGAGAGCGGCGGACATGCCCGCGACGACCATGATCATGATCATGACGATGATCAGGATCGCCCCGCGCTCGCTTCGAGAATTCCTCATGGCATTCCTCCTGGGCCCCCGGCGCATCCGGGGGAGTGGCCATTCTAGGACCACGTGTTCTTCCTGCCAAGTAGCACGCCCCGGGCCGGAGAGCTCCCCAGGCAAGTGGCAAGGGGCGCGCAACGGGAATATGCACCCGCGGCTCGGGCCCGGCCTACCGGCGTCACGAAACGTTACAGGACCTAATAAGTGGGGACGGTGGGATCCACCTCGCGGGACCAGGCATCAATCCCCCCCGCGAGGCTCCGGACGTTCTGGAAGCCGTGCCCGATCAGGTAGCTCGCTGCGTCGAGGCTCCTCATCCCGTGGTGGCAGTGGACGACGATCGTCGTGTCCTTGGGCCAGCTCGTCATGATCTCCTGCACGAGCTGCTCGGTGACGAGTTGCGCGCCCGAGATCTTGGCGACCTGCCATTCCTCCTCGCTCCGCACGTCCAGGAACTTGAACGGCACCCGGCTCCGCACCATCTCGGCCACCTCGCGCGCCGAGACCTGGACCTTGTCGTCCTGCTCCTGGCTCTTCTTGATGAACTCGATCACCTCGGAGACGTCCTCGAGCCCGTGGCTCGCGCAGACGTTCTCGAGCGCCTCGCCGAGCTCGTAGCCGCAGCTATGGCAGCCTCCGATGTGGTAGGCCTGGAAGAGCGCGCGCTTGGCGCTCGGATAGGTCTCCAGCACCTCGCCCATCGTGGACTTCGGCGTGATCTCCCGTGTTCGCGTGGTCATGGGGCCTCCTCCGGATCCCGGACCGACCCGGTCCGGTTTCGGAATCCTAACCGCGCTCGCGCCGTCGCGCCAGGGCCGGGAACCCGCCCCGGGGTGGGAGGGGAGGCGTGATACACTCCGGCCCGATGGCGCGCGGCGCGGAATTCCTCGAGCGGTTGAGGCGGGGGATCCTCGTCGGGGACGGCGCCATGGGGACCCTCCTTCACGAGCGGGGATTCCCGTTCACGGTCTGCTTCGAGGAGCTCAGCCTCGCCCACCCGGAGGCGGTGCGGGCCGTGCACCTGGACTACGTGGCGGCCGGCGCCCACGTGATCGAGACGAACTCCTTCGGCGCGAACCGGGACCGCCTCGCCCGGCGGGGCTCCTCGGCGGCCCCGCGGGACGTGAACCTCGCGGCGGCCCGGCTCGCCCGGGAGGCGGCCGGCACGGGCGTCTTCGTGGCCGGCGCGATGGGACCCCTCACCCCCCCGCGGCCCGGAGAGTCGCCCCTCCCCGATGCGCAGCGCGAGGAGATCTTCCGCGAGCAGGCGCAGGCCCTCGCCGAAGGGGGCGCGGACCTCCTCATCCTCGAGACATTCTCCGACCTGGACGAGGCCCTGCTGGCGCTCCGGACGGCCCGCGGGACGGGGCTCCCGGTCGTCGCGCAGATGGCGTTCTTCGAGGGCGGGCGCACCCTCCGGGGCGCGGAGGCTGTCCATGCGCTCGAGACCCTCTCCCGCGCGGGCGCCTCGGTGGTCGGGGCCAACTGCGGGAAGGGACCCCGCGAGACTCTGCTCGTCCTCCGCGAGCTGGGGGCCGCGCTCCCCGGTCCGCTCAGCGCCTATCCGAACGCGGGCCTCCCGCGGCTCGTCGGAGGGCGCTACGTCTACGACACGACGCCGGAGTACCTCGCCGCGTCGGCCGTGGAACTCGTCCGGGCGGGGGCGAGCCTCGTCGGCGGCTGCTGCGGGACGACGCCCCGCGACGTCCGGGCCATCGCGGAGGCCGTGCGGGGGCTCGCGCCCGGGACGCGCCGCGCGGCGGCGGTCGCCCGGACGGAGGACGTGACGAACGTCGCTCCCGTCCGCGAGAGGCCCGAGCCGACGGTGTTCGACGGGCGCGGCCCCGTGGTGGTCGCCGACCTCGTGCCGCCTCGGGGGCTCGACACCGCGCGGGTCCTCGAGGGGGCGAGGCTCCTCTCGTCGGCCGGCGTCCAGCTCGCGAGGATCCCCGACAACCCGCTCGGCGCGCCGCGCGTCTCCCCGCTGGCGATCGCCGCGATCCTCCGGCGCGAGAGCGGTCCCGAGCCCCTCGTCCACGTGACGGGCCGCGACCGGAACCACCTCGCGATCGAGTCGGAGCTGCTCGGCCTCCATGCGCTCGCGGTCCGATACCTCTTCGTGACGACCGGCGACCCTCCCGGCGCGGGGGCGATGGCGCCGGCGACGCTCGTCTACGACCTGACGGCGGCCGGGATCGTCGAGATGGCCGGCGCGATGAACCGCGGCCTCTCCCCGGCGAGCGTGCCGCTCGGGGCGAGGGGCCGGTTCGTCGTCGGGGTGGGGCTCGACCCGCTCGCCGAGCCCCTCGACGGGACGCTCCGGCGTCTCGGGCGGAAGATCGCCGCGGGCGCGAAGTTCGTCCTCACCCAGCCGATCTTCGAGCCCGAGCGGGTCGCGCCCTTCGCGGCGGCGACGGCCTCGCTCGGGGTCCCGGTCCTCCCGGGGGTCCTCCCGCTCGTCTCCGCCCGCCACGCCGAGTTCCTCCACAACGAGGTCCCCGGCATCCACGTCCCGGAGGCGGTCCGGAAGCGGATGGCGGCCGCGGACCCCGACCACGCGGCCGACGAAGGCCTCGCGATCGCCTCCGACGTCGCGGCGGAGGTTCTGCGGAGGTTCCCCGGGATCTACGTCCCCACGCCGTTCGGGAACTACGCGCTCGTGGCGCAGCTCCTGGAGTCGGTCCGCGCAAGGAGGTGACTGTGGAGATCCCCGGCTTCGTGAAGGTCGCCACGACGAAGGACCTCCTACCGGGAGACGCCCGGACCGTCACGGTCGCCGGGCGCCCGCTCGCCCTCTTCAACGTGGACGGGACGTTCCACGCGCTCGACAACACCTGCCTCCACCGCGGGGGGCCCCTCGGGGAGGGGATGCTCGAGGGCAAGGTCGTCACCTGCCCCTGGCACGGCTGGACCTACGACGCGACGACCGGCGACTGCCTCACGCGGCCCGGCGGCAAGGTCTCGCGCCACGAGGTGCGTGTCGAGGGGGAGGACGTGCTCGTGTCGGAGCAGCCGGTCGCCGGTTAGGATCTCCTCGCCGTCACCGCGTAGATCGCCGTCCCCGCCACCCCGAACCCGAACGCCGCGACGAGGACCGCCCCGGGCGAGGCCGCCGTCCAGATCGCGGCGGCGACGAGCGGGGCGGGGCAGAGGACGAACGCGCGGATCCCCCAGTAGAGTCCCACGCCCGCCGCCCGCACCTCCTCGGGGAAGCGCGTCGTGATGATCGCCTTCCGGGCCGGCTCCCCGATCTCGCGGAGGCCGTTCACGACGTAGGCGAGGACGAGACCGGCCGGACCGGCGACGATCCAGCCTCCCCAGAGGACGAGCGGGAAGAGCGCGAAGAAGACGAACGTCGTGCCGATGAGCGGCCGCTCCCGCCCGCGGTCCGCGAGGAACGCGACCGGGATGTAGGTCGCGAGCGCGACCGTCATCTGGAGCGCGACGAGGCCCCCGTACTCCGCCCGGTCCCGGGCGAGCTCCGAGACGACGTAGAGGACGGCGAAGTCCCGCACCATCCAGTCGCACCAGCGGACGAGGCACTCGGAGAGGAGGAGCCTCCGGAGGAAGGGGTCCATCGCGCGCCAGGCCGCCCGCCACGGGGCGGGCGGGCGGGGCGGGGTCGCCCGGGCGAGGAGCCACCACTGGACAGCGAGCGAGACGCACGCGAGCGCCATCCCGGCCCCGACCAGCCCGAGCATCCCGCGCCGGAGCCCCGCCCTCTCGCCCCCGAGGCGGACCGAGGCGGCGACGACGAGGCCGGCGAGCGCGGGGCCGACGATCTTCGGCAGCCGCTTCTGGATGCTCTGGATCGCGAACGCGAGGGTCCGCTTCCCCTTCGGGACGCTCGCTCCCACGACCACGAACGTCGAGGGGACCGAGAGCGCCTCGAACGAGGAGACGGCGAGCGCCCCGGCGACGGCGAGGCCCGGGACCCCGTACCCGAGCAGCAGGAAGTAGCCCGCGAGCGGGACGAGAGTCGCGACGGCCATGCTCCCACGGACGCCGAGCCTCTGCGTGAACGAGGCGCCGCCCAGGAAGAGCAGCCCCTCCATCAGGTTCCGCGCGGCGGAGTAGACCGCGACTCCGAGGACCGACGCGCCGAGCGAATTCCGGAGGTAGTCGGGGAAGAACTCCTTCCAGAGCTCCTCCCCGAGCTCGAGGCAGAAGACGGCCACGAGCACGGCGACCGTCTCGCGCGTGAGGGCGAGGGAGGCGGCGAGGCGCGCGAGCGGCGAGCGCGGGGGCTCGGACGGGCTCACTTGGTCTCGGGGCGAGACCAGGCCGGGAGCGTCCTCGCGAGCCCCCGTCCCCGCGGGTCGGCGACGGCGGTGGCGCGGCCGGCCCCGTCCACCGCGATCGCGCAGACGTCCCCGATCTCGGGGCGGGGCTCGAGCGTGTGGCCGAGCTTCGCGAGCGCCTCGAGGAGGGCCGGGGGGGGCGCCCGGCCCTTCTCGTGGAAGAGCTTGTCCGGGAGCCACTGGTGGTGGAGCCGGGGGGCTGCGACGGCCGCCTCCAGGGACTCGCCCTGATCCACGACGCGAGTCACTACCTGGAAGACGCTCGTGATGATCGTCGAGCCGCCGGGGGTCCCGACGACGAGCCGCGCGCGGCCGTCCTCGAGGACCACGGTCGGCGCCATGGACGAGAGCATGCGCTTCCCCGGGGCGACCGCGTTCGCCTCGCCGCCCACGAGCCCGTAGAGGTTCGGGGCGCCGGGCTTCGCCGAGAAGTCGTCCATTTCGTTGTTGAGGAGGAACCCGGCCCCGCCGACGGTCACGTGCGATCCGTAGCCCGAGTTGATCGTGGTCGTGAGCGAGGCGGCCCGGCCGTCGAAGTCGAGGACAGAGAGGTGGGTGGTGTGGACCCCCTCGCGCCTCGGCTCGGCGCCCGGCGCGACGTTACGCGACCCCGTCGCCCCGTCCATCCGGATCGTCGCCCGCCGCTCGGCGGCGTACGCGGGCGAGAGGAGCCACGCCAGCGGCACCCGCCACTGGTCCGGGTCCCCGAGGTGCTGCGACCGGTCCGCGTAGACGCGCCGCGCCGCCTCGACGTACCGGTGCGCGCCGGCCGGGTCGTCGAGCCGGATCTCGGCGGGCGTCCAGCCCTCGAGGACCCGCAGGATCATCCCGACGCAGACGCCTCCGCTGCTCGGCGGCGGCATCGAGACCACCTCGCGCCCGCGGTACGGCACCCGGATCGGGTCGCGCCAGGCAGCCGAGTAGCACGAGAGGTCGTGGACGTCGAGGATCCCCCCCCCGCGCTTCATCTCCTCGACGATGAGGCGGGCGGTCTCGCCCGTGTAGAAGTCCGAGGGGCCCTCGGCGATCCGGCGGAGGGTCCTCGCGAGGTCGGGCTGCTTCCACGAGTCGCCCTTCCCGTGGGGCGAGCCGTCGGCCTTGAGGAACGCCGCCGCACTCGCCGGATACCTCGCGAGCTTCTCGGCGTGGCGCTTGAACTCGCCCGCGAGCCCGGCCGAGACGGGGATCCCCTCCTCCGCGAGGTGGATCGCGGGGAGGACGAGGCTCTTCCACGGGAGCCGACCGAACTTCCGGTGCGCCGCGGAGAGCCCGCGGACCGAGCCCGGGACCCCGACCGCGAGGTGACCTTCGAGGCTCTTCTCCGGGTCGGGATTGCCGTCCGGCCCGAGGTACATGTCCCGAGTCGCGGCCGCCGGCGCCGTCTCGCGGAAGTCGAGCGCGTGCGCCTCGCGGGTGCCGGGGTCCCACGTGACGAGGAACCCCCCGCCCCCGAGGTTCCCGGCAGAGGGGTAGGTGACGGCGAGCGTGAGCGCCGCGCAGACGGCCGCATCCACGGCGTTCCCGCCGTCGGCGAGCACGTCGGCGGCGGCGTGCGTGGCGAACGGCTCGGCCGTCGCGACGGCGGCGTCGGTGCGGAGGGGGGCGGGCGCGGAGACAGCCGCGGCCGCGGGGACGGCTGCCGGCTCGGGTCGCGAGCAGGCGAGGGCCGCGAGGAGCGCGAGCGTGGCGTGGCCGCGCACGGCGCGATCCTACTTCGGCGCTCCCCGCGCCGCCTCCGCCTTCCAGGCGGCGACGTCCTTCCGGAGCGGGTCGGCCGGTATCGCGAGCGACTCGAAGCGCTCGAGATCGGCAAGGGCCGCCGCGTGCTTCCCCTGCCGGATGAACACGAGCCCCCGGGCCGCGTAGGCGTAGTAGGGCCCCTTCGGGTCCATCGAGAGGGCCTTCTCGGCGTCGGCGAGGGCCTCGTCGAGGCGGCCGAGACCCGCGAACACGAGACCGCGGTTGCTGTAGCCGAATGGGCCCTCCGGCGCCAGGCGGATCGCGGTCGAGAGGTCCTCGAGGGCGCCCGCGAGGTCTCCGAGGTCCCTCTTCGCGACTCCGCGAATGTTCCAGGCCGCCGCGTTCCGCGGGTCGAGCTCGAGGGAGCGGTTGCCATCCGTGACCGCCCCTGCGGGGTCCCCGAGGTCCCGCTTCGCGAGGCTGCGGTCCGCCCAGCCTGCCGCGTTCCGCGGATCGAGCTCGAGGGCGCGATCGAGATCCGCGACGGCTCCCGCGTGGTCCGCGAGTCGCCGCTTCGCCGCGCCGCGGTTCGACCAGGATACCGCGAGCCGCGGGTCGAGCTCGAGGGCGCGGTCCAGGTCCGCGACCGCCCCTGCGAGGTCCCCGAGGTCCCGCTTCGCGAGGCCGCGGTTGTTCCAGACCCCCGCGTTCCGCGGGTCGAGCTCGAGGGCGCGGTCCAGGTCCGCCACCGCCCCCGCGAGGTCCCCGAGGTCGCGCTTCGCGAGTCCACGGTGGTGCCAAGTCCACGCGGACCGCGGGTCGAGCCCGAGGGCATGGTCCAGGTCCGCCAGGGCCCCGGCGGGGTCGCCGAGGAGCCGCTTCGCTCCGCCGCGGTTGTTCCACGCCTCCGCGAACTGCGGGTCGATCCCGAGGGTTTGGTCCCAGTCTGCCATCGCCCCCGCCAGGTCGCCGAGGGCGGCCTTGGCGGCAGCGCGGTTGCTCCAGGCCGCCGGGAGCCGCGGGTCCAGCTCGATGCCTCGTCCGTAGTCCGCGATCGCTCCCGCGAGGTCGCCGAGGGCCTGCTTCGCGACAGCGCGGTTGTGCCAAGTCGTCGCGTACCGCGGGTCGAGCTCGAGGGCGCGGTCGAGATCGGCCACAGCCCCCGCGTAGTCCCCGAGGGCCCGCTTCGCAGCGCCGCGGTTGTTCCAGGCATCCGCGTACCGCGGGTTGAGCTCGAGGGCGCGGTCCAGGTCCGCCACAGCCGCGGCGTGGTCCCCGAGGCGCCCCTTCGCGTTGCCGCGGTTGTTCCAGGCCTCCGCGTAGCGGGGGTCCAGCTGGAGGGCACGGCTGTAGTCCGCCACCGCCCCCGCGTCCTCCCCGATCGCCCGCCTCGCGACGCCGCGGTTGTTCCAGGCCCAGGCGAAGGGTATCCAGGAGTCGAGTGCGGACCCGTACGCCCGCACCGCCGCCGCGCGGTCGCCCGCGGGGTCCCAACTCTCGATGTAGCCCCGGAGCAGGTGCGCCTCCCAGCCCTCGACTCCCCTGAGGTCCTCCCGGGCCCGCGACCACTCACTGTCGAGCACCCGGACGGCCCCGCGAGCGAGACTTCCCACCCGGCCCGGGGCCTCCCTCAGGGCCACGAGGTGCGGCCGCGATTCGGCTCCCGCCATCCGGAAGAACACTTCGAGGGCGAGGAAGAGCTTCGCCTGCGTCCCTTCGGAGGACCCGTACCCGATCCGGCCCCACTCCTCGCGGGCCTCCGCGTTCTCTCCGACCGCCCAGAGGAGGAGGCCCCTCTCTAGCCGCAGGTCGTCCCGCGAGGGCTCCCGTTCGAGCGCCGCCCGGAGGACCTCGGCCGCCCGGCGGGGGTCCGACTGCCGCAGGGCCCGGGCCCTGGTCGCGAGCGCCTCCGCGGCCGAAGGCGAGGAGGAGGCTGTCGCGGGGAGTCCCTCCGGCCCCCGCCCCCGCAAGGTGTAGGCAGCGGCCCACGAGACCGAGGCCACGCAGAGGGCGGCCACCGCGGCCTTCCGCACCCATGACCCGTCGGGACGCGCCGTCGGCCTCTCGCCTCGGAGCACGCGGTCGAGGTCGTCCCTCAGCGCCCCCGCCTCCGTGTGCCGGTCCTGGACGCGTTTCCCAAGGCATACCCGCACGACGCACTCGAGGCCCTGCGAGACGTCTGCCCGGAGGGTCCGCAGCCTCGGCGATTCCGCGAATATGACGTTGCCCACCACAGCGGCGTCCGTGTCGCCCTCGAACGGTGGGCGGCTGGCGAGCATCTCGTAGAGGACGCACCCGAGACTCCACAGGTCCGTCGCGGGGGTGAGCGCGGAGACCTCCCCCCGCGCCTGCTCGGGTGACATGTACGCCGGGGTGCCGAGGGCCTGGCCAGTGCGGGTCAGCTTCGAGCCGGTCGCGACGGCTTTCGCGAGGCCGAAGTCGGCGAGGAAGGCGCGAGGCTCGACTGTGGGGCCGGATGTCATCGGTGCCGCGTCGCCGCGCACGACGCGATCCTACTTCGAGGCGCCCTGGAGGGCCTCCGCCTTCCAAGTCGCGGCGTCCGGGCGGACAGGGTCGTAGCGGCCTGCGTGCGACTCGAACTCCTCGAACTCGGCCACGGCGTCCGCGAGCCTCCCCTGACGGAGCAGGGCCAAGCCGCGGGCGGCGTGGGCATGGGGCGCAGCCGCCGGGCCCGCCGCCACGGCCCGGGCCGCCTCCGTGAGCGCCTCGTCCAGCCGCCCCGAGCGGGCGAGGACGAGCGCCCGCGTCGCGAGGCACGGAGGGAATCCCGGACGCGACGCCAGCACGGCCTCCGCGTCGGCGAGTGCCCCGGAGAGGTCTCCGAGCCTCTCCCGCGCCTCCGCCCGATTGCGGAGCGCCGGCATGAACCCGGGCTGGACGCGGAGCGCGGCGCCGTAGTCCTCGATCGCGCCCGCCAGGTCACCGAGCCAGCGGCGGGCATTGCCACGATTGTTCAGCGGCTCCGGGGAGTCCGGACGCATGGGGATCACGGCCGTGTAGTCGTCGACCGCACCCGCCAGCTCCCCGAGGGCGTACCGCGCGTTTCCCCGGTTGAACCGAGCGATCGGATCGTTCGGCCGGAGGCGGAGCGAGGCCTCGAAGTCCTCGAGCGCGGAGCGGGGTTCGTCGAGAGCCATCCTCCACGCCCCGCGGTTGCTCAAGGCTGCAGGAAAGGCGGGACGGAGACGGATCGCCGCGGAGCAATCTTCGACGGCGCCCCGGAGATCCCCCAGGTCCTTGCGGACGCTCGAGCGGCCGTGATAGGCCTCGGCGTTGTCCGGATCCAGGCGGAGGGCGGCGTCATAGTCCCCCAGCGCCTCGGCGAGGCGCCCCAAGGTCACGCGAGCGAAGGCCCTCTCGATGTGGAGTCCGGCATCGGGAGTCGTGTTCCGGAAGGCGACCTGGAAGTCCTCCTCCGATCCGGGCGCGTCCCCGAGCTTTGCCCGCAGGAGGGCGCGTCGGATGCGGGCAGAGCTGTACTCCGCGGACAGCTCGATCGAGGCCGTATAGTCCTCGAGGGCCCCGCGCAGGTCGGCCGCGATCTCCTTGGCGTGTCCTCGCTCGTAGTAGAGCCACCGCTGGGGCGGTCCCTGCTCGATCGCCTGGGTGAACTCCTGGATGGCGCGCCGCTGTGCCTCCAGGTCTCCGGTCCCCCCGTGGTGGCGGAGCAGCGCGCTGATCCCCAGCGCCGCCGTGCGATCGCGCGCGGAGGCGATCTCGCGCTCAGCGTCCTCCCAGCGTCCCGCGTCGTGCGCCAGGATGGCCCGGGAGAGGGCTCCTTGCCAGCCCGGGTCGCGGGCGCCGACGTCCCCGAGGTCGGGCTTGGGGTTCCCGAGCGTGCGGTCCCCCGTCGAGACTCCGAGCCACCTCGCGAGCCCTCGGCCGAACCGGGCCGCGAGGTCGCCGGGGAGGGTCGCCAGGACCCGGTCGTATTCGGCCACCGCCTCCCTCCACTCCCCGCACTCGCGGAGACAGTCGGCTCGATCCCGCCGCCAGACCGCTGAGGCGGGCTCGAGTGCCAGCGCCTCCGCGAGGAGTCCGGCGGCCTTCGCCGGGTCCGCGGGACGGACCCGCAGGGCCGCCTGGACGATGCTCTCCGCGCGCCCCGCCGTCGGCGGAGGGGCCAACGATGCCGGGAGCGCCGGCGGCCCGGGCAGGGCGGCGGCCACGACGCACGCCGCCGCGCCGGTCGCGGCGCCGAGTCCCAGCACGAGGCGCCGGCGACGACCGGGCCGACGCGCCAGGGGCCGCTCGTCGCGGAGCAACCGCTCGAGGTCGTCGCGCAGCGGGCCCGCATCGCGATAGCGGTCTCTCTGCGCCTTCGCCAAGGTCTGAATCAGGACCGACTCCGCGCCCGGCGGAACGTCAGATCGGACCCTGCGGATCGGGACGGGCTCGCGAGCGAGCACCCCCGCGATGACGGCTGCCGTCGTTCCCCCCTGCCACGGGGGCCGGGAGGCGAGCAGCTCGTACAGGACGCAGCCGAGGCTCCAGACGTCCGTCGCAGGGCTGAGCGAGGAGATCTCCCCACGCGCCTGCTCGGGGGACATGTAGGCCGGCGTGCCGAGCGCCTCGCCAGTCCGAGTCAGCTTCGAGCCGGTCGCGACGGCTTTCGCCAGGCCGAAGTCGGTGAGGAAGGCGCGAGGCTCGAGGGGGGGACCAGACGTCATTGGCGCCGCGTCGCCCCGCACGGCGCGATCCTACTTCGGGACGCCCCCGGCCGCCTCCGCCTTCCAGACGGCGACGTCCCTCCGGAGCGGGTCCCCCGGCGCCGCGAGCGAATCGAACTTCCCGAACTCGTCGAGGGCTTGGGCGTTCCTTCCCTCGCGGAGCAGCACCAGCCCGCGCGCGGCGTGGGCGTAGTACGCACCCGTCGGGTCCATCGCGAGGGCCCGATCGGCGCTGGCGAGGGCTTCCCCCACGCGGCCGACCTCCGCCAGGAGGAGCGCCCGATTGCTGTGGGCGGTCGCCCGCGAGGGGTCGAGGGCGAGCGCCTCCTCCACGTCGCGGAGGGCGCTCTCGCGGTCGCCGCGGTCGCGCCTCGCCAGCGCGCGGCTCAGGAGGGTCGTCGGCCGCCGCGGCTCCAGGCGCAGGGCCGCCGAATAGTCCTCGATCGCCCCGGCGGAGTCGCCGAGCCCCCAGCGCGCGAGGCCCCGCGTGTTCCACGCTCCCGCCATCCCCGGCCGGAGACGGACGGCCGCGTCGGCGTCGGCGAAGGCCTCCCGCGATTCGCCCAGCATCGCCCGGGCGAGGCCCCGGTTGTTCAGCATCTCGGGGTTGTGGGGCTCGATCGCCAGCGCGGCGGAGTAGTCCGCGACCGCCCCTCGCAAGTCCCCCGCGGCCCGCCGGGCGTTCGCGCGGTTGTTGAGCGCGGCGGCGTCCCGGGGACGGTATCGCAGCGCCTCGGTGTGATCCGCGATCGCGTCGGCGATCCGGCCCTGCCCCAAGCGGGCGGTTCCCCGATTCGTGAGCGCATCCGGGAACGCCGGCAGCAGCCGGAGCGCCGCCGTCTGGTCCTCCTCCGCGCCACGGAGATCGCCCGCGGCCTCGCGGGCCATCCCGCGGAGGCTGTAGACCCAAGCGAACGGGATCCCGGCGGTGAGCGCGGCGGACAGCTCACGGACGGCCGCCGTCGGGTCGCCGCGAGGGTCCATCGCCTCGACGTAGCCTCGCAGGAGGGCGGGCTCCCAGCCCTCCAGCGCCCCGAGAGCCGCCCGGGTCTCGGGCCAGCGGCTCGAGGAGCACGCGAGCGCCGCGCGGGCCAGGCGCGCCTCCGCGTCGCCCCCGGTGGCGAGCTCCCCGAGCGCGGCCGCGTCCGCGCCCGAGGCGGAACCGGGCTCCCGCAGCTGGAAGAGCGGCTCCAGAGCCCGGTAGAGCCTCGCGCGCCGGCCCTCGGGCGCCTCTCGCGGGACCCCGCCCCACTCCGCCCGGGCCGCCTCGCCATCGCCGAGCGCCCAGAGGAGCAGCCCGAGTTCGAGGCGCCACGCCGGACGCGCCGGCTCCAGGGCAAGGGCCTCCGCGAGGCGCCGCGCCGCGGCGGCCGGGTCGCCCTCCCGGAGGCCGGAGGCCCGCGCCGCGAGAGCCTCGGCCGCCGAGGAGGCGGGCCGAGAGACGGGCGAAGGGGAGTCGCCCTCCCCGCGTGGGAGGACGAGGAGCGCGACCCAGGCGGCGAGCCCGGCGGCGAGGACGGCCGCGGCGGCCTGGAGGCGCCCCGAGCCCGGGAGCCTCGCCCGGGGCGGCTCGCCCCGGAGGACCCGGTCGAGGTCGTCGCGGACAGCCCCGGCGTCGGCGTACCGCGCGCGCGCCGCCTTCGCGAGCGAGCACCGGAGGACCCGATCCAGGGCGCGCGGGACGTCCGGCCGGTCCCGTTGGATCCGCCGGGGTTCCCGCGTGAGGAGCGCGCCCACGATCGCGGCCGCCGATTCCCCCGGGAACGGCGGCCGAGCGGCCAGCATCTCGTAGAGCGTCCCTCCGAGCGACCAGACGTCCGTCGCGGGCGTGAGCGACGACGCCTCTCCGCGCGCCTGCTCGGGGGACATGTAGGCCGGGGTCCCCAGGGCGTCGCCGGACCTCGTGAATCTCGAGCCCGTCGCGACGGCCTTCGCGAGGCCGAAGTCGGTGAGGAAGGCGCGGGGCTCGACGGGGCGGCCGGACGTCATCGGTGCCGCGGCGCCCCGCACGGCGCGATCCTACTTCTGGGGGCCTCCGGCCGCTTCTCTTCTCCAGGCGGCGACCTCCTTCCGCAGCATGTCCCCTGGCGCCGCGAGCGCCTCGAAGCGCTCGAATTCGGCGAGGGCTTTCGCGAGTTCGGCTTGGCGAAGGAACACCAGCCCCCGGGCGGCATGGGCATAGTAGGGGCCCTGCGGATCCGCCGCGAGGGCCCGCGCGGCCTCGGCGAGCGCCTCGTCGTGCCGGCCGAGCTGCGCGAGCGTGAGGGCGCGGTTGCTCCGGTACGTCGGGTTCCGCTCGTCCCGGGCGACCGCGCGATCCAGGTCCGAGAGGGCCCCGGGGAGATCCCCGAGGTCCCGCCGCGCGAGGCCCCGGGCGCCGAGGAACTCCGGGTCGTCGGCGCGGACGGCGAGGGCGGCGGTGAGGTCCTCGACGGACCCCGACGGGTCGCCGAGGTCTCGCCGGACGATCCCACGCGCCGCGTGGGCCTGGTCATACTCCGGCCGGAGCCGGAGGGCCGAGTCGAAGTCCTCGGCCGCCCCGCGGAGGTCGCTCATCGCATGCCGGGCAATGCCCCGGTTGACCAGGATCTCGGGGATGTCCGGACGCAGCCGCAGGGCGGCCGCGAAGTCCGCGACCGCGCCCCGGGGGTCGCTGAGCCCCAGGCGGACCGCGCCCCGGTTGGCCAGGGCGTCGGGGTACTCGGGTCGGAGCCGAAGCGCGGCCTCGCAGTCGGCCAGGGCCCGGTCGTACTCCCCGAGATCGTGCAGGACGCCGGCGCGGTCGTTGAGGCGCTCCGGGTCGTCCGGCCGCAGGCGGAGGGCCGCCGAGAAGTCCTCGAGGGCGCCGCGGAGGTCCCGCAGTTCGTACCGGAGGGTGCCTCGCCTCGTCCAGGCCTCCCAGGATCGCGGCCGATGGTCGAGGACCTTCCCGAAGTCCTCGACCGCCCCGGCGCGGTCCCCCAGGCGCGACCGGGCCTCCCCGCGATTCGCGTACGCCTCGACGATGCCGGCGCTGAGCGCGAGGCTCCGCTCGGCGTCCTCGAGTCCCCCGCGCGGGTCGCCCAGCAGTGTCCGCGCGGCGGACCGGTTGCAGTAGATCCACGCGAACGGGATGCCTTGCTCGAGCGCCGCCGTGTCGGCGCGCGCCGCGGCCTGCGGATCCCCGGCCGGGTCCACCCCCTCCACGTACCCGCGGAGGGCGTCCGCGACCCATCCCCTCGCGTCGCGGAGCAGCGCGCGGGCCGAGCCCCACTCGGAATCGAGGGCCGCGAGCGCGGCGCGGGCGAGGAGCGCCTCCGGGCCGTCCCCGGCCGCGGTCCTCCGCAGGTGGTCCTCGGCCTCCGCCAACCGCGGGTCGGCGCCCCCGGCGTGGAAGAGGGCCTCGAGGCCGAGGTAGAGCCTCGCGGCCGCGGCCTCGGGGACCCCGGCCGCGATGCGTCCCCACTCCTCCCGCGCCGCCGGGCCCTCTCCCACCGCCCAGAGGAGGAGTCCCCGCTCGAGACGCAGCCCCGGTCGCGACGGATCGAGCGCGAGGGCCTGCCCGAGGAGCCCGGCGGCCCCCCGCGGGTCGGAGTGCCGGAGGGCGCGGCTCGCCACCACGAGCTTCTCGGCCTCGGAGTCCCCGGAGGAGGGCAGCTCGGCCGGTGCGGCGACGCGCGGCCCGCGGAAGGCCGCGAGGGCGAGGACCACCCCCGAGGCGATCGCGACGGGGACCGCGACCCGGCGCCAGGTCCCCGCGGGGCGCGCCCGCGGCGACTCGCCGCGGAGCACCCGGGCGAGGTCGTCCCGCAGGGCGCCGGCGTCGCGGTAGCGATCCCGCGCCCGCTTGGCGAGGGCGACCCGCACCACCCGATCGAGCCCACGCGGGGCGTCGGGCCGGACCCTCCGGAGGCGCGTCGGCTCCGCCAGGAGGATCCTCCCGACGATCGCGGCGGAGGTCTCCCCCTCGAAGGCCGGCCGCCCCGCGAGCAGCTCGAAGAGGACGCTGCCGAGGCTCCAGACGTCCGTCGCCGTGGTGAGCGACGAGACCTCGCCCCGGGCCTGTTCCGGGCTCATGTAGGCCGGCGTCCCGAGGGCCTGGCCGGTGCGCGTGAGCTTCGAGCCAGTCGCGACGGACTTCGCGAGGCCGAAGTCGGTGAGGAAGGCGCGGGGCTCGAGGCGGGGTGCCGACATCGCCGTGTCGGGCTTGGTTCCCACGAGGATTCTCCCGGGCGTCAACTCCCGGGGCGCGATCCTACTTCGGGACGTCGCCTGCCGCCTCCGCCCTCCAACCGGCGACCTGCGTCCGGAGCGGGTCCGTCCGAGGCGCGAGCGAGTCGAATGTCTCGAACTCGGCGAGCGCCTCGGCTCGCCGGCCCTGCCGCAGCCTCACGAGCCCTCGCGCCGCGTACGCGTAGTGGGGTCCCTTCGGGTCCATCGAGAGCGCCGTCGCCGCGGCGGCGAGCGCCTCGTCGAGCCGGCCGAGCCGCGCGAGCGCCAGGGCCCTCGACCCGTGGAGACGCGGCGTGGGGGCGGCGGCGACGGCGGCCGTGAAGTCCTCGAGTGCCGGGCCATCCTCCCCGAGATCGAGGCGGGCGTTCGCCCGAGCCACGAGGGCCTGGTCGTAGCCGGGCCGGAGCCTGAGCGCGGCGTCGTAGTCAGCGAGCGCCCCAGGGACGTCCCCGAGGACCCACCGGACGCCCCCCCGATTCAGGTGCACCTCGGGGAAGTCCGGGAGCAGGGCGAGGGCGGCGTCGTAGTCCTCGATGGCCCCGCGGTAGTCCCCGAGGGTCTGCCGCGCGGCGCCGCGGTAGGAACGGGCGTCGTGGAAGTCCGGCCGGAGCCTCAGTGCGGCGCCGTGGTCCTCGATCGCCCCGACGAGGTCTCCGAGGAGCGCCCGGGCGGCGCCCCGGCCGTTGAGGGCGACCGGGTCGTCCGGCCAGATCCGGAGCGCGGCGTCGTAGTCGGCGAGCGCCCCGCGGGGGTCTCGGAGGTCTCGCTTCGCGAGCCCCCGATTGCAGAGCGCCGCCTGGGTGCCGGGCTGGAGCCTGAGCGACGCGTCGTAATCCTCCAGCGCGCCGCGGAGGTCTCCGAGGCCGTGACGCACGGCCCCACGACTGGCCAGGACCCACGCGAACGGGATCCCCTCCTCGAGGGCGCGACCGTACTCGCGGACGGCGGCGGCCTCGTCCCCCTTCTCGGCTCCCGCTTCCACGTATCCACGAAGGAGCGCCGCCTCCCAGCCCGGAGCGTCCCGGAGCCTCCTGCGGGCCTCGGACCAGTCGTGCGACAGGGTTGCCAGCGCTCCCCTAGCGATCTGGGCCACCTCACCCCTCCCCGCCGCCGCCGCTTCGAGGTCGGGTCGCCCCTCTTCCGCGTGGAAGACGCCGCCCTCCAGCCGGAAGAGCGCCTCGAGCCCCCGATAGAGCCTCGCGCGGCTCCCGACGGTCGCGCTCTCGGGGATCGAGCCCCACTCCTCGCGCGCGGCTTTCCACTGGCCCACGGCCCAGAGGAGGAGCCCTCTCTCGAGCCTCCAGTCGTGCCGCTCGGGCGCTGCAGACAGCGCCTGCCCCAGGAGCCTGGCCGCCTCCCGGGGATCCGCCTGCCGGAGCCCTCGGGCCCGAGCCGCGAGGAGATCGGCCTCCGATGAGGCAGGGCCCGCGCGGACTGCGGGAGCGGGCGGCAACTCCCGAGGCCACGCGGCCGCGATACCGAGCCCCGCCGCGACAGCCACGGCAAGCCCGGCCCCGGTGCGGAGCCGCCACCCGGGCAGCCGCGCGCGCGGCCGGCTCCCGACGAGCACGCGGCCCAGGTCGTCTCTCAGGGCGTCCGAGCCCCGGTAGCGGTCCTGACCCCGTTTCGCGAGGGTCACCCGGACCACTCGTTCGAGCCCTGCCGGGACGTCCCCACGCCGGGTCCGGAGCCGCGGCGGCTCGGTCAGGAGGATCCGCCCCACCACCACCCCCTCGCTTGTCTCGGCCTCGAAGGGCTGCCTTCCCGCCAGCATCTCGTAGAGCACGCAGCCCAGGCCCCAGACGTCCGTCGCCGGCGTGAGGGAGGAGACCTCGCCCCGGGCCTGCTCCGGGCTCATGTAGGCCGGCGTCCCGAGCGCCTGGCCGGTGCGCGTGAGCTTCGAGCCGGTCGCGACGGACTTCGCGAGGCCGAAGTCGGTGAGGTACGCGCGGGGGGGGCCGGGAGCGGGAGCGGAATTCATCGGGCCTTCGGCTCCGCCCGCACCCGGAATCCGTGCATGTCCCCGAGGAGCGTCTCGTCGTATCCGTTCCGGTATGCGGCGCGGAAGTAGCTCGTGTTCAGGTGGCCCCAGGCGCCGCCGCGCGCGGCGCGGTTGCGGCCGGAGATCAGGTCGTCGCACCACTCGTAGACGCTCCCGGCGAGGTCGCGCACCCCGAACGGCGAGACGTCGTCGGCCGCGGTCCCCGGGGGTCTCGGGCGCGGCCGCTCGCCGTGGACCGGGCTCCGGCCGCCCACGACGCGCTCCCAGCGGAAGACGTTCCCCCACGGGAAGAGCCGGCCGTCGGCCCCGCGGGCGGCCCGCTCCCACTCCTCCTCGGTCGGGAGCCGCGCCCCGCGCCCCTCGACCTCGCCCCGCCATCGGGCGTAGGCGTCGGCGTCGCCCCAGGAGATGCCGAAGACGGGGAACTCCTCCGGGATGCGCCCGCGCTCGACGACCTGGCCATCGCGCACGCCCCAGTAGCCCCCACCCACCCCGCTCCGGCGCGGGCAGCGCGCCTCGACCTCGGCCGCCGGGGCGCCCCTCGCGAGGAGCGCCCCGAGGAACTCCCGGTACTCCCGGAACGTGACCTCACGCTCCGCGAGGCAGAACCCCGCGACCCAGCGCTTACGCCGCGACCAGGCGTAGGGCGCCTTCGGGTCGCCGCCGAGGATCGCCTCGCCCGGCGGGACCCAGACGTAGCCCTTGCCGATCTGACGGTCCGTGAGGAGGGGGACCGGGTCGCGGGAGACGTCGTCCTCCCCGCGCTCGACGAGGACCGGGTAGCGGACGTCGCGGCAGCCCTCCTTCCGGAGGACGAGGAGGTACGAGCCCATGGGCAAGGGCGCCTTCTCGATGGGAGTCGTCCCGAGGGGGCGCCAGGGCCTCGCGACGAGCTTCCCGTCCTCCTCCCCGTACTGGAGCGCCTCGACCTCCGCCCCCGGAGGATCGGTCCGGAGCGTGAGCGTGCCGTCCCCGCGAAGCTCCTGCGCGTAGCGCTCGGGGGCAGCCTCTCGCAGCAGCGCCTCGAACCGCGCGGCCGCCTCGCGGTTCCCTTCCGCCTCGGCCTCGACGAGTCGCGCCCAGGCGATGGCCCCGAGCGACTCGGACGCCTCCCGGGCCTCGGGCCGCCCGGGCTCCTCCCGGAGGATCCTACGCACGGCGAGGTAGTGGCTCCGGACGAGCACGGTCTGCTCCTCGCGCTCCTGCCAGAGCCGGGCGCGTTCGGACTCGCCCTCCCCCCCCTCGGCGGCGGGATCCTCCACGCGGGGGACCTTCGCGAGCGCCTCGTCGAGGCGCCGGATCTCCTCCCGCGCCGCCCGCGCCTCGGCGAGGAACCCCTCCGCCTGGGCCCGCACGCGCTCCTCCGCGCGCCGCGCCTCCTCGGCGCGGCCGGCCCGTTCGCGGAGCGTGCGCACGGCCAGCGCCCCGGCGAGGAGGAGCGCCACGGCGCCGAGCGCCGCGCCGACACCGTAGGCAGCCGGGTTCCGGCGGACGCGCCGGCGACACCTCTCCGCGAGCCCCGGGGCCCGAGCCAGGACCGGACGCCCCCCGAGGTACCTCTCCAGGTCCTCGGCCAGGGCGTCGGCCGAGCTGTAGCGCCGGTCCGGCTCCTTCTCGAGGCAGCGTGCGACGACCACGTCGAGCGCTGCGGGCACGGAGGGGACCCGGCGCCGGAGCGGCACGGGCTCCTCGTGCACGATCGCCGTCATCACGGCCATGGGCCCCTCGGCCTCGAAGGGCCGGGCGGCCGCGAGGCACTCGTAGAGGACCATCCCGCAGCCCCAGACGTCCGTGCGGGCGTCCACGACGCCCACCCGGCCGCTCGCCTGCTCGGGCGACATGTAGTGCGGGGTCCCGATCGCCTGGCCCGAGCGCGAGAGCGCGGCCGAGGCCTCGACGGTCCGCGCGAGACCGAAGTCGGCGAGGTGGGGCTCGCCCGCCCGGTCGAGGAGGATGTTCCCCGGCTTCACGTCGCGGTGGACCACGCCCTCGCGGTGGGCGTGGCCGAGGGCGCGCGCCACCGTCGCGACGAGCCGCGCCGCCCGCTCCGGCGGGAAGGGCTCGCGGGCGAGGGCGTGGGCGAGGCTCTCGCCCTCGATCAGCTCCTGCGCGATGAAGGCGGCGCCGTCGGCCTCCCCCGCCGCGTGGACCGTCACGATGTTCGGGTGGCGCAGACGCGCGCCGGTCCGTCCCTCGCGGAGGAACCGGGCGCGCTCGTCCGAGGCGGCGCCGCGCTCGAGCACCTTGAGCGCGATCTCGCGCCGGAGCTCCGGGTCCCGGGCGCGGTAGACGGTGCCCATCCCGCCGCGGCCGAGCTCTCCGATCACCTCGTAGGGCCCGATGTTCACGGCGGCGGCTATTATGGACCCATCGCAGCTTCCGTGCGCCTCGTGAACGCCGAGTGGAAGGCGCGCTGCCGGCACCCGGAGGCGGCGCGGCGGGCGGCAGTCGCCGCCGGGGCCCGCCTCGCGAACGCCGGCCGGCAGGTGGACACCTACTACGACGTCCCGCGGGGGCGGCTCAAGCTCCGCGAGGGGGACCTCGGCCGGGAGATCGTCTTCTACGAGCGCGCGGACGGGGCGCGGACCCGGGAGAGCCGGGTGCTCCTCGTCCACGACCCGCCGGCGGAGCTGGGACCCCTCCTCGGGGCCGCCTGCGGGGTGCGCGTCGTCGTCGGGAAGCGGCGCGAGCTCTTCCGGGCGGGCGCGGTGAAGGTCCACGTGGACGAGGTGGAAGGGCTCGGGAGCTTCGTCGAGGTGGAAGTCGAGGGGCCGGAGGGCGCCGACCTTGCCCCGCTCGCGGCCGAGGCCGAGCGCTGGCGGGGATTGCTCGGAGTGGCCGAAGCGGACCTGGTGCCGGTGTCGTACTCGGACCTCCTGCTCGCGAGGTCTGCTACGATCCCCGGCTGATGGACTCCCCGGGACCGGCGTGGCGCCTCTGGCTCCCCGCCCTCGCGGCCTTCCTCGGCGCGGGCGTTGTCCTCGCGGCGATGCTCGCCTTCGCTCCCTGGGCGCCGGCGCGGCGCTCCTCCGCCCTCGAAGCCGCCGTCCCGCGCGACTCGGGCGCGCTCCTCGCGCTTCAGACGATCTCCGAGAAGCTCACGGAGCTGGAGCGGAGGATCGAGAGGATCGAGCGCGCGCCGTCGATGCAACGAGCGAGCTCGTCCGAGGTCGTCGCCGGGACGGACACCCCGCTCACCGCGTCGCCGCCCCCGACGCTTCCGAGCGAGATCGTCGAGAAACTCCGAGAGCTCGGGGTCCCACCGCCAGCCAACGCGGCCTTGCCGTCTCGCGAGCGTGTGGACCTCAAGTACCTCGATGCGTGCCTGGTCCTGCTCGCTCAGGAGGGTCTCGACGAGAGGTGGACGATCGTGAGGGTCCTCTGTGCCCCCCCCGTGTGGAACGAAGAGACGATCTATCCCGCCCTGCTCGAACGCCTCCGGAAGGAAGGGCGACGACCCCTTGCCGGTGTGAATAGCGCATCCCGCCGTTCCGCGGAAGCTCGGGTTCGGCTCGTCGACGCGATCTGCCAAGGCCTGCGCGGGCATCCGCGCAAGGCTGCCCTCCCTGAGTTGATCGAGATGCTCCTTGACCCCCCGGAGGCCGACGACGACTACCTGTCCGTAGCGATTACCGGACTGATCGAAGCCTGGTTGCAGGAGACTCCGCTGGGCCGCATGAACCTCCCGCCTCATCGCCGGGTCTGGCAGGATTGGTGGGCCCGGATGAAGGACCGAGTCTCGCTTCCCGGCGGCCGCTGACGCCCCCACTATCTCGGAGTGATCGTCCGGCTCCGACGGCACCTTGCCGGACGGTCACTCCGAGAACACGAACGCGGTGAACTTCCGGAGCCTCGTGCCGGGGTCCTTCCACGCCTCGTCCGGGATCTTCGCCTTCCGGCAGAGCGAGGCGAGGAACTTCTCCCGCGAGTAGCGCGACTCCATCGCGACCTGCGGGAGGAGCACGGCGTGGGAGTCGCCCCGGTCGAGCGAGACCCCGTGGACCCCGGCGATGATCTCGTCGGGGGAGCGGACGGGCTCGATCGGGCCGAGCACCGAGATCTCGATCTTCACGCCCCCGACCGGCCTGAGGTCGGCCTTCGCGAGGGGCTCCTCGACGATGCGGTGGTCCTTCGTGGCGGCCGAGGCCGCCTGGGCGGCCACCAGCCTCGCGAGGGGCCGCTCCGAGGCGAGCACCCCGACGCAGGCGCGGACCCGGTCCCCCTGCCGGAGCGTCACGAAGACGCCGGGACCCTTCCCGGAGAGGACGGCCGGGAGCGAGGCGAGGTCCGCCTCCGGACGGGGCTCGCCGAGGACGGACGCCAGGACCGTCTCCCGGGCCAGGTGCAGGAGCTCCCTCTGCGCCTCGGGGTCGAGGCCGCCCCCGGTGACGGCCGCGGCAGCGTAGCCCACGACACGGTCCGGGCTCCCCGCGGGGGCGTCGGCCGAGGTCCCGCGCTCGAGGACGGTCACCCGGGTCCCGCCGAGGAGCCGCGCGGCCCAGAGGGTGGCGAGCACCGGGTCGTTCCCGCACATCGTGCAGAGGAGGTCCGGGGTCCGGGCGCGGATCTCGGACTGCTTCCAGTGGATCACCCGCGGGTCGAGCGTCCCCCACGAGGCCACCGTCTCGGCGTCGGAGACCTCGCTCGGCCCCTTCGGGGCCCCGTGCGCGAGGTCGGTGCTCGCCACGAGGAGGACCCGGCGCGGGAACCCGTTCACGGCCATCTCGAGCGCCGCGGCGACGGCGTGGGTCTCCTCCTGGGACTCCGTCCGGACGAGCATCGGGACGACCCGGACCGACGGGCCGAGCGCCCGTTGCAGGAACGGGACGATCACCTCCACCGAGTGCTCCCCCGCGAAGGCCTCGGGCCGGGGGCCGGCTCCCGGGAGCCAGCGGACGATCTCGCCCGCGAGCTCCCGGTCCACCTCGGCGTAGCCGAGGGGGGTCTCGATCGAGCCCTCGGCGTGGATCGCGGCGCCCCGGAGGCCGATCTTCGCCCCGGCATGGCAGACCCCGAGGAGCACCACGGTCTCGATCCCCTGCCCGCGCGCGGCCTTGACGCCCGTCGCGCAGATCCGGCCGCTGAAGCGCCAGCCCGCGTGCGGGAGGACGAGCGCGATGAGCGGTCCGGGGAGCGGCGGCGGGTCGGGGGCCTCGGAGAGCAGCCGGTCCACCTCGGCGGCGCACGCGGCGGCCGAGCCCGGGTACCAGTCCCCGGCCATCCCCATCGGGAGGACGGGGCCGGGAGGCGGAGGCTGCACGAGCCCGTCGTCGGCGGGGACGGCCGCGGTTGCCGGCGGCGACGGCGGGGGAAGGGGAGGGGGGGCTGCCCGCCCGCAGCCAGCCGCGAGGAGGACGAGTCCGAGCCTGCTAGTCGGTCCCATCTCGCCCCGCGAGCCCCCGGACGAGTCGGGTCGGCGTGTTCGTGACGATCCCGGAGACGCCGAGTTCCAGAAGGTCCCCGGCCTTCCCGACGTCGTCCACGGTCCAGACGTAGACGTCCCGGCCCGTCTCCCGGATCTGCCGGATCCGGTCAGGAGTCGCCCACTCGTCGCCGAGGGAGACGGCGCGCAGGGGGAGCCCGAGGAGCCAGCGCCACTCGGACGGGCCCATCGCGCGCCCCACGATCGCCGCGAGGGGAGCCTCGGGCACCGCCTCGTGGATCTCGCGGAGGATGGGGACCGTGAACGACGCGACGAGGAGCGCGGGCCCGGGGCGCGGCGCCCGGAGGAACGCCGCCATCGCCTCGGAGATGCCGGGCAGGAGGAGGTCCCGGTCGTCCTTCGGGGCCTTCACCTCGACCATGACGAGGCGGGCGGTCCGGAGCGCATCGCACGCCTCCACGAGGGTCGGCACCCTCTCGCCCCGGAAGGTCGGCGAGAACCACCCGCCCGCGTCGGCGGCCCGGATCGTCGCGGCCGGGGTGTACTCGACCTCGCCTTCCCCCGGCACCGTCCGTCCGAGGTCGGCGTCGTGGAGGCAGAGGAGCTCCCCGTCCCCCGAGCGCCGGACGTCCAGCTCGACCCCGTGGGCCCCCTGCGAAAGCGCCAGCCGGAACGCCGAGAGGGTGTTCTCGGGAGCGTCCCGGCTCGCGCCGCGATGGCCGAGGATGAGGGGAGGGGACATGAAGGACCCGGGAGGATTCTACTCCCCGGCATCCAAGGGGCCCGCCGGCCTCCGGGCCGCCTTCCGGGCCCCCCGCCGACGCTTCGCCTCGATCCGTCGCCGGCGCGCGCCGGCCGTGGGGGCCGTCGCGACCCGGGGGACCTTGGGCCGCGCGTGCTCCCCCACCCGCTCCTCGAGCCGGTCGAGCGCGATCGCGAGGTTCCGCGCCTGTGAGCGCCGCTCGGTCGCCATCGCGACGAGCCCCGTCGGGACGTGGCGGACCCGGACCCCGGTCACGACCTTGTTCCGGTTCGACCCCCCGGGGCCGGAGCCGCGGAGGAACTGGACCACGATGTCGGACCGGGGGAGGGGCACGGGCAGGAGTGTACTCAAGGAGACGTCCCCCGCAGCCGATACCCCCCGGGGTCCGTACCGGAATGGCCCCGTTGTGTCCGTACCCGAAGGGGGGGTGCCGATGTCCCGAAAGAAGGCCGGCGAGTTCCTCGACATCCTGCTCGATCCGAAGAGGGGCAAGGGCCTCCTCGGGAGCCCGCAGGCCCCGATCCGGCTCTCCGGGGCGGTCCCCGACTTCCCCGGGCTCGTCGGGCTCGGCTCGACGAAGCCGATCCCCACGACCGTCGCCAAGCCCGAGCGCGCGCGGCTGTTCGCGGGGGAAGAGGCCGACGCGGCGAGGGGGCGGTTCCGGATGGACCTCGCCGTGGCCGGACTCCTGGGCCTGCTCGTGACCAATCTCGTGTCGTTCACGCTCGGAGCCCGGGCCGGCCGCAACGCCGGCGCCCCGGCCACGCCCGCCGTGGCCGCGTCCCCCGGCGCCGCGGCGCCGGACACCGTGTACCTCGAGCAGATGGGGAAGCCCGCGGAGATCGCGAAGGCGGCCGTTCCGCCCGCGGCCGCCGCCCCCGCCGGACCGGCCGCGCCGGTCACGACCGAGCCGATCCCGCTCTCGCTCGTGGGCCCGGGCCCGCTCCCGCCCACCCCTCCCCCCGCGCCCAAGGTCGAGGAGGCGGCCGAGAGGTCGCCGATCGGCAAGTTCGTCATCCGGATCATCTCGCTCCCCGGCGACGCCGCCGGGAAGGCCCGCGCCCAGCAGATCCGCGCCCATGTGGAGGGGCTCGGGTTTAAGCCGGCGGTCGCCCGCGCGTCCGGCAAGAGCTACGTGGTGGAGGTCGGAGCCTACGACTCCGCCAACGGCCAGGACATCAAGGGCGTCCTCGGGGACATCAAGAAGGCCCGCTGCGACTACGACACCTTCTCCGACTCGTTCGTCCTCAAGCGGACGCAGTAGTCGCAAGGCCGCATCGCTCGCGCGCAACAGAGAGGCGCGCGCGAATGACGCGCCCTCGCCTGGCGGGGCGTTGACGGCGGCGGACGGGGCTCCTATAGTTCCGCCCCCTCCATGTCCATCCACAAGAGCCTCCAGGTCACCACCGCCCTCAAGCGGTCGCGGAACGTCCTCAGCCGGTCCGAGCGCATCGCCAAGTTGATGACGGACGGGCTCTGGAAGGACGGGCGATCCATCTTCGGGCTCCCCAAGGTCAAGGCCCGGCTCAAGGTGAAGGCGAAGAAGAAGGCGGCGAAGGAGGTCGAGGCCGTTCCGGGCGCCGAGGGCGCGGTGGCGGCCCCGGGCGCGGCCGCCCCGGCCGCGGCGGCGCCGGCGGGCAAGGGCGCCGCTCCGGGGAAGGGCGCGGCTCCGGCCGGGAAGGGCGCCGCGGCGGCGCCGGCCAAGGGTAAGGGAGACAAGAAGTAGCAACCAACGGCGGCCCTTCCGCCGCGTCGCCGCGTCGAGCCTCCGCCGGGTAGACTTCTCCGCCCCGTGCCCCTCTCCCCGCAGATCTCCGCGGCCATGGAGGGGGCCTCCTGGATCCGCCGGATGTTCGAGCGGGGGCAGGAGCTGCGCCAAAAACACGGGGCCGACAAGGTCTACGACTTCTCGCTCGGGAACCCGGTCCTCGACCCGCCCGAGGAGTTCTTCCAGGCCCTCGGCGACCTCGCGCGCGAGCGGGGCACCGGCCACCACCGCTACATGCCGAACGCGGGGTTCCCCGACGTCCGCGAGGCGGTCGCGGCCTGGGTGAAGAAGGCGGGGGTCTTCGCGGCGCGGGCCCGCGACGTGGTCATGAGCGTCGGCGCGGGCGGGGCTCTCAACGCGACGCTCAAGGCGATCCTGGCCCCCGGGGACGAGGTCCTCATGCTCGCCCCGTTCTTCGTCGAGTACCCGTTCTACATCGCGAACCACGGCGGCGTCTCGGTGACGGTCCCGGCGGTCCCGGGGTTCGGGATCCCTCTCGAGGGGATCGAGAAGGCGGTCGGCCCCCGGACCGCGGCCGTCCTCGTGAACACGCCGAACAACCCCTGCGGGCGGGTCTACACCGAGAGGGAGTGCCGGGCGCTCGGGGAGCTGCTGCGAGCGGCCTCGCAGGGGCTCGGACGCGCCGTCTACCTCCTCTCCGACGAGCCGTACCGCGACCTCGCGTTCGGGGACCGTCCCGTGCCGTCGCCGGCCTCGTACTACGAGAACTCCTTCTTCGTCTACTCCTGGTCCAAGGCCCTCTCGATCCCCGGGGACCGGATCGGCGTCGTGGCGATCCACCCGGGCGTGGACGAGCCGAGGCTCGCCGACGCGATCACGTTCACGACGCGGACGCTCGGGTTCGTGAACGCCCCCGCCACGATGCAGCGGGCGCTCCTCCCTCTCCTCGGGAAGTCGGTCGGCCGGGCCGAGTACCGGGCGAAGGCCGAGGCGGTCGGGCGCGGGCTCCGCGAGGCGGGGATCGAGTTCGTCACGCCGGAGGCCGGCTTCTACGTCTTCCCGAAGTCTCCCCTCCCCGACGAGACGAAGTTCATCGAGCGGCTGGTTGACGAGATGGTCCTCGTCGTCCCGGGGAGGGGCTTCGGCTGCCCGGGCCACTTCCGCCTCTCGTTCGCCGTCTCCGACGAGACGATCGCGGGCGGGATGGCGGCGATCGGGCGGGCGATGAAAAAGCTCCGGCCATGAGCCGGCCGGCCTCGCCGATCCTCTCCACCCGGGCGATCCCGGAGGCGGGGCTGCGGGTTCTGCGGGACTCCGGGATCCCGTTCGAGGTCCGGAAGTCGCAGGACCCTCCCGGACGCCCGGAACTCCTCCGGCTCGTCCCCGGGCGGGAGGGGGTCCTCTGCCAGCTCACCGACCCGATGGACGCGCGCGTGATCGCCGCTGCGGACCGGCTGCGCGTCGTTGCCACGATGTCGGTCGGGACCGACCACGTCGCGCTCGAGGCCTGCGCGCGGCGTGGGATCGCCGTCACGAACACGCCCGGGGTGCTGACCGAGGCGACGGCCGAGTGCGCGATCGCGCTCCTGCTGGCTGCCGCCCGCCGGATCCCCGAGGGGGACCGGATGGTGCGGGCGGGGAAGTTCCGCGCCTGGGGGCCGACGCTCCTGCTCGGAGTCGCCGTCGCGGGGAAGACCCTGGGGATCGTGGGCGCCGGCCGCATCGGCCAGGCCGTGGGACGGCGCGCGGACGGGCTCGGGATGGAGGTCCTCTACTGGTCGCGGAACGCGAAGCCCGAGTTCGAGCGGGAGGTCGGCGCGCAGCGCGCCGACTTGGACGACCTCCTCCGCGCTTCCGACTTCGTCACCGTGCACGTCCCCCTCTCGGACGAGACCCGCCACCTCCTCGACGCCCGCCGCCTCGCGCTCATGAAGCGCACGGCGATCCTCGTGAACACCTCGCGCGGCCCGGTGGTGGACGAGAAGGCGCTCGTCGCGGCCCTTCGCGCCGGGCAGCTCCGCGCGGCCGCCCTCGACGTCTACGAGCGGGAACCGAAGCTCGCCCCGGGCCTCGCGAAGCTCGAGAACGTGGTCCTCCTCCCCCACGTGGCAAGCGCCACGGAGGAGACGCGCTCGATGATGGCGGTGATGGCCGCCGAGGACCTCGTGCGGGTTCTGAGGGGGGAGGAGCCGAAAAACCGCGTCCGCTGAGGCTACCCTTCCATCCCCATCCCCCGCACGAGCAGCCGGTGGAAGTGGTGCACGCCCGTCTCCCGGGTCGGCGAGTAGCGGCCGCGGTCGTAGAGCCTCGAGCGCACCCCGCGCTGGACGGACTCGACCACCTGCTCGTCCTCGCGCTCGACGCGGTCGAGGCCCGAGCCCGCGCCGACGCCGCGCTTCAGGGGGTCGAGCACGTAGGGGAGGAACGAGACCCGGGTCCTGTCGTGGGCGAGCGGCTGGACCACGTTCACCGAGATGCCCCACGGGTAGACGTTGAACATCGTCGTCGGGAACAGCCAGAAATAGTAGGCGCCGATCCGCTTCCCCACGTCGGGGTGCCCCGCCGGAAGGTCGAAGGCCGGCTCGCCCGCGGCCGCGACGCCCACCTGGACGACGCCCCACTCGGAGAGCTCGGTCGCGTAGGCCGCGTAGTCGAGGGCCTCGTTCAGCGAGGCGTGGACGTAGGGGATGTGGAACCCCTCGAGGTAGTTGTCGAGGTAGAGCGCCCAGTTCGCCGCCACCTCGTAATCGCGCGCGCCCTTCGGGTCGAAGGCGAGCTTCTCGAGCGGAACGAAGCCCGCCCGCGCCCGGATCGGCTCGAGGAGCTTCTCGGCCGCCACCTCCGGCGCGAGCGATCCGAGGAGGAACCGGCCCCACTCGCCGAGCGGGACCTCGGGGAGGTCGTCGGAGCGGCTCGGGAACCCGACCGCCTCCGCGAACTCGGGCATCGAGAGGAACTTCCCGTCCAGGCCGAATCGCCGCCCGTGGTAGCGGCACCGGATGTCCTGGCCCCGGCCGGGCTCCGTCACGAGTACGTTCCCGCGGTGCGTGCAGACGTTCGAGAGGAGCCGCACCCGTCCGTCCTTCCCGCGTGCGAGGAGGAGCGGCTCGTCGAGCGCCCCGGGGAGGAGCGTCACCGGCATCCGGTCCCCCGGCTCGCGCAGGAGCGCCGCGTCCCCCACCAGGTGCCACGCCCGCGGGAAGAGCCTCTCGCGCTGGAGGGCGAACGCCTCGGGGTCCCGGTAGACCCGCGCCGGGAGCGTCGCCGCCCGCCGGATGTCCGGGTCTATCCGGACCTTCTCCACCCGGACTACTTGTCCTTCGGGGGCGTCCCGTCGAAGGTGACCTTCAGGGTCTCCGTCTTCTCCCCGCGCCGGACGACGACCTCGACGGTGGAGCCCGGCTTCTGGGCCCCGAGCGCCATCATCAAGTCCTCGAGGCCCTTCACCTCCAGGTTCCCGAGCTTGAGGACTATGTCGCCTGCCTGGAGGCCGGCCCGCGACCCGGGCATGTCGGGCGTCACCTCGGTCGCCTTCACGCCCGGCCCGTCGAACCCGTAGTCGGGCATGAACCCGAGGCGCGGCCTCGGCTGCTCGTCGGCGGGCGCCGGCGCGGCCCCCGCGGCGGCCGCGAACTCGATCTTGAGAGCGAGTGTCTCGGCCCCCCGCCGGACCTCGACCTCGCTCGTGTCGCCGGACTTGAGCTTTCCGAGCGCCTCGTGGAGGTCGGCGATCTCCTTGAGTTCCCGGCCCGCCAGCTTCACGACGACGTCGCCCGGCTTGAGGCCCGCCTTCTCGGCCGGGCCGCCGGGCACGAGCTGGGTCACCCGGATCCCCGGCCCCTCGAAGTCCTGGTCGCTGAAGATCCCGAGCCGCACCCCCCCGCGCGGAGCCTGCGGGGCGAACATCCCCCCCTTCGGCTTCACGTAGGCGAGGCGCTCGGGCCGCGAGGCGAGGTCCGCCGCGCAGAGGAACGCGAGCCGGGCGACCCGCGCCGCGTCCTCGCCGTTGATCTTGTCCCAGTCGTCCGTCGCCTTGTGGTAGTCGGGGTGGAGGCCCGTGAAGAACATGATGGTCGGGATCCCCTTCTCGATGAAGGGCCAGTGGTCCGAGTCGGGGCGGACCGACTTCGGGAACGAGAGCGTGAGCCCGATCCCGGCGTTCCGGCCCCGGACGAGGTCCGGGAACGCCTCGGCGGTCACGTTCCCTTCCACCGAGCACTTCCCCTCCCGCGAGCGGCCGATCATGTCGAGGTTGACCATCGCGACCGTGTCGGCGAGCGGGATCAGTGGGTTCCGGACCCAGTGGTAGCTCCCGAGGAGCCCCAGCTCCTCGCCCGTGAACGAGAGGAACGCGACGGAGCGCGCGGGGCGGACCGCGCAGGTCGCGAAGGCCTCCGCGATCTCGAGGAGCCCCGCCGTCCCCGAGCCGTTGTCGTCGGCCCCGTTGTGGATCTCGTCGTTCCCGTCGGCGGCGCCTCCCGCCTCGTTCCGGCCCACGTGGTCGGCGTGGGCGCCGATCACGACGAACTCCCGGCGCTTCGCGGGGTCCGACCCCTCGAGGATCCCGACCACGTTCCGGCCGATCACCTCGACGCGCCGCACCTCGGTCGCGAGGGTCGCCTCGGCGTGGAGGTCGGGGTGGGACGCGGGCGACTTCTTCCCGTCGGAGGCGTCCTGCCACGCGGCGAGGTCGAGCCCGGCCGCCTCGAGGACCGGGGCGAGCACCGCGCGCCGGACCACGGCGCACGGGATTTCGCCCGGCTCGGCCCGCCCGGCCAGCGGCGGGAGCCGGTCCCCCTCGACGCGCGGGCTCTCGACGAGGAGGACCCCCGCGGCGCCCTCGCGGAAGGCGTTCCGGACCTGGCCGCGCACCTCGGGGTTCCGGCCGACCATCGCCATGACGCCGGGCGGCCGCTTCACCCCGGGAGGCCGCGCCTTCGGCCCCGCGCGGAGCAGCACCACGATCGCCCCCTTCACGTCGAGCCCCGCGTAGTCGTCCCACCCCGACTCCTCGTCACGCGCGCCGTACCCCGCGAAGACCAGCCGGCCCGTCACCTCGCGCTTGGGCGAGAACGAGAGCGGGACGAAGTCCTTGCCCGCGGTGAGCTCCCGCGGGTGGCCGAGGTCCAGGCCCCGGCCGCGGGCGCCCTCGATCGAGAGGCGGTTCCCCTCGCCCAGTCCCGCCCGCGCCGGCACGGGGAACTCCTGGAACCAGCCGCCCTTGGTCCCGACGGGGGTCCCGCCGGGCCGGAGCCCCCACCTCTCGAAGCGCTCGGCCACGTAGGCGGTCGCCGCCCTCTCGCCCGGGGTCCCGGTCAGCCGCCCCTCGCGGGCGTCGTCGGAGAGCCAGCGGATGTGGGCCATGTACTCGTCGGCCCGGATCGAGGAGACCGGGTCGAGCGGGTCGGGGCGGGACGCTTCCTGGGCCGCGGCGAAGGGGGCCGCGGCGCCCGTGGCGAATGGCGATGCGAGCAGCAGGAGCGGGGCCGAGCGGACGAGGACGCGCATGAGCACCTCCGGGAGAGAGACGAGCGTAAGCCCCGGGACGCTCCCGCGCAAACGTTCCCGGAACGCCTTTAATCGCGAGCCGCCCTATAATCGGCCAGGCGACCTATGGGGCACGAGACGGAGACGTTCCGGGAGTTCCTTGCGCGCCGGGGGCTCCGCCTCACCCGGCAGCGCGAGCAGGTGCTGGCCGCCGTCCTCGCGGCACGCGAGCACCTCTCGGCCGACGACTACTTCGACCGCCTGCGGGCGCGCGGGGTCAGCAAGTCCACGATCTACCGCACGCTCTCGCTCCTCGTCGAGAGCGGCCTCGCCGAAGGGCAGGACTACGGCGACGGCCGCGTCTACTACGAGCGGATGGCGGGCCGCGACCACCACGACCACCTGATCTGCCTCGGGTGCGGGGACCTCACCGAGTTCCGCAACGCCGACGTCGAGAAGCTCCAGGACCGCGTGGCCGACGAGCACGGCTTCGAGCTGGTCTCCCACACCCACAAGCTCTTCGGCTACTGCGCGCGGTGCCGGCGGGAGCGCCGCGGCGCCGCGGCCGGCCTGGCCGCCCGCGCCGGGACGGGCCGGAAGAAGGGCCGGATGAGGTTCTTCCGCTAGAGCCCCGCGAGCCTCCCCGTCGAGTCGCCGAACGAGGCGGCCTTCACCCCCATCGCGTCGAGGAGGGAGAGGAAGAGGTTGCAGCAGGGGGTCTCGCCCTTCAAGCGCAGGTGGCGCCCGGGCGCGACCGCGCCGCCAAGGCGGCCGGCGACGAGGACGGGCAGGTGGTCGTGGTTGTGGGCGTCGCCGTCCGAGATCCCGCTCCCGAGGACGATGCCGCACGAGTCGAGCAGGGACCCCTCGCCCTCGGGCGTCCCCGCGAGCGACCCGACGAACCGCGCGAATTCCTCGACGTGGAAGAGGTTGATCTTCTTGATCCGCGCGATCTTCTCGGCGTCGCCGCCGTGGTGGGAGAGGGTGTGGTGTCCGCCGGGGGCGCCGACGAAGCCGTAGTTCTTGTCCGATCCCTCGTTCGCGACCATGAACGTCGCGACGCGGACCAGGTCGAGGCGGAAGGCGAGCGCCAGGAGGTCGTACTGGAGCCGCAGGTGCTGGCGGTAGTCGGAGGGGACCCCGGGGGCGGGCGGCGCGGGGGCGCCCTCGGGCTCGCCGCCCTCCTCGAGGCGCGCGACCCGCCTCTCGATCTCGCGGACGGCGTCGAGGTACTCGTCGAGCTTCCGCCGGTCGGTCGTCCCGAGCCGGCCCCGGAGCCTCGTCGCGTCGCCCCGGACGAGGTCCAGCACGCTCGCGCGGCCGCGGAGCCGCTCGGCCCGCTCGGCCGGGGTCTCGCCCGGGGGGCCCGCGGCGAAGAGGCGGTCGTAAACGAGACGGGGGCTCACCTCCGCCGCCACGGGAGAGGACGGCGCGCGCCAGGAGATGTTCGAGGAGTAGGCGCAGGCGTAGCCCGAGTCGCACTCGCCCGACTGCCGGGCCCGCTCGCAGGAGACCTCCAGCGAGGGGAAGCGGGTCCCGCTCCCGACCGCGCGCGCGATCACCTGGTCCACCGAGACGCCGGCCCGGAACCCGGCGCCGGAGGTCTTCACCGGGTGCGCGCCGGTGAGGAACGCGGCGGCCGACCTCGCGTGGTCGCCGGGGCCGTCGCCGTGCGCCCGGGCCGCGTCGTGGGCGAGTCCGGTCACGACGAGGACGTGCTCGCGGACCGGCGCGAGGGGCTCGAGGAGGTGCGGGAGGGCGTACCCCGGTCCCGCCTCGGCCGGCGTCCAGTCGGGGATGTGGACGCCGTTCGGGAGGAAGACGAACGCGACGCGACGCGGCGCGACGGCGCGGGCCGCCCGGGCCGCGGGGAGCATCGAGTCGAGGAGCGGCAGCGCCACCGCGGCGCCCGCTCCGCGGAGGAACGTCCGGCGGGGGATGGGGAGGGCGCGCATCAGAAGTCTCCCTCTTTCGTCGGCTTCTCCCCCCGGCGCTCCCGGAAGGCGGGGAGCGCGACGATCTCGGCCACGATCCGGGAGAGGCGCGGGTCCGCCGTGGCGGCGGCGACGAGACGCGCGACCGCCGGCTCGTCGGCCGGACCGAGGCCGCGGCCGAGGGCGTAGACGAGGAGGTTCCGGGAGAGCGAGCGGAGGAAGAGCGGGTTCCCGCGCAGGTGATCCCGGAGGCCGGCGAGCCCGGCGAGAGTCCGGCCGTCGGGGAGCGTCCCGCGCGCGTCCACCGGCGCCCCGCCGTCCCGCTCGCGGGCGCGGCCGACGGCGTCGAAGCCCTCGAGCGCGAACCCGAGGGGGTCTATCCTCGCGTGGCAGGAGGCGCAGTCGCCCTTCCTCCGGTGCTGCTCGAGCCGCGCGCGCAGCGTCGCCGGAGGGGCCCCGGGCGCCGGCGGGTCGAGGTTATCGAGCCCGGGCGGGGGGGCCGGCGGCGGGGAGTCGAGGAGCGCCTCGAGGATCCACTTCCCGCGCTTCACCGGCGAGGTGCGGGTCGGGGTCGAGGTGGCGGTAAGCACGCTCGCGTGGGCGAGGACCCCGGCCCGGCGTCCCTCGGGGACCCTCACGCGTCGCATCCGGTCCCCGCGCACGCCCGGGATGCCGTAGTGACGCGCGAGCCTCTCGTTCACGAACGTGAAGTCGGCGTCCACGAGGGTCCAGACGGGCAGGTCCTCGCGGAGCACGGCCTCGAAGAGCATCTCCGTCTCGGCCCGCAGGGCGTCGCGGAGCGGGGGGTCGTAGTCGGGGAATTCGCGGGGGTCGGGGGCCGCTTCGGAGAGCCTCCGGATCCCGAGCCACTGGCTCGCGAAGCCCTCGGCGAGCGCCGAGGCGCGGGGATCGCGGAGCATCCGGAGAGCCTGCGCACAGAGCCGCGCAGGCCGGTGGAGCGTTTCTTTCGCGGCCTCCTCGATGAGGGCGTCGTCCGGCAGGCTGCTCCAGAGGAAGTAGGAGAGGCGGCTCGCCAGTTCCCAATCGGAGAGCGCGTGGACGGCCGACGGGTCGTCGGGCTTCGGGTGGACCTCCACGCGGAAGACGAAGTGAGGGGACGAGAGGAGCGCCACGAGCCCGAGCCGGAGCCTCCGCTCGAAGGACGCGCCCTCGGGGGTCCCCAGCGCGACGGCGTCGAGGACCCGCGAGACCTCGTCTTCGGAGACGGGACGGCGCCACGCCCGCGGCGCGAACGACCGGAGCGCCTCCCGGAGCGCCGGGCGCCACTCCACGCCCGGCCGGCGCGACGCGGCGAGCCGGCGCTGGACCGCGGGGAGGACCTGCGGGTCCACCGGCCCGGCGATCTCGATCCAGGCGACCCCGAGGTTCCTGTCGTTCGGCTCCGGGTCGTGCTCCTTGTAGTAGTCGTTCAGGAACGAGACCGAGACCCGGCGGCGTCCGGCCGGGACGCGCGCGCGGCACTCGTAGGTCTCGGGACCGTCCTCGCGGGCGGGGACCTCGAGGCGGGCGGCCTCGGTCTCGTCCACCCGGAAGGCCATCCGCGCGAAGTCGGGCCCCGCCTGGTCGGCGAAGGCGCGGGCGCGCAGGACGTACTCCCCGTCGCGCGGGAACCGGTGCGAGAGGGAAAGCTCCCCCTCGCTGTAGAGCATGCGCGCCCCTCGGCGGAGGCTCTCCTTCTCGCCGCGCAGGTCCTTGCCGGGGACGCGCCGCGCCG